>JBDLIQ010000004.1:0-71164 GCA_039714775.1 Bacteroidota bacterium
TGTGAACCCCTGGTTATCATAGGGGGTGGAGGTCCAGTAGTCGCTATCGGTACCCATGGCCTTATAAACACCTTCAGGATCCCTGTACCCGGTGCCCAGTACTGAGAAACCGGAACTGTTGTTTCCCCCGAAACTTCCGGATTTCAGCTGGTCTCCCTGATCGGTACCCCGCCAGGTAGAAATGCGATCCGCTTCAGACCTGCTCATACCAAGGTGCATTTCAAGGGTGATCCACTCCTCATCCGATGGTATATGCCATCCCTGGGGACATACACCCCGTGCATCTGCAACGGTATGCCAGTTATATAGATTTCCATAGGTGTCAGCAAAACCGGTCTTGTTCTCGTAGTAGCAGTAAGCACCTCCGGTTGTATTGGCCCACTCTGTTGCACCGGTCAGATGCGGGATGGCGTCGCCATTGGTGTATTGTGTCACTTTAAGGTTCTCGGCCATCCACCACTGGGTTCCGATCTGAACGGTTTTGTAGACATTGCCCTCAATGTCTGTGATGCTGTCTGTTTGGGCAACAGCGACAGGCGTTGTAAATGCAATACCAACCAGGATCATCCAGAATTTCATCATGATATTAAATCGATATTTGAGGTTTTACCTATCTTGTTGAGAAGTTAAAACAGAGAGAGATAAAAATAATGAAATGGAATGGAAATGACATGAGAACAAAGCTTAATATCGCTCTGTTTATGTAGTATTCAGCTAACACCCCATAACAATGAAATCTGGATTTACTTTCTTTCCAAGGATTATTCTGATCCTGATCCTGGTATTCCAGGGTTTTGCAGGATATTCGGTAACCATCATCCTGACCAGCGATCAGCAGTTGAATGACCTGCTGGATCCCGATAAGAAGATTGATCTCTCCACGGGCTTTAACAAGCGGTATGCAAGCCTGAGGGAGGTGTGTGAATGGGGGCAGAAAAGAGGGGATCATGTACTGACCATCGCCTTTGATGAGTTTTTCAGGCAATACAGGGAGCAGGCAGGTACCCGGCGGTTGCTGACCCCCGACAGTGATGAGTATGTGGATAAGATCAAAGTGATTGCCGATTTTGCAGCCGGGTACGGAATGGGAATGGGCCTGAGTCTGTTGAGTCCCCTGGAGCTGGGACCTGCTTTTAAGACGCAGACCGGTGAATCGGGACAGTGGATGCATTACAAGGTGGGAAACAGGGATCCGCAGACCGGTAAATTTCATGTGAAGCTATGGCAGCAGTTGTACTGGACCAACAACAAGGGAAAATTCACCATTAAACTGAAAGGGGTAAAGGCCTATGCTTTCAGGGAGAAACACCTTCCCAACACCATGTATAAGGCTGTTGACCGGGATGATATCATTGCACTGGAAAATGTGGAGTATACCCAGTGGGAGACCGCGGTTCCGGAAGATGATACAAACATGGAGACCAGTTACTGGACCGCCACTTCAGGTTCCGGGCAGAATGTGGACCGGGCCAGGCGTATTGAGGTATACTCTGAGGGATCAGAAGAGTTGGCAGGGTACGACCGGGTGATGGTTATGCTGGAATATGAGGTGCCCGAAATGGCCTATTTTAGTCCTGAGGCGGAACCATTTCTAAAAAACCTGCTGCAAAAGTACCATGATAAGGGAATCAATCTGCAGCATTTCTATTCGGATGAGCTCCACCTGCAGCAGGACTGGGTCTATTTCGGACACCATGATAACGGCCAGCTGGCTGTACGCTATTTCACCCCTTCAATGGGGAGATATTATGAAGAGCGGTTTGGAGTACCCTTCGAAGAGAAGGAGCTGCTCTATTTTGCTTATGGTCCCGATATCAACACCAATTCGGTGATGGCCTCCGGGAATGTACAGTATGTCAAAGGCGCATCGAGAGAGGAGATCCAGAAAACCTTTCTCTTCAGGGACAACTACTACCGGATGCTCAATGAGTATGTGGTGGACCTTTTTAAGGGTGCCAGGGAGCATGCCACTGAACTGTTTGGTGTGGAGGAGTGGGGCACCCACGGGCACTCCTCCTGGGCTGAGAGTCCCACGGTGGACATGTGGAATACGGAAAACCTTGAGCCCCACGCCTACAAATATGAGTATACCCCCAATTTTATCTGGGGAAATACAGTACAGCAGGCAGCAGCAGCCTGTTATGACTATTTCAAGTGGGGAGAGTACCTGGAGCCTACGCGAAACGATTTTGCAGAGCTGGGATGGAATGACCGCAACTACTACGGTGCTGCCATGGCCACCTCCCTGGGTGTGCTGAACCGGAAACCCAATGCCTATCCTGCATTCTGGGGTATGCCCAATGAAGTTGCCCGCCGCAAGGCATCGGTGAACGATGCCTATGGGGGTGCACCCAGATCCCACTCCATCGACCTGATCACCGGCCATGTTCACCGCGATGTGGATGTACTGGTACTTTACCCCATGAACCTGGTGGCAGTGGAGGAGCGATTCGGTTCGTGGATGACCCAGTATGGCTACTGCAACTACATCACAGCTGAAAAACTACTGGAACTGGGCACCGTCAATGAGAGGGGAGAGATTCAGATCATGGCCAAAAAGTACACCACCCTGGTGACCCTTTTTGAACCACTTCCAAACAAGGGCCTCCTTGATATGATGGGAGATCTGGTGCAAAGTGGAGGGAATGCCATCTGGTTCGGTCCTCCGCCCATGATCAATGCAGCCGGTGAAAAATGTCTTGAAAAATGGGAGACCCTGTTTGGGGTAACGTACAGCTCACCTGAGCCGCAGGGAAGAATTGCCCCGGGTATGCGAATCGACTTCTTAAACCAGTTGAGGGAGATCCCTTCACAGTATATACTGACCGATTTTATGGTGGACCGGATCTACCCGGTTGAGGCAGGGGATGGCACCTCCAAACTGGCTTTCTGTGATAACAACCTGCTGGTGGGAACCGGCAAGGGAAGCGCCTGGTATTTTGGATTCAGGCCACGGGATGACCAGTCAGCCAGCCTGGGGTATGAAACCCGCACGCTCTTCGAGATCCTGGATCATGCCGGCTCTTATGCATCCACCGGCACTTTTGCCGGAGTAAATGACAATACGGAGCATGTTTCCCGTACCTCCCATTACCTGGCCACACGCTTTCCCAACGGGGCAACGGTACTGGTGCGGCATTACCGCAGCCACCGGGAGACCTGGCCCGGCGGGTTCTCACGGAATCAGGAAGATGATTCTGCTGCATTGGCAGTCAATCCGCTTCCGACCGATGAGATTTTGCTGGATGATTTTATGGTGAATGGCCACAGGGTGAGTTTCGAGGGAACCCTCACCATGGCTTTCCGGACCAATAAAAAGAGTGAACTGGTCGCCTTCGAAGGGCAGGATTGCAACCAGGTGGAGATCGATGGGAAACTTTATAACTTCTCTGATCAAAAACTGGAGAAGATTGCTTTTGCACCATCACTTGAGCGTGAAAAGGAGATCTTGCTCTATGTGGATGGAGAGGCAGAGGTGGTTATTCCACTTCCGGAAGGTATCGGTACCGGAACCGCCAGGTTGACAGACAGAAAAGGGAAAAGCGTCAAACATAAGATCCGGGGAAATAGCCTGCAAATGCAGGTGGACAGCAAACTTAGCGGAAAGTGGCTCTCCCTGGTTTGGGATTAAGATACAAGCAATTTGACAAGATGATGTATTACTCAAATAGAAAATTTATGGCAGCGGTAGTCTCCATGCTGCTATTCTTATCCAACCTTCATGCAGCCGATACCATCAGGGTGGAGCCTGGGGTTGGCACAATTCAGACGGCTATCAATCACAATGGAGGGGATATGATCTACCTGTTGCAGGCAGGAGCAGTTTATTATCTGGATGGGATTGTGAATGTGTTCCCCCGGGTATTGGGAGGTTCGGATAAGACCCTGACCATTGTGGGTGAGGAGATTGCTTCCCCGGCCGACTCCTGCAGGGAGTACGGGATTCTTCATGACAAGGTCTCCTGGCCCAATATGAAATATAACCACAACTGGTATGATCAGGATCCGCTCTACAACGATACAATGATTTACTGCATCAACGACAGTGTGGGTGAACACATCCTGGGCTTCTACAGGAAGGTGTTCTGGGAAGAGGCGGATGCGCCGGAGGTGAGCGATCTGCCCAGCTACAATTGGGATATTGACGGATACAATGGTTATGACCCGGCTGACCCGCCTGCTACCTGGCCCAGGTTTGACGGATCCTATACCAATCCCGTACTATTGATCGCTTCGCAGGAGGGAATGCCACTGGGGGACCTGAACTGGTATCCGGACCTGAAACAAAAATGGGATGCCTACAGGGAGTTGATTCAGGCACATGTCCTGGAACTGAACGAAGAACGCATTAAGCTGCCGGACCGGGTGGCTATTCAGCCTCCACAGCTTGACAGGTTAGAGGTCAGATGTTACCCCAATCCTGTTGGTGATTTTATGAATTTCGTTGGAGAGGATTTGTCAGGAGCCACGGTTCAGATTATCAATATGACGGGATCTGTGGTTCTGGAAGAGCTGCTCGAATCGGACAGCTCTGCTCTTGAAATGGGAGGACTTACAGAAGGTCTCTATGAGGTGAGAATTGTGAAGCTGGACAGGCAGTACACAGGTGCAATCAGCAAACTGTAAAATGGATATGATGAAACCGGACTTGAAGATTGTGTTGGTGATTTTAACAGTGATGATGGGATTCCCCCTGTTTGGAGGGAAGCCGGTGATGAAAGATCTGCAGGGAGATACCCTGTCACCCCGTATAGATACACATATACACCTGTATGATACCCACCGGGAGGGAAGCTGCATCTTCCTGGACCCGGTGCGACACGAAAAGATATACTTTCCCCATTTTGCACAGCAGTTTGTGGATACTGCATCACCGGCAGGGATCGGCTATGCGGTGGTGGTTGAGGCAAGTCAGCGTCGTGAAGACAATTTCTGGCTGATGCGGCATGTGGACAGCTCGGAGGCCCTGGTGGCCTTTATAGCCAATCTGGACCCCCGCGATCCCCATTATGTTTCCGATCTCGATTCACTTTCGCAATATGAAAAGTTCAGGGGGATTCGCATCCGTCCATCCACACCCATTGATATCTCCAAAGCGGAGATTATCGCAAGTTTTTCCCACCTGGCCTCCAGGAACCAGGTGCTGGAGCTGGGTGGTGCGGGTGTTGATCCGCAGACCATCGCCACCATTGCCCGACAGTACCCCGGCATGAACATTATCATGAACCACCTGGCCGGTGGGATGATCCAGGGGGGAGCGGTGGTTCCCGCTGACTGGACAGACCGGCTTGCCGTATTTGCCTCCGAGCCCAATGTCTATTGCAAGATTTCTGCCCTCTATACCCTGTCAGGTCAGGACCCGGCACCTGTCGATCCGGAGGCCTATAAACCTTTGATAGACCCGGCCATTGAAGCATTCGGCCCCGGGCGGGTGATCTTCGGAAGCAACTGGACCCTCTCAGATATGCTGGGCTCCTATGGGGATATGATCACCATGCTGGATGGGTATCTTTTGAGTCGGGATGATCTTACTCCGGAGCAGTTCTATTACGAAAATATCAATGAAGCCTACGGAATTAACCAGTCGGAGGTTGGAGTGGATATCTCACAAATAACGGGTGAGAGATTCCTGCTCTATCCCAACCCGGCCCGGCAGACGGTCACCATCTCAACCCCGGACCGGTCACTGGGACATCTGCAGTGCATAGACCTCAGGGGCAGGGTGGTGCTGGAGGATGTAGTGTATGAAGATTCCATCGAACTAAATATTTCGGAATGGGTTCCGGGGATATACTGTGTGCAGCGCATCACTGAAGAGGGGGCCATTGTACAACAATTACTGGTAAATTAAAACTCAATTCAGGTTAAATCGATCCAATTCAATGATTTCAAATATGAAAATAACAGCCTGTAGCATGCTGATAGCAACATCTCTGCTGTTGTCTGCTTGCCGGCATCAGGGCAGCGATATGGTTGTTGAGGAGTTCAGAGCGGATTTCGTGTCAAACATGGATCATGATCCGCTATTCTCCTGGAGATTCTCGGGAGACCAGCCGGGATTACAACAGTCAGCTTACCGGATTATCCTGTCCGAAGAGGCGAATTGCCCGCTGGATGATCCTCAGAACGTATGGGATTCAGGTGAACGAAAAGGGAGTGGTTCCCTGCAGGTGAAATATGATGGTCAGCCCCTTGAAAATGGCAAGCAGTACTATGCCAGTGTCATGGTCTGGGACCAGGAAGGGGATTCCTCACTGTGGAGTGAAGCGCTTCGCATTGTGGTCCCGCTGGCCTATCCTGAGGATTGGGAGGCCGGGTGGCTTACCTACCAGTACAGTGATGAGAAGCCTTTGCCGCTGTTTCGCAAACCTTTTAAGGTGAAGGAGCCTGAAAACATCGACTATGTGCTGTTCTATATTGCGGCACCCGGTTATTACGAAGCGTATCTGAACGGAGCGAAGATCGGGAAGAATGTACTGGATCCCGGCCAGACCAACTATGAAGATTACACCTATTACACAACCTATGAAATTGATCCAGCTGATCTTTCAGGGGAGAACGCACTGGGTGTGATGCTGGGCAACGGATGGTATAACCAGAACCAGGTATGGAAACTGGCACCGGAAGACTCCACCATGATTTACGGTCAGCCGCTCTTCACCTGTCAGCTGGTGATCCATCGCAAAGATGGTACCAGGGAGGTGATCGGTTCGGACAGGAGCTGGCTCTGGACATATGGTCCCATCACCTACTCCAGCATTTATGGTGGGGAACACTACGATGCCCGCCTGGAGATCGAAAACTGGAACAGGCCGGGCGAGGTAGAGGGGGAGTGGAACAGCCCCCTCTCACCGGGCAGGCATCCCGCAGATCTTTTTCAGCAGTTCGCCGAGCCCATCCGGGTGATGGAGGAGCTGGCCGCAGTGTCGGTTACTGACCAGGGCGATAGCAGCTGGGTATTTGATTTTGGACAGAACATGGCGGGATGGATGGAGCTAAAAATCGAGGGGAAGGCTGGTCAGGAGATCACCATTCAGTGTGGTGAAGAGTTGTATGAGGATGGGAGCCTGGACATGCGCTCTACCGGGACGTTCCATACTAAGGTGCTGCAGACCCAGAAATACACCTGTAGAGGTAAGGGTGTGGAGATATGGCACCCGCAGTTTACCTACTTCGGGTTCAGGTATGCACAGGTAAGCGGTTTGAGAAGTGCACCAGGCAAGGAGCTTCTTACCGCCCAGGTGGTCCATTCATCGGTGCCGGATGTGGGGAGCTTTCAATGCTCGGAGGAGCAGATTAACCGGCTTCATGACCTGTCCCGGTGGACCATCAGGGGCAATATTCACAGCATTCCCTCTGACTGTCCCCAGCGGGAGAAGTGTGGGTGGACAGGTGATGCCCATGCCCTGATCCAACCGATGATCTGGAATTTTGATGCGCAGCGTTTCTTTATCAAATATATGTTTGACATGCGCTCTTCCGGCAGGGAGGAGAAGGAGCAGATCTTTTTTGGAGGGAGCATACAGGACCGGAGTGTGGTTACAAAACCGGCGGGCATTCCTACCATGATCGCACCGGGAAAACGTACCAGCGGGTGTGCCACACCCGACTGGGGAACGGCACTGGTACAGATTCCGTGGTACCTCTATCTCTATTATGGTGACAGGATCGTTCTGGAGGAGTTCTATCCCGATATGAAACAGTGGGTGGAGTATGTTTCTTCATTGCAGGTAGACGGGGTGATTCCCAACGGACTGGGGGACTGGTGTCCGCCCGGCGGAAATGAGAACCTGGACTGTCCGGTTCCGGTAAGTTCCTCTGCATTTCATATTCTGGATGTGACCATTATGGAAGAGGTGGCGGGTTTACTTGGGAAGGGCGGGGATCAGGCGCTTTTTAAGCAGATGCATGACCAGCTGAAAACGGATTTCAATCGTCATTTCTTTGACCCGGAAACAGGAAGCTACGGAACCAGCCAGACAGCCAATATTATGGCACTGGATATGGATCTGGTTCCGGTGGGAATGGAGAAGGAGGTAGCATCGGCGGTCATAGAGAACATCAATGAATCGTACGATGGGTTTCTTAATACAGGGATCTTTGGACTGGCCAGGATCTTCAGTGTGCTGGCAGAGAATGGTTTTGAAGAGGAGGTGTACCATCTGCTGACCAAAACCGGGAAGCACAGCTTCGCTTATATGTGGGACCGTTATGATGTGACCACCCTCTGGGAGGTGCTTCCGTGCAGCGATGATAATGAGGAAAAGGAGTTGAACCTGAGATCGCACAGCCACCCCATGCAGGCCGGCTTTGATGCATGGTTCTATTCGGGGATTGCCGGGATCAACCCGGTGGCAGAGGGACCCGGATTTCAGAAGATAGCCTTTAAACCCTACCTGACCCGGCAGCTTTCATCAGCATCTGCCACATATGCCTCTAAATCAGGTACCATTGTCAGCCGGTGGGAGCGGAGCGACCGGGGGTTCGCCTGGAAGATCACCATTCCTGCCAATGCAGAGGGAGAGATCCATCTTCCCACCTATGGTTCGGATGCCATACTGAAGATCAATGGTACAGTTGTGGAAGTTATCGACGAAACCGACGGATTCAGCCTGATCGGAACCTATGGTCCGGGCGACTACCTGGTGGAGGCGTTACCGGTTCATTAATCAGGTTACTCCCATAACAACAGGCTCGCCATGTTGGTTCCCTGGATAAAGCCAACACCAGTGCCGGTAAATTTTACCGGCATCTCTGCAACCGCATCTTTGCCCGTGGCAGTGATGATCATCCTGGGACCCTCCCAATCCGATATGGCAGAGAGGTTAAGTTGGGCCGAAGAGTTTTCTCCCTGCACCTCATTGTAGTAAAAGCCATCCGCGCTAATACATACAGCAAAAGGGTTGCTTTTTGCGGCTGATCCTGGATTGGATCTTATATCAATTTCCCCGGTCGGGATGCATGCCCCATTCGTAGCGTCTATTGGGATTGAAATCGGGATTGGGGAGAGGAGATTCTGCTCCTGCATCTTCTCTCCACAGCTCCAGCTCCTGAAACAGGTCTTCTGTTCTCTCCTGGTATATCGCTGTGAGGTCGGTGGTCTCCCCGATATCTTCTGCCAGGTTGTAGAGTTCACGGCTGTTATCGTCCAGGTGGTGGATCAGCTTCCAGTCGCCCTTGCGGATGGCAGAGGCCGGTTTGTCGTGGTGGTATACCGGGTAGTGCCAGAAGATGGCGCGCTCAGGATCGGGTTTGCTCCCCTCCAGCAAAGGCAACAGGCTGATGCCGTCAAACTCCTGGGACTCTGGAAGGGAGATGCCGGCCAGTTCGGTAAGGGTGGGGTAGAGGTCCACGCTGGAAACCAGGGCTTCACTAACCTGATGTGCCTCAATTTTTCCTGGCCAGCAGGCGATAAAAGGTTCCCGGATCCCCCCCTCATACACCGTCCCCTTCTCAGCCCTCAAAGGTGCGTTGGAGGAGGCCACATAGAGCAGGGTGTCACCCTTATAAATATACTGTTTCGGTTGGGCCAGCAGCGGAATCCGGTCAAACCGGCTGATCAGTCCCCCGTTGTCCGAAAAGAAGAGGACCAGTGTATTCTCTGACAATCCCTCTGCTTCCAGTTTCTCCAGGATCCTGCCCACGCTGTTGTCCAGATGCTCCACCATGGCTGCATAGACTGCATTGCAGGGATATCCCTCCACCTTCGCTTTGGCCAGGTACTTCTCAATCAGGGCTGAGTCTGCATCCAATTGCACATGGACATCATAGTGCGCCAGGTAGAGGAAGAAGGGATCCTCCTTATGGGTTTCGATGAAATCAAGACTCAGGTCGGTGAGGGCCTCTGAGAGCACAGTGCCTGGTTCCACTTCAATGGGTGTGCTCATCTTCTCTGCATAGTGGAAGAAGCCGCCTCCCCGGTAAACATTGGTAGTTTCGAACCCATGGTTCCATGGCTGGTGCCTCTCTTCAAACCCCAGGTGCCACTTCCCGAAATAGCCGGTGGCATAGCCGGCCTCTTTCATCGACTCTCCAATGGTGATGATCTCTTCGGGGAGGTACTGGGTCCGGTTTGAAGGAACGGTCACCTCTTCATATGGACGCCAATGACCGGGGATGAAGTCAATGACCCCTACACGGGCGGGGTACTGTCCGGACATGATACTGGCCCTGGTGGGGGAGCAGACCGGACAGGCTGCATAGGCATCTGTAAAGCGGATTCCCCTCTCTGCCATTCTGGTCAGGTTGGGCGCTTCATTAAACCGGTTGCCATATACAGGGAGATCGGCCCAGCCCATGTCATCGGCAAGGATGAATACAATATTGGGTCTGGATCCTTTTAATGGGACCTCCTGCCGGCATCCTGAAGTGAACAGAAGAGAGAGCAGAAAGAGCAGTGTCAGGAAGAGGCTGAAGAGCGGGGTTGTTCTTTTCATCTGTTCCTGTATTTAAGTGTAAAACCTAAAGATATGCATTTTTCCGATGGACTTTTGTTTTCCGCAATGCAGCACCTCACAATTGGAAATACAGATATAAAATATCCGTTTATTAACCTTATTGATGTCTTTTTGGATATTTTATATCCATTGATAGATATTTAATATCGGTAAAGCACCAAATATGTATAGTAACTGGATATTTTATATCCATTGCTGTCCGTGCCGCGCATTGCAGCACCCAGTTTTGAATAACGATAAAGAATATCAAGGAGTTACTAAGACGCGGGTGTCTTGTGCGGAAAACAAGAAAGATATGCAATTTTTCCGGGGGGCGTCAGAACCGGCCTGTTATACTGTAGGCTTCTGTATTACAGAATATCTGGCTGAAGAAACAGAATCCATCCCGGTTGGTCTCCATCTTCCGGTCGAGCCGAAGCATGGGGTGGGTCTCGGGGACTCCGAAATACTCCTGGATCATTTCGTCTGCTTTGATGGCGTGGATCTTCTGTTCTCCCCCCTTCACATCGATCTGGTAGTGCTTCCTCAGAACATCGAAAATGGATTTGTTCTCCAGGTTCCTGGATGTGAAACGTGGCAGGTTCAGGTTAGGGATCATGGTAATCTCATATAAAATGGGAACCTGGTTAATTAACCGTAATCGCTCCAGGTAGATGCAGCCTACACTTTTCTGCTTTTCGGTAATTTCATAACTGAATGCGTTGTCCCAGCCCCTTATGTGAGGTTTGACTATGATTTGGGTGGTGAGGTTCTCCTGGCCGACGGCCGAAGTGGTTCCGGAAAATGAGAGAATCCCGATCCCTTTCGGTTTTCCCTTTACAATGCTGCCCTTGCCCTGTTTTCGCACAATAAAACCTTCATTCACAAGCATATCCAGTGCATTCCTTACGGTGGGCCTGGTGAGGTTGTGAACCGCACATAACTCATTTTCAGAAGGGAGCAGGTCCCCGCTGTTGTAGGTGCCATCCTCGATCAGATGCCTCAGTTGCTCATAGAGCTTGCGGTATTGAGGAGCTTCTCTGTGTGCCATATTCACTCGTTTTTGTCTGTTAACTCAACGATTCCAGGATCTTCTTCACCTTTACATCAATGACTGCATGTTGTTTCTGGTCCAGTTTACAATGATCCGATAAAATGAGCTCCGGGTTCTCTTTGTAGATCTTTCTGAATTTCTGATCCTCGGGGTGATGATTTCCCTGTTCATCGGTGGCGTTGAAAAAACAACCTTTCACCCAGCCCTCCAGTATCAGGTTGAACTCCCTGTCCGCTTCAATGCCGGCCAGTATGGGGATCATCAGCCGGTCGTCGGAGTTCAGTTTCCGTGGGAGATCACACCCTACCCGGAAGATGGTGTCGCCCAGGGCACGGTTGGAGAACCGGTCCAGGAGATCGTCAATATGTTCTACCAACTGCTTAAGGGTGAATACATCGGGATAGAGCCCCTGCAGGATCTTTGCAGATTGCAGCATGGTATTTCGGGTGATCTCCTTTAGCTCTTTTATCTCCAACGCTTCCCATGTGAACCTGAGCTCAGGGTTGAGGTAGTTTGCATGGTATGCCAGGGTAGCGTGACCCATGTTATGAATAAAGATCTTCCGGTCCACCCACGCTTTCATGTTCACTTTTGGAGCCAGTCCCTCTACATCAGGTAGACCGTTCCGGAAACCCTGCATGTCTACAATCAGGTTGTTGTACGGTTCGGCCACCACCGAAAGCGGATCTTTTTTAAGTTGCTCACCGGTCATGATGGGTACCATCTTTCCGATGCTGGTCTCAATCAGTCCGATGTACTCCTCCACCGGCACTCCGGGCACCAGTGGTTTGATTGTTTCACGGAACAGCTCCGCAGCATCCCGGACGTTTTCGGCCATGATGATATCCAGGGGCTGATCTCTCCGGGTCCGGTACCGCTCCAGCACCCCATCGGCCATCAGCTCCGGCAGACTCAGGAGACCCCGTTTCCCCACCGAAGTGGCGATGAGATCCGATTCAATGATCTCCTTCTTAATGGCATCCCTGTCGGAGAGGAGCAGTGCAGAGATATTCTCAATCCTGCACACCCGCTCATTCTCCGGGTGGTTGCTGTCCGTGATCACCACATTGTATGCAGATGCATCATTCAGCATCTTTACCAGATGAGGATCAATATCTGCAAATACCACCTTGTATCCTGACTGGCTAAACAGCGGACCGATAAATGATCTTCCTATCTTTCCTGCACCAAACAGCAGTAGTTTTTTCTTTCGTTTCATTACTTGACTTGAATCTCTTTGGATAGTTTGATTGCCTGGGAGGAGCTGCCAACCATCAGTTCATACCGGCCGGGTTCCACTCTCCATGCATGTGCATCGCTGTCCCACTGTCTCAGCTCCCCAACCGGAAGTGTAAAGTGCACCTTTTTCGTTTCACCTTTAGCCAGATGGATCCGCTTGAATCCCTTCAACTCCCTGAGGGGCCCCTTTGCCGATGAGGAGAGACTTTTTGCATAGAGCTGAACCACCTCATCTCCGTCATAGGCTCCTGCATTGGATACATCCAGGGTCACCTCAATCTGATCGTCCGGATTGTTGCCGGTTTTCACGGTACCCAGATTGCTGTATTCGAATGTGGTGTAGCTAAGCCCGTAACCGAAGGGGTAGAGGGGATCTCCCTCGAAATAGCTGTAGGTTCGTCCCTTTGAGACCTCATAATCGTCGAAGGGGGGCAGGTCATTCACCGACCGGTAGTAGGTGAAGGGGAGCCGTCCCCCCGGATTGTAATCCCCGAAAAGCACCTGCGCAATGGCAGTGCCCCCGCTCTCTCCGGGATACCATGCATTGAGCACCGCGGGGATATGTGCATCGATCCAGTTGATCGACTGTGCGCTTCCTGCCACCAGGACCACCACGATGTTCGGATTGATACTGTTGAGCTGTTTGATGTACTCCCGCTGCTTCTGGGGCAGGTCGATGGAGGTGCGGTCGATCCCTTCCCGTTCGATGCTCTTATTAATTCCCAGGACAGCGATGACCAGGTCGCTCTCCCTGGCTGCATCCAGGTCGGCTGCAAAAATTCCGCTGTTGCCCTCTTTCGGTGTGTTCCAAATCAACTGACAGATGGCGGCACCCCCGTTGTCGAAATATTCAATTCTAACTTTCACTCTCTCTCCGGCTTTGAGGTGGGTGGTATAGAGATCGGTTGCCTCGGGGCGAATGATCCAGCTATCGATGACCAGTTCATCGTTGATCCACAGGCGTACTCCATCGTCTGTTTTCAGTGCCAGTTCATACCCTCCGGTTACAGGGGGGGTAAGGTAACCCGACCAGCGGATCGACATGGGGGAGGAGGGAACCACCGGGTCGGGCGGCTGGTTGATGGGGTCGAAATTGACCACCGCATCGACCCGCTCGCGAGCTTCTCCCGACAGCTCAATGTTTGTGAAATAGGAGGCTGAGAGTCCCGCTTCTCCCTCCTCCGTTGTGAGGAACCTGGTTTCAACCAGGTTGAACTTTTCGGTCGAGTGGCTCCATGGCACGGTGATGATCCCGGCATACCCCTCTGCTCTTTTTGTGATACCGGCCAGCGGGGTCACCGCTTCAATCACAGGGGTACCACTGTAATCCCCGAATTCGGCCCTGTCCGCATTGGGTCCCAGTACGGCAATCTTCTTATATTGTGAGAGATCCAGAGGAAGTAATCCTCCTCTGTTTTTCAGCAGCACCATCGACTCCAGGGCTGTCTCAAGTGCCAGTTGCTGGTGCTTTTCCGATCCGATAATCTCAGGAGAGAGTGTTGTGTAGGGATTGTCGCCGGGGGGATCAAAGATTCCCAGTTTGAACCGTGCACGCAGTACGCGGTATGCTGCTGTGTCAATATCGGCCATTGTCAGGCGCCCCTGCTCATAAGCCGCCCGCAGGTTCCTCCTGTAGGTCTCCCCGATACACTCCAGATCGACCCCGGCCTTCAACGCCTCCACTGCCGCTCCTGTGGTGTCTTCTGTATGGTGGTGGTGGCTGTGGAGGAAACCGACCGCTCCGCAATCGGAGACCACATAGCCATCAAAGCCCCACTCATCCCTTAGCAGGTCATTCAGCAGCCAGCTGTTGGCTGTACAGGGGACACCGTTGATGGCGTTATAGGCACTCATGACCGCTTCGGCACCACCCTCGGTAACCAACGCTCTGAATGCAGGGAGGTAGTACTCCCTGAGTGCCTCTTCGGAGATGGAGGCGTTGCACTCGAATCGGTTGTGCTCCTCGTTATTGGCTGCAAAGTGCTTGGGGGTGGATACCGCCTTAAGATATCGTGGGTGATCTCCCTGCAACCCTTTCACAAAGGCTACGCCCAGCCGGGAGGCCAGGTAGGGATCCTCCCCGTAGGTCTCTGGTGTGCGTCCCCATCGGGGATCCCTGGCCATGTTGACCGTGGGTGACCAGAAGGTGAGCAGGTCGCTGTAGTGAGCCAGCTGTTCTTCTCCCTGGTTATAGAAGTTCCATCTGGCACGCGCCTCATCGGAGATGACAGCACTTACCCGGTGGATCAGCTCCGGATTCCATGTGGCAGCCAGTCCGATGGCCTGGGGGAAAACCGTGAAGTTTCCCGGTCTGACAATCCCGTGCAGCGCCTCATTGCCATGGTGGTACTTGTCTATACCGAGCCTGGGGATCGCCTCCGATGTGGCCACCAGCAGGTTGATCTTCTCATCCAGGGTGAGCCTCTCCAGAAGGTCGCTGATCCGCTCCTCCATGGGAAGGGAGGTCTCCCGGAATGCAGGTTTGCAACTGTTCAGAACCATACCAGCCAAAACAAGGATGACTGCTGACAGGCGTGAAATGGTTGTTGCTTTTCGTCTGGTCATCTTATCTCCATTTAGGGTTATTGTATAATTCAAGTAGGGTTGCTGAAAAGCAAGCCACGGTTCCAAAGATACAATAAATAATACAACTTATATATACAAGTTGCTGGTAGAATAGCTGATCAGAATCGATCTAATTATTTGACATGATGAGACGATTTGTAGCGAATCCTGTTTCGGAACTGGAGGTTACATCCAGCCTGAGAAGATAGATGCCTTCTTGTAAATAGTCGGAAGTCCAGTTGATTTCATGGCGCCCGGGGAGTTGTTGCCGGTCCACCAGATGGGCAACCTCCTTCCCTAGGGTATTGAAAACCCTGAGAGTAACGTAACTTGTATTTACCAGATTATATGTAATGGTTGTATGAGTCCCAAAGGGGTTGGGGTAACCGGAGAGATTAAATGAAGAGGTGTTTTCAGCAGTTGCCTCTTCTATTGACACCCCTGCAGGTCTCAGCAGGCGGACGTTATCAATATACATGCTTCTCAGGGGAGCACACGGATCCGTTGCATCGAACAGACGAAAAGCCAGCCAACAGCGTGCAGCATTATCCGGGGCTTTGGATATAACCGTCTTCTCTGTGTAAACACCGGTTAGTGGATGATCCTGAATTTCTTGTTTAATAACCCCGCCAGCCGAATTAAAGAAACCGAGCGTAATTCTAACCTTAACGATTCGTGGATCAGCATTGGGTTCCCCTTTTACAAATGCCTTCAGTCTGTAAAATACACCTCCGGTTACAGGTACTCCTGCACTCCAGTTATCAAGTCCCCGGTCTGCAACAGATCCATAATCGGTGGCTAAATCAATCTTCATTGCATATTCACCACTGATCGCATCGGTGGTGGTTGAGGTCGAACTTCCAACATTTTCAGGGACCTCGAAAAACCGCCAGTAGGTCATCCCGTTTTCAAAATCCCCGTTATAGGGTTCCATGATATCAACCTGGGAGTAAGCTGCAAGCACATTGAATAATGCTATTGCTGTCAATAATTTAACCTTCATATTCTTAACTTTTTTGAGCGCGCTTAAGTCTGGTAAAAAAATGGGAAAGTCAACTTGTGAATGCTATTTCGATGAATAATACTCCTTAAATAGCCTGAAAAAATTATATGGATCCACTACTTCAATCTCTTTGTCCGGTCGTTTCTCTTTAAGCAGTTCAAGGGCATCGAATACCATGGTGGGAGTTGACCATACCACCCTGAAGAAGTAGAAGGCAGGTGTTGGTTCCGTGCAATGATATAGCATGGGAATGGCTGCAGACATCACATCTGCGGAAGCGTTGGCATTGTTAATCTGATTCACGGGGTTGAGCAGGTTCATAACGGGCATGCCTTTCCACACATGGGGCTCAGGAGACTTACCCCCCGTGAAGTGAAGATCCATTACAATGGTAGCAAAACCATCCGGCGAGAATTGGGTAAATGCATCCTTTACATCAGCCGTGGGCTCGTCCCAATCGAGTACCATGGGGGAGAGGGTCATGTCAAGCTGCTTATAGAACTTCTGGTTGTGTTCAATGAAAAGAGGAAGGTGCTCTGTGGCAATGCGGTTGGGATTCATATAGCCTGCAGCACTTGCATCGGCTGCAAAGTAATCGTTCTCTGAGTGGGTCTCATAGTAGTAGGAGATGATATCTGGGAAAGTCTCCACCAGGTTCGGATTGATGCCCCATAGTACCGGGATTTCACCCCTTCTTGGATCATCCCAGAATTTTGGCAGGAAATCATACAAGGGGGTTCCGGAATCGTAGTCGGCCATCAAAATGCAGATATAAGTTTTGTTTTCCAGCGGCTTCTCTTCTGCAGGACGGTGTTGCTTAAGCGGAAGCGATGGTGCCTGGCTGTGGAGTGACTGGTTGTAGCAGCTGCTGGCCACCGTGTTCTGGTAGCAGTTATAGGGGGAGATGAGGTAGACTGTTTCCCATTCCGTTGGGACAGGGTCATGGGCACTCGGGTGACCCGGAACATTGCTGTATTTGGAGAATGAGAAGAACCCGGCTACTTCTGTCATCTGTTGTCCGGCAGTCTGATTAAGGATTTCGGCAAGCATCACCTGGTAGGTGGCCAGATCCGTACCCAATTCCTGGCCGGGATCATCCCCGGGAGCTTCATCTCCCCAGGGAGATAGATCATAAACGAATGAACGGTTCACCACAGCCCAGTCCCTCGTTACCACATATCCGATATCACCTTTAGCACGGGTTGAAAAGGGATCTTCATAAAGGCAAAGCAGATGGTCAGAGCAGACTCCTTTTGCGAGGTATTCACGGATGGCCCAGCGGTAGGCATCGTTTTTTGCACTGCCTGTCTCAACTCCTGTGAACATGCCGCGAAGATCCTTAATAACTGTTAATCCCCACTTTGTCAGATACCGCTCCGCATACTCCGGACTCAATACAATGCCATCTTCCACACCTGCAATGGTGGTGGCCACATTCATTGATGCCGGCACGGCAGGATCCCAGATAATGGCTCCCTGAACTTGTCCCTCGGTAAGGGCAAATAGTGAATCGATATCTTCAAGAACTACGATTTCCCGTCCGCTGAGCCATCGCTCTTCCGACATCATAATATCCAGCCAGTAGTCTGGTGTGGTTTGTGTCGTTCCTGAGTTCTGAAGAATATAAACCAATGTGGTATCCCGGTTGATTATACCCTGCAGGCATGCCACCGCCATCGCTTCATCGTATGATTCAACGGTGCCGTCTGATAACAGGGTATAGGTATAAAGTGGTAGTGATGGGGAAGAACCTTTCACAGTGATAGCACTGATTAGTAAAAAAACTCCCGCTAACAGCAGGGAACTTATATTTTTCTTTCTCATTTGAAAAATTTGTGAATCTGTTTTTATTTCATACGATTAGCGTGTAGTCATTCCTAAATACCCAGTCTTACAGCTGTACAGAAGTTATACTTGGCTTCGGGAATATCTATTAATGCACACACTCTAAAGAAATAGTCCTTTCCCTTTTCCATCTTATTAGTTCTAAGCTCTATTGTAAAAACCTCATTCGGATCAACAACAGCACCCACATTGGCTCCCTGTGTGGCTGTACGAATTCCAACTCCAACCGAAGGATTCAGATCTGCCACCAGCATAAGTGATTTAACAGGTTCGGAAGCAACCTGCTCAAGTTTAAAGGTTGCTATAACCCTACTGCTGTCTGCATTCAATTCCATATGTACATCATTGATCCGAATATATGGAAGCGCCATAAAGGTATGCTCTGTCTCTCCACTGATCTCGATTGTTTCTACCGGAACCTCTAAAAAATTTCCACGCACAGGTTGAACCTCATAAGATCCGGAAAACATCAGGTTGTTGCGGAAGGTGCCATCCGCTTTAAACCTCAATTGTTGAATCTGGGGATTTTCAAACCCAAGCTCAATATAGTCTATCACAGAACCCTGGATCAGGTCCTGGGGGATCGGCTCGTTGGTATCCATGTCAATGATGCTGCCATAGAATTTGGAATCGGGGGCATCGTAATTGTCCAGTTCACATGCACTGACCAACAGGCTAAGTATCACGATAATATATAAACCAATTGCTTTCATTTTAGTCACGGTTATGAATTAATACTGGGGATTTTGAGTTAAACCATTGGTTGCTATTCCCGGAATGATTTTATAATAGTACTTCTCAAGGAAGGTATTAGGTACCGCATTAAATACATATTTTCTTATAAAAATGTATTTCATGGTTCTCAGATCAAGAACCGGTACAAGAGAATGCCTGATGGTATTATAAAACAGGGTATGATACTCCCTCCTCCTGGTCAGGTCCCAGTACCTCTTATTTTCAAAAACAAGCTCAACTCTTCTCTCTCTCATCACGTTTTCAAAAGTGAAGGGGATGTCTGATTGATGTGCAGCCCTGTGGCGCAGGGAGTTTATTCCCTTTGATGCCAGGGTGGCATCACCGGAACCACTTTCTATTACAGCTTCAGCATGGTTCAGGATCACCTCTGCCAGTCTGAAGTCGATATAATCGGTGGTCGATTGATTCATGAGTTGGGATGGTACAAACTCTGAATCGAGGAATTTCTTAAAACCGAATCCGCTCCTGGTCATATTGTATCCGGTTGTACCAAATCCAGAGTAGAAGCCGGCACTGGATGCACCATAGGTATAGTACATGGTTCCATCCACGTCGATGGAGGCATCTGCTTCAATGACGGCCGTTCCGTCGGGTTGGATATATCCGCCCTGGATGATAATCTCTGTATCTTTCCAGATGGACATGGGCAGGATGACAGTAGCACTTAACCTTGCATCCTTGCCGGTAAAGATGTCCAGGGGATGATCAAACTCAAGATAGCTCCTTGAGGGATCATAACCATCGTAGTTGTCCACGTCGCCATCGACCGTGGTCACGATGGGAGCACTTTGCCCCGGATCTGCATAATTTTCATACACATCTGCCAAATCCAGGGTGGGATTGAACCGTCCCGGATGGGGCCATGACCCTTTGGTCTGGTTGGGATTGCCCCAGTTGTCCTGGTTACTCCCCATTTCATCACCGGGAATATTAAACCCCTTCATAAAGATTACCTCGCAAAGTGCACGGTTGGGATTTTCAAACATCTGCCTGTAGTTCTCACTTGCCTCTTCCGGAGTCGACGGAGTAGGTTCATAAAGCGAGAATGGGCCTGTATTGATGAGCTCTTCTGATGCACTGATACATGCTGCGTAATAGCGATCAGCTTCAGAAGCTTCCATTCCTACCAACCCTGCATCGACAGCTGCTCCTGAAAGGGGAGCCTGGTTCCAGTATTTAGCAACAGAAGCAGCATGGAGGGCAGCCCTTGATTTCAGGGCCAATGCAGCCCATTTAGTAGCTCTTTTCCGGGCCCCGTCACCTTCTCCCAGATAGAGGGCAGCCGTGTCACAGGCAGACAACACAAAATCCCATGTCTCTTTTTCTGTGCTCCTGGGGACATGAAGACCCTCAGTTCCTTCATTGATATCGGCAATCTCTGTAATAATCGGAACACCACCGAATCTTTTGGCCAGGCCATAGTAGCCGTATGCCCGCAGAAACCAGGCTTCACCTTTCATTGCATCCTTGCTCTCCTGGTCAGTATCCAATTGGGGAATGATATCAATCAGGAGATTGACATCCTTGTTAAATTTATATCCACGTTCCCACCAGGAAGCGTAATCAAGACCACCCCAGCCTACAACTACCTGGTGCTGTGAACCCACCGCATCATCGTGCATAATATATGGATAGAACCCTGCATTATTGGGCCAGGGAGGATTCCAGCTAAGCCCTTCTGGTGCAACAGAATTGAAGTCCTCAATAGGCGCGTGGGCATAGAGGTTGGCCATATATGACTGTATTCCCTCCGGACTGGAAAAGAGATCTTCCGCGCTTATTTTGTCTGTGGGTTCAAGTTCTAAGAAGTCCTTGCTACAGCTGATAAAACTTATAGCAGAGATAAATACAATTATTTTGTAAAATTTCATTTCAATAGCATTAAAAATTAATATTTGCTCCGAGATTAACTGTTCTCAAAATAGGGTAGGTCCAGCCTGCTGAGTAGGACCCGCCAATCGACTCAGGATCAAAAGCTTTAATAAATTTATCAGCCAATGTAAAAACATTGTTCACATTCACATATACCCTCACATTTTGAATGCCTACTCGCTGAATGGCAGCTCTGTTGAGGCTGTACCCCAGTTCGATATTCTTAAATCGTAAATATGTAGCAGATCGTCTCCATACATCACTTTCGGCATAAGTCATTCCTACATCTTCCATTGCCATACCGACACGGGAGGCGGGCCACTCTCCGGGAATCCATTCACTTTCCGTATTATAGGGGTCTGACCGATGCCAGCGGTCCATAAAGTAGGCCGGGAGGTTCCCCTCGTCCCAGAACATGGTGGAGTAGGCATGTGTATACCGTGCCGTATAATTTGCAGCACCCTGAAACAGGAGGTTGAGATCAAAACCTTTCCATGAAACATTGAAGTTCAAACCATAATAGGTCTTTGGGTTTTCGTTGTATGCCATGGGACTTGTATCATTGCCATCGATTACCCCGTCACCATTCAGGTCCTCATACCTGAAACTGCCGGGAAGCTCCTTGGAGTTTCCAAGGATCCCGTTCTGAGGGGGAGCAGACAGGACCTCCTCTTCGGATTGAAACTGACCGGTACTGTTAAACATCCAGACGATATCATTCCATCGGTTGGATGCTCCGGCCCTGTACTCCTCCCAGCTGCTGGTGTATGAAGCAGATTCAACATACACATTCATCGACCGGGAAAAGTTTACATTTCCGGATACTCCGTAAATAAACTCACCTATCTGGTTGCTATGGTTGAATGAAAATTCAATCCCCCTCACCCTGTCACTGTTCAGGTTCTCCTGTGGAAGTGTACCTCCAAAAGTATTGGGAATTGTGACATTCCTGTAAGCGAGCAAACCGGTCCGGTCCCGCTGGTATACATCGGTAACAAAAGAGAGTTTGTTGTTGAAAAAACCCAGGTCAAGTCCAATGTCTTTGATCTCGGATTCCATCCATGTCAGGTCTTTGTTTACAATGGAGGGAGAGGCTGCTCCGATGGTATATTTTCCCTCGGTAAACTCCCATACATCACCCCCGGAAGTTGAGAAAGCCTGGACATACTGGAATGGGGCTCCCGCATCCTGACCAATAATCCCATAGGATCCCCTGATTTTTATGTTAGAGATCCACGAGATGTTGTCCCTGATAAAGCCCTCTTCAGAAATTCTCCATCCACCTGAAAGAACCGGAAAGAACCCCCATCTCTGATCGGGATGATATCGATATGAACCGTCATATCTGCCCGCAAACTCGATAAGGTATTTACCCAGGTAGTTATAGTTTAATCGTCCCAGGTAGGAGAGGTTCCTGACCTGCCATTCATTTCCGTTTGAAGCAGCATTCTCTTCTCCGGCCTGATCAATCTGGGCATTGGTGAAGAATTCATAGAATTTATTGATCCCTGCAACCCTTCCTGTCTCTTCTCTTCTTTCAAATACAAGCGTTGCCCCGATATTGTGTTTCTCTGCAATGGAGGTCTTGTAAATCCCCTGTACCTGTAGTGTGACCATGTTGGAGTTGCTGAATAGATTGTAGATGGAGGAGGGTGCATTAAAAGTGGTTGACATGTAAGTGTCGTCTTCTGCCCTGTAATCATACAGGTCATAATTCGTCCTAATCCCCTTACTTTGATGAAACCTCGGATCATAGGCACCCACAGCCTTAAACTCCAGTCCCTCGATAAATGGAACCTTATAGCTTAAGTCAAAAGAGGTTTGAAATACCCGGTCCTCATTGATTGTATATCCGGCCAGATCACTCTGTGCAATGGCTACCGGATTCATGGCCTGTCCATCCTGAACCCTGTGCAGGTATTCGGAATTGTCATTGGCATAGACCGGGTGAATGGGCAAAATGGAGACGGTTCCCCTCCAGATGTTAAAGATTCCGTCAACGGGAGAATTTCGCGTATCGGTAAAGCCGGAGATACTGATATTTGCCGTAAGGTTCTCTGTCAGTTTGGCTGATAGGTTGGTTCGGAAGTTGAATTTTTTATAATTGATATCACCACTCTGAAGCAAACCACCATCTTTCACTATCCCTACATTAACATAGTAGGAGACCAATTCTGAACCACCCTCGGCTGATAAACTGTGCTCCTGTCGCATGGAACGTTTCAACAAGGTCTCTTCAGCCCAATTTGTGCTTTCGTAACCGGTTCCGCCCGCTTTCCAGTTGGCAAGCTCTTCCTGGGAGATATAGGGTTCCATTCCTATATTCACATTTGCATCATTGCGCATTTCATAATACTGGGCGGCATTGGCCATCTCCGGAATATCCGTAGGAGATGAGAAACCTGTGGTCGTGCTGAATACGAACTTTGTTTTTCCCTCTGCACCTTTTTTGGTGCTTACAATGATGACACCGTTGGCAGCATTCAGACCATAAATAGCTGCTGATGCGTCCTTAAGCACAGAAATACTTTCGATATCATCTGCATTGAGCCTTTGAAAATCAGCTGATCCTGACCTTACGATTCCGTCTATGACGAAAAGGGGTTCCCCAAATCCACGGATGTTGATGGCGTTTGAGAAGGCTCCCGGTTCACCCGTATTTTGACGAATATTCAGTCCGGATACCTTTCCGGAGAGTTTTTGGGCCAGGCTGGTTGCCGTGGTAGTTGTAATCTCATCGTCATCCACAGTGGAGATGGCACCGGTCAGGCTTTTTTTCTTCTGGTATCCATAGCCAACGGCAACGACCTCTTCCAATCCGATCGCCTCTACCTCCATGATGATATTAATATCGGTTCTTCCGTTAATATCAACTTCCATGGTTTTCATCCCCACAAAAGAAGCTTCCAGGGTGCTTGCCTCCGGACTTACAGTAATGGAATAGGATCCATTGACGTCGGTGATGCTCCCCGTACCCGGATCGCCTTTTACAGTCACTGTCACACCTGGCAAAGGACCACTATGATCCGTTATGATACCACTAATTTCATGATCTTGTGCTGTTTGCGCAAGCACAGATAAAAAACTCATTTGCAAAAGCAGGAAAACCATTGTTAACAATGGGATTTTCATGCTGAAACTAGTTTTATCCATCTCTTTCAGTTTGAGGTTAGAAATCAATTGTAGTTTTAGTAAAACTAAAAAACTAAGATATACCTACCTGCTTAACAGAAGAGTTAACAACAGAATTAATGAAAGAATAATATCCACAAATTCTTATTGCTGCAGGTAACTTCGTGCTGGTTGAAAAGATGGCTCTGAAGCGACTAATTGACATTCCCGGAATCCTCAATTACCTGATTAAAGGTTTTGGGGAAATTCTCGGCATAAAGCGTTTTGTACTCTTTTGTAAATATTGTGAATGCATCATTAGCAAGGCTATGTTTTCCCATGGAGGCCAGTATTTTGCATTTGATGGTCATTGCTTCTTCGTTCACCCTGTCAAAACAGAATACAGAATTAGCAAGGTGAATTATAAAATCGGGGGCCTCCTTCCTGGCATTGACCGCTACATATCCGAGGATCCCATCGATAATCTCATTGGACAACTCCGCTTTGAAATCATCCAGCCAGTCCGCATTAATATTTGAAAGGGCAGGTCCCTTCTGAATAATGCTTAAAAGCCGCTTCATATCATTTTGTGACCAGCTTTTATAGTTCCTGGCAAGCTTGAGGTATTCATAATAATCAATACAATGATCACCATGCTCGAATTCAAATTTCCAGTACCCGGTCTCCTTGGATATATGGCAATTGCCCACATTAAGAAGTAGTGTCCTTAATTTGGCCATATTGACTGACCTGTTGTTTTGGGCTGACTGCTCCGATTTGTCAAACCAGAAGATCTCATCTAATGCTTTGGAAGTAACTCCCTTTTCAAAGCGCAGGGAGTTTAGCATAATGTACAGGAACAGCTCTTTCAGCAAGGGGGTGAATGAACCGGTGATGTTATCACCACGCTTATCGATTACCAGAAAATCACCAAATATTTGTATCGACCCTGAATTTCCTGCACTCTTTGTTTTACTGAATGATCCTGAATCTTCCTGCTTATTCTTTCCTCTTTTCATCCATAAAACAACAAGTGTTACAACCAGGATTGCAATGGCGATATATATATATCGCAGTGATAAAGAACGGTTTATGTGTGAGTGGGTCGCATTAGCGAATTCCACTGGCGGATAGGCAATCTCGTGGATGGAGAGACTGGTGTTTTGTTCATCAAAAAAGGATGTGACTGAAATCAGCTTCTGCTCCTTCTTGTTATAAAAAAGATCAATGGTGGATTTGATGTCCAAAAACTGAAACGTAAAGGTGTCTCCAACATAACGCAAGTTAAAATCGTCGAGGGAGATTGCAACGGCCTGAAGTTTTGGATTTGCTTCGTATTTGGAAAACTTCAATCCATACAGGATATTGGAGGCCGTATCAATATGGAGCGAATTGGAGAAACAGAAATCATCTGATCGCTTATCAAACTCAGCAAGGGTAGTGAAACAATTCTTTTCGAAGGAATATGCTATCAGGTCATAATAGTAGCCCGGGTTCAATGCCTGGTCACTGGTTTTACTCCCATATCCCCCAAGGATGTATGCACTTTTTTTTCCAGGATGGTATCCAAGTCCGGCCAGGTACCTGGGGTAAAAGGTACCCGAATAGGCGACCGTGTCCCATGTACTCAATGTGTCATTATAACAGTATACAGAGTTGAAATACTTATAATGTCCATATCCTCCGAACATAAACAGTTGATTTTTTTTGGGGAAGATGATACTGTTATGGTTCCTGTATATTGCTTCGTGTTTCGGAAAATGGAAAACTATGGTATCGAATTCGATTTCAGGAAGGGGGACTTTTGTGTTACTGTCAAACAGGTAACAGAAGACTTGATTGCTTTTGGGTTCAATGATTAATCGAAAGTTAGAGTTTTTTTCAAAACGGATTGGGGAGGGAGTACCAGATATTTTACCCGTGCCAGGATTGTACCTGAGTAATGAATCGCTTGTCATCAGGACCAGTTCATTGGCTTCCTGGTTGTAAACGTATCTAATTCTATCTCTCATTATAAAAGAGTGGTTCAGGGTCCATTGTGAATGAAGGTTTTTGATCCAGATGGGATGGCTTACAAGCCCGTGGTTGCCCGATTTCTGATCGATCACATCTTCTCCGCTTACCTGGTCAAGGGTCCAGTGATGGATGGTCTTGTTTCTCTTTTTGATTTTTATGGAACGGATATTCATGGCAGGTACGTCGGTGGCGCTGAATCTCTCGAAACGATGGGCACCAAACAACAATTTAAGCGCTGCCTTTTTTCCTGAAACCTCAATATGGTCGGTAAATATCGTGTCGCCCACAGAGAGTAAAAGTTCCTGGTTTTTCAGATCTATTTTCATCTTCACGGTGATCCAATCAGAGGTGATCTCTTCCAGGGGCAGGTGAAAAGAGATCTTGTGGATCGGTTCTCCTGAAACCAGATGAAAGTTATCCGGATTGTCACTAAACTGATTAAAGATCAGATCGTAATTCTTTCCGTTTACAATGGCACGAAAAATATAGCCGAAGTAATACTTCTGGTTGGGTTCAATCCGCAAATCAAAACTCAATTCAAATTCTGAGCCCGGGTGAATTGGCCTTCCGGGTGTCAGATCCAAACCGGTTCGCTGATCAAGAGGAGCTTCAGAGCCCTTAAAATGAAGCCCGGTGTGATCTTGCCCGAAATCATCTTGCGCGATGAAAAGGAATATCGCTGAGAATATAATGGTATATATATGATGCAACAGACTTGTCATATGAGAATCAAATATAGCCATTAGTTTACCAACATCTTCAAGAGGGCTAATATCCTCCAGAATAGATCAATCTGTAACTCCCCGAATAGCCATTTCCGGTTACTTTAATCAGGTAAACACCATCTTTAAGATGAAGTTGTTGCAAGCTTATTGTAGTTTTTACCGGGTGGGTCTCCCTGTATACCAGGGTGCCGGTTATTGAGTAAATTGCGATGTCGATCTTTTCAAACTGCCTGTCGCTGATCACCTGCACATTAATCCTGTCACTGGTTGGGTTTGGATACAACCTCACCTTTGTAGCCGGACTGTTCAGGAGGTGATTGTTTGCAAGAATGGGTTCATCTGCAAATGGGGAACCACCTGTATGCACAGAGTGTCTCCAGTATTCGGACTGACCGGGGTTGTCAACCGGACTCCGGATAGCTGAAACCATCGAATAACCGTAACCATCAGCCATTTCAGGCCAGGGCATCTGGTCGTTGTAGATGAAATGGATAATTGAGTTGCCCGCAGAATCCCGCAGCAGTACCTCTTCGCCGTCATTGGAGAAATATCCTTCATAATTGCCGGATGTCTTCATTCCATACCGGTCATAGAATTTCGTTGTTTTTGAGCTGACCACATAAAACGCTCCGGGATTTAGCACCTCATTTTCGGAAAATTCGTAATAGATTGCCGAATCGAGAACCAGGCCACCCAGGTGAATTGCCTCATTACCAGTGTTTTTAAACTCAATGAACTCATATTTTTTCCCGTTAATGGTATCAGGACCGATGATACTATCTAAAGGATGGTAATGCAATTCAGTTACTTTGAGCGATGAGAAATCTTCATCTGATTTGAGGAAACGAACCTGCTTTAAAGGTCCCCACACTCCGTACTCATATGCCCTGGCCTTCAGTATGGTAGTTGATTTGATCAGCAGTGATTCAGTTCTCTCCTCAAAGATTACAGCGCTATCAGAAACACTCCCCCCGATCTCCCTGGGATCCGTTCCGTCTGTGGCATAACAGAGAACACCGACAGAAGTTGGATTGCTGATGGATATGGACAGGGGGTCTCTGAAGTAGTAGTTTAAGGTCTGAACGGGGATCCCGTTAATACCCACAACAGGAGCATCCATATCAGAGTAAAGCCCGACTGACCTGAGCTGTTCCATCACCACAGCTGTTCGTTCCGGGAAATATGCATGCTCAATTTTTTGAATCTCTGGCAACCAGTTGTCGTCTCTTGTAAAGGATTCGCTACGTCCCCTGGCGTCGCCCCAACGGGCCGATTCGGCAATGATCGCTGTATCAATTTGTGAGACCCTGCTATTAAACCTGTTCAACGCGTTTTCCGGTGACAATGTTCCCCCGGGACTAAGATGCAGAGAGGCCTTGTCGGAAAACCTTTGCATGTACTCCTGGTTAAATGTGAGTTTATGATGCAACCATTGAGGGTGAAATTCCTTAAAGGCATTGACCACCATATTTCTACCATCTGTTCTGTACGCCAGACCTACTCTGCTGTCATTTACTCCAAGTAAGGTGTGCTCTGCATCATGTGAGAAGAACCGATACCCTTCGGACTTATTCTCTCTGTTATAAATGCCATAAAAATTATTGGGATGCTTATTGCTCAAAAATTCAGATACAGGAGCATCCATATTTCCGGTATAGAATATTGTAAGCATGTATTCGATCAGGTTATCAATATCAACCAGGGTAGTCGCTCCCTGAATGTGATCTCCGTTTTCATCCTTTCCTTCTAGTGCAAAATAGCTTTCGTTGTCTGCAAACCCAAACACCGTTTTGTTATGCAGCTCTATCCAGGAGTTGAGGGTTCCGTCAGTGACGATTGCGTCATAGATCAGGGCTTCCACTTTAACCACATCATAATCGCCGGAGTTACCTCCCAGGTAGTCAGCCGCATAATCTGCCTCGGATCTCTCCTGGGTCTGGTAGAGTCCCCAGTACATGCCATTCAGATAGAGGTGATAATAGCGACTTCTGGTATAGGGCTGTCCCATGTCCCGTTGCGTATCGCGCGAAAAAACCTCCTTCACCATGGTGTTGCGGCCATCTCCGTTACTCCAGGCATAGTTCTGGGCGGTTCGCAGATCAATGTTATCAAATCGTTCGACCCCTTCATCTCCAAAGAGAGGGAAATGCAGTTTTGCATTACCATACACCTCCTTAAATAGCAATCGGAAGCTGTGCTTTGGAAACTCAGGTGCCCGGCTGAATCCACCGCGTATGCGCAGACCGGCATTGACGCTAAAGCCGTCACTTCCATCCGGGTTAACCAGTTCAACGGAACACTCCCTTTCCCACGCTACTCCGTCATTGCGGGCATTGACATAGATGCCGGTAACCGGGTTAAAGAGGTTGTCGTTGCCGGTGATGATGGAGATGGAAGGTATCTCCCGAAATGCATCATCAATAGATGCTGCATAGTCAGGATGGGTGATAATCCTGGAATCAACTTCCAGGTCAATGGTTTGACCGTTGATACTCCCCACGGGCCAGTCACCGCCCGGGTGATCCTGCTTTTTCACCTCTTCCAGGAAAATAAATGTACGTGATCGGGGTTTTGAAGGCTTATAACCCTCCATCACAACTGATGCCCTGAGAACCACAGCCGGTGTTTGGGCACGGCCGGAAGTGCTTTCCGGATCAATATAGATGTTGGCCAAAGAGTCGCTGGTGAATGATGTGACCGAATTTTGCGGATTACTTCCATCCAGGGTGTATACAATGTTTGCACCAGGTGCAGGCGTACTGACTGAACAGGTAAATGGCGCATCATAGAATCCCGATGGCTGATCAAAGTGAATACCAAGCGTGTCGGGATACCCGGGGAAGATGGGAGTTGCATTGATCTGAACATCGAAATGAAAATCGGAACTGGTCAGTCCAATATTGAATCCCTGAACAGCCAGGTAATTGATACCCTCAGAGAGTTCTACTACGGAGGTGTCCACTGTAAACTGTTCAAAGCTGCCCGACTCATGACCAATAGGTGCAAACGAATTATAGAGAGGGGATGAAGGGGCATTTACAGACAGCACCTCTTTACCGTTTATCCACAGAATAAAACCATCGTCATAATTGATGCTGAAGACCACTTCACTCAATGCCTCAGCATTCATGCACTCAAAAGAGGAGCGAAGGTACATGGTGGAATAGTTGTTTGGCATATCATCCAGCAGGGTACCGCCATTTCCATCGCCATACCAGAATGGTGCAGCTCCCGTGGACCAGTGACTGTCATCAAATCCGGGGAGCATCCAGATGGCCGGAAGATCGGTTGCAAGGCTTCCCTTCAGATATTGAAAATCTGATTGAGAAGGGAAGTTCACCTGCGCCTGCAGATGGGTTATTTTAAATAGAAGTAAGAGGAGAATGAAAGTCATTCTCATTGGGTTGTGCATGTTTTCTATATCTTCTAAGATTTCTAAAGCAGTTGTAATATGTCATTCCCAATACCGATGTGATAACCCTCAGAGTGATAAATAATCTCTCCCTTTGGATTGGCGATGAAGATTTCAGGCAGGACTCCTTTTCTATTGTTGTCCATTGTGATTTTCAGAAGATCCCCGGGGTCTGCATCAGTAGTCCTGAAAATGGTCCTGTAGGGTAGATCGGGATAATCCTCAACCTTGAAGGTTGCAGGCAGTTCCCTCTTTTGAAGCAGAAAAATGATGGTATTATTCAATTTGTCAAAATCCTTTTGAATTCTTTGAATATCATTTAAGACATGTTTCGAAGGTTCTCTCCCCGCTTCAATAACCGCGATAACGATATTCGATTGCTCCCGCCATGCCCGTGTTCTTTCATTTTTGTCGTTGATGAGCCGGGCCAGCTCCCTGCGACTCAGATGGCCCTGGATCTCAATATGCTCTTTACCCTCAGGGAAGTCTAATCCAATGATGGTCTCTCCCGAAATCTTAAGGAACTGCATATCAACCAGGATTCTCCCTGATGATAACCTGTTGGAGGTAATCAGTCGGTAGAGACCTTCTCTTAACTGAAAATCTTCAATTTTGTCAATATCAACATATTCACCCAGATCAAGTGTCTTGAAACGGCTGTTTTCAAATCTTGCCAGACTAAAATGATGATAATATTGTGGCGTAAATGTCAGGTTCTTATTGTTGGCCTGAAACCTGACATCAAATTTTTTGTATTGCTCCGGTTTACCGTCGAAGTGAACATCAATCCATTGATTATTAGAAAGATACTGAGGAGTGCCTGTTCCCGGTTCTAAACGTCCGGCTATACCTGAAGTCCGACACACTGCCACAAAGAATATGTCGCGCGACTTGCTGTCAGATACCCTGAGTTTGTGAACTCCAACCGGCGTAATGGGTAGAGCGTAAGACTGTGCATCATCTTTTATTGTAATACTGTCTGTTACCCAGGCGATAACATGATGGACATCATTGTTAAACAGCGGATCTAACTCGTCTGATAGATAGCCTCTGTATGCCAGCAGCATTTCGTTGGCAACTCTTGGATTCAGGATATATTTTACAAATATCTCAGGGGAGAAATGATCGGCAAACTGTAAAGAGTGACTTAAATGGTCGTTAAGAATAGCTGCTTTCGTATCGCGCAGGTCTTTTGATGCAATCACATGAAGCATAGATTCTATCCATTCCACATCTTGATTCTCAACTATAAAATCGATTATCTCCTGGTAATTACCACGACTCTCTTTAATGTATTTCCATAGTTTCTCATCTCCGCTGTTATCAAGGAACGCCTCCCTGGAGATAAATGTAGAGACATAATTGTTTCGAATAGAATCTTCGTCATGAAGCCTTCTCCTGTTTTCTGTAATTTGTTCTTCGGTGAGGTGAATGTGATGAAAATCGGATGCTGCAGGCGGCATGATCTCCCAATGGATATCTTCAAATTCCGGGTTTGATAAGGTGACAGTCACGGTGTCTTTCTCTCCAATCCGAATTTTCCGAAAACCATATTGATCCGCACTGCTTGCCCAGATCAGGAGCTCTCCATAACCTGTGATCAGCGATGAGACTCCGTTGTGATCACTCCTTTTTGTAGCGAGGGAGTAAAACTCTGCATAGTTGTACAGTTGGTACTCAATTTTCACATTAGGAACGGGATGGCCATCTGTATCAACAATTTTAATCTGTTGCCTGAATGTTCTGGCATATCTCTCCAGCACATTTGTATCGAAATATTGCGATGTGAGAACATTTACCTCTTCCATATCCTGGTATTCTCCATACACCCTTGCATGAACCAGCATCGCTCTGCTTGCCGCCTCATTGAACCATCCCAGGTTCAGAACAGGCTCAGGCTCACATGCCCCCAAAAACATCCATTCACCATCGATCCATACCTCTACCCAGGCGTGGTTGTCATCGGAATGTGCCCAACGTGGTGAATAGACCTGTCGGGCCGGAATGCAGACCGAACGTAAAGCAGCAACGGTAAATGTTGATTCTTCACCACATCTCCCATAGGCTGTCTTCATGGTTGCCAGGGGAGAAGAGGTTCTGATGTCAGCAGGCCGGTACTCCACTTTTTCATGACACCAGTGATTCACCTCCAAAGCAGCATCATACATCGATAATCCCTCTATACGTTCTTTCAGTTCGTTAAAGATGACAACACGTGAACTGTCCAGGTTCTCATTATTAATTCTGTGCGGCAGAATGAAGTGCCTGAAAATGTCATCGGGAATATCCTTTGCCCACCCAATTTCGTTTCGGGCTTTTAGTGTTATTCTGACATGTTGAAGATAAAAGTCCCCTGTATAATCAGCCAGATCACTTAAGGGCATATAAGCGTACAGAAACTTTAGAGCATCTGATTCCTGTTCTGTTAAATCCTTATTAAAAACGTCAAATAGATCTTTTGTTCTATACCTGGCAAGCTTTTTTGTCTCCTGAAATTTTTCATTCACGCTTAACGCATCCTGCGATTCGGTTCTTCTGTTTTGCACGCATGAGGTCACACCAAACAGCGTCACCATTACAAATGGAAGTATGATTGTTCTTTTCAGTGCGGATAGTTTCATAAGTCCCTGAATTTTTCATCCCCGGAAAGCGGTTACTGGTAGATGGCTTTCAGGGTATGTATGGTTTCACTGGTTTCTATGCGAATGAGATAGAGTCCGGGTTTTGCGCCTGATTCAGCAGGAGTCCAGTTCATACGGTGGTTTCCGGCAGGCAATGTATGGTTTTTTAATACATCAATGACCTTTCCTGACATTGAGATCACTGAAATATGCACATGATCACTTGCCGATGATCTGTATTCAATGGTTGTCATATCATGAAAAAGGGTTGGATAGATGCTCGCTGAAGATGTAATTTGCCTGTTTAAGATCCCGTCACCTATACCCACAAACTGACTGTTTACTATACAGGGGGTACCGTTGGTTGATGAAGCCCTCCAGCTTTCGGGAAGGGTATTGTCAAGATCCGGGTTTATCAACTCAAGGGTAGCCCCGCTCCCGTTGGGCCCGGTGGGCCATGGAGGCTCACTTTCAAATCTTACAAAATCATGAAGTCCGCCTGATTCATCAAACAGAGCGACGGCATCTCCGTTTCTGCTCAGGCCAAAATCAAAATCGCCAAGAAGAGGTTGTCGCTCGGGAAAAATCCTTCTGAAATCAGCCCTGCTTCTGCCCATGACCATGTACCCGTTCTGAGGGATCGTGGTACCCGGCTGAATGGTATAGTATACGCCGGAGGAGCCATCTGAAAGTCTCCAGGCAGAAAGATCCACTGCAACTTCCGAATTGTTATAGAGCTCAATCCAGTCATCGGTATCTCTTTCCGGGTCAGCATAGTAGTTGATCTCATTGATCACAACATCCACCTCTGCATCCGGAACCTCCTCAAACAGCGCTGTAAAGGTTCCTGTTGTGTGCATATCAAAATCTATGGTTTTTGAAACGGATGTTACACTACCCTCCCAGCGTGAAAACCTGTATCCCGGAGCGGGAATGGCTTCAAGCTGAATGGGAACATCCGTAAAATAGATTCCCTGAAACGGATAGGCTTCTGGAACAATGGAGTTCACCCTGATGCTGCCACCGTCAGGATCTGAAACATAAACAGTGATATCTGAGGTAGTGGTCAGGTTAAACTGTTCTATGATGAATCCCCTCATATAGTGCGACCGGTTATTGAGGAAATTTTGGATCAGGGCCAGGTGGTTGTTCCAATTGGTCACGGAACCTCCCCATTTTTCAAAATGGTACGGGGCCTCACTGCTGATCCGGCGTCTGAAATTGTAGACCACAGGAACAATATTTTCTGGCAGGAAGTCGCTGTTCATGCGGTCTGCCATCTGGTTAATGAAGGAGTTTCGGAATCCGGCATTAACAATCAGGGAGTTAAACAGCTCGGTCGACCATTCCGCGTTAATCCAGGGATGTTCAGACTCTATTCCCATGGAGAACTTAAGTGTATTGAATGTATAGGTTCTTTGATTTGGCAGATCATAACCAAAGTCTGTGTCATAGAGAATCCACCGAAATAGGGAGCCGGGTGCCTGTGTGTTCCAGAATTTAATATTATGCTGGGGCCAGTCCCAATTATCGAGATAGACCTCAAGCAACCAGTAACGGATGTAGTTATCCACATCCATCATCCCTTTAACCGTGTTGTAATTATTCTCATATTGAAGGTTATGGGTAGTGGCAAAACTGATCAGTTTATCCCAGGATGTCCGGCTTCCCGACATCAGTGATGCATTGTCCTGAAATATATTTACATCCTCAGTATGCACGTGATGGTTGGAGGCTACAAAATGCTCGTTCAGCTTCTCCCTTATATTCATGATCCCCCAGTACTCCCCGTTCAGGTAGAGAACGGACGGTCGGTAGCCCTGGTGATCTACATTCAATTTCCCGGCCAGGTAGCCTGAGATTGCATCCCTGAACATGCCATTGGTGTAGTCACCACCATTGTTCCGGAGAATAAAGGTTTCGAATTTTTCAATATTTTTTTCAGGAAACAGGGGATATGAGAAACTCCCTTTACCATACGCACTTCTGGCATAGAAGGCGAATGGTTTTAGGGCCAGGCACCTGGTCGAACCACCATAAATTTTTATTCCTGCATTCTGCCCGATCAACTGCTGACCATGTGCATCAGATATATCAAGATAAACCGGCTTTTCCCAGTCCTGCCAGAAATTTGCCCCGTAATACGGCCAATCGGGAGCGGCATTGGGCCCCATCTCATAGATCCCTGTATGGTAATCAAAAAGATTTGCCGGATCAGTAGCGACCGAAACACGTGTAATATCATGTTTCCGGCCCTTAAAAAAGGTTCTGGTCGTAACTGTTCCCGGCAGATATCCGGATCTTAGAATTCTTGCACGAATCACCTGGGTGGTGGTAATATCTAACTCACCCGTATATACTTCAGATCCGGAATCGGGCTCGGAACCATCTGAAGTAAAATAGATGGTGTCATTGGCATCCCGGGTAACCATCTGCAGCGAGGTGGAATCACTCTCCTCACCCGTAATCAGAAACTCCACGGAATCCATAAAATAGCCCGAAGAGACAGATGTGCTGTTCTCAGAACCGGGTGTGGGCTGGTCAAAATATCCAAATTGAGTCTGATCAGAGGGTAGCCTGCCATAGGAACGATCGGGTGGGAGAGAGATCATGGAGATTGAATCAATGATCAAACCCGCTCCATCTGAAAGATAGATCGCCTCGCCCTCCGAAGCAATTTTAAAATTTGTGTGTGGATAAACATTCATCACAACGATATACGGATTACCCAACGTAAGGTCTTCCCGGATCTGACTGAATCCCAGCAGGAAAAAGGGTATGGAGGTCATGTCTGAAGAGGTTGCACCTGCATTATGAACCTCGATGGCAAGTACATTCTCACCCTCCTGCAGGAGATCCAGATGGTTTGAAAGGTAAAAAGAATCAGGGGGATCACCGTTATACATGACCGCTTCATGACCAGTGAGACTGGGTTGATCGAAACCAAATGCAACACCGGAATCTCCCATGGAGGCACTCCGCGCGATCTCAGATCCGTTCAGATAGGCAATAAACCCATCATCGTAATCCATAAACAGGGCAGCATGGGTCACCTCGCTCAAATCTGAAATATTGAAGGTCTTTTGCATATAGAGGGAGATGGTTTGCCCGATAAGGGTGGAGTCGTCTCCATCGTTATAGCCAATACCACTCTTTCCGACAGACCAGTCAGTTGTTGCAGCGGAAGAGGATTTCCAGGAATCATCAATCTCTGCTTCTGGTACCATATACCTCCACTGATCTCCTACATTGATGATGGTATGCCAGTAGGAGGGGTCGGATTGCAGGCCTCTTCCTGAAGCAAAAGCCACGAAATATCCACCTCCCGGAAGATCAACATGAGGCAGGTTCCACTTGTTTAACTCCTCTATGTTATCTGATAACCAGTAATTTCCCAGCTCTACATCTTCATCTCCGGGATTATAAATTTCAATCCAGTCCGGATGCTCTCCGAACTGATCCTCCAGGATGGTAAAATTGTAGGACATCATCTCATTCAGCAGAAGCTGGGAATAGCTGTCCGCAGCTATTAATGAGAGCAGTAAAATGAAAATTATTGGGGTTCTTCTTTCCATTTACAGAACAACTATCTTTTTGGTGTAGAGATCATTGTCAGCATATATCTTCAGGATGTAGAGACCCGACAGGAGTGAGGGACGGTTCACAATAAAACGACCATTGGATTGACAGGCCTCTTCAACTATTGTGTTTCCGCTCATATCAAAAAGAGTGACGCGAGAACCTTCAGTCTGATCACCATTTATCAAAACGTTAAAGACACCCCTGCTTGGATTTGGATATACTTTGAAAACAGGATCATCTGTTGGATTGATACCTACTTCCAGGTCCACTGTATTGTACATGTAACTGGAGGTCACAATGCCCCGGGCATCTTCTGCATAAGCATAATAATCAGCATTTTGGCTCACAACACTGGCAGGCAAAGAGGCCGTATACCTGTTTCCTGATTCAAGTGCTGCTGTGACCGGGATCCAGTTTCTGCTTTGCCAGTCATCCGCGGGAACACTGTAATAGAGTTTTACACTGGAGACAGATACACCCGCAGGCATATCCAGATCAATCTGAATAACCCCGGCACCTTCGTGATCACGAATTGCATCTGTGATGGCAACATGACCAAAGGGATTCCCAATCGATTTCAGATGGTAGTCAAAGTAGTATGTCATCATCGAAAAACTGGATGGAACCATGGTGTGATTCAGGTTGGGTCCCCATGTGTGATTTTTCATCTCCGGAATTGCTTCCAGGGTGCCCATTACTGCTTCAGGCCAGAAGTATGTGTCGTTGGAGGCTGCTTCAAGAAAATAGGGCGCCGTGATATGGGGAGCACGCCTGCCGGCATCCAGATAGGTGGTCCAGGTGATTCTGTCAGTGGCAGACAGTCCCTCTACTATTGTTTTCCAGAAGGAACCTTTTTCGTAATAGCCACAGCCAAAGACTGCATAGGCAGCTTTCACCCTCTCCTGAAGCAATCCGGATACCATGGTGGTGGAATAACCACCCCACGAAATCCCGGCAACGCCCATTCTGGAAGAGTCGACATTGGGCTGGCTCCTGAGCAGATTGAACGCTTCCAGTGCCGCGACCTCTGCATCAACCAGTGTGCTGTTTCCGGCCCCGATCCCCACATCAAAACGGGGTGACTCACCTGTGGGCCGGCTTTTCCATGGGCCGGTGGTATGGGGCGTATTGTCGACCCCGCAAATACCAGGCAGATCGCATGCAATGGCCACGTAACCAAGTGCAGCAAAATTCTTCACATAACCTGACATGGTCTCAGCATTTCCCCCTCCTCCATGCAGGAACAACATCCCGGGATATTTGCCTGCATCCTGTGGATATGCCATGATTGCATAGACCGTGTTGAGACTGTTTCTTGAACTGTATGTCAATAGTTTTGTGGTGATGGGGGTTGATCCGTGGACCGAATTGGTGGTGCTGATCACCTCGCCTACCGAAGGGATGCTGTTAATGAATGGGACAAACGGATCTGCTGTAATAACCATCTCCACAACCTGCGTTGACGTGCCGGCCATGTTGGTTGCACTCACATCCACATGGTATGCTCCCACGGTGGTTGGCAGTCCGCTGATTACTCCGGTAACGGTATTGATGGTCAGACCATCAGGCAGGGTGCCTGCTGCATAGTAATCCGGATCTTTTGTTGCCGTAATGGCATAGGTAAAGGGTGCTCCCAGGGTTCCCATGGCGCTGGTGTCACTGGTAATAACCGGCTCTTCAGATACAATTTCATAATAGTTTCCCAGCAACACCTGTTTAATCAGTTTTGGCCCCTCCCACAGCAGATGCAGGCTCGCCTCTCCATCGGTATGAACATACTCTACCTTGATGTCATACATTTGATCTGCTGTAAGATCAATGGTTCCGCTAATTTCATCACGCGTATCGGTGCTTTTGTTAAGTACCTGGGTGTTATCTATCCACACCCGGGCAACCTGATCACAGTCGGCATAAAAGGTGTAGGTTCCCGTTTTCTTAGGTAATACCTTTCCAAGCCACCGGACAGAGAAACCATCCTTTGGAACAGCTGCCGAAGCATCGGGAGAACCGGTACCGGGCTCATCTCCCAGGTCGAAATCTATCCGTGGTGTAATGGAACTTTTTAAAGAGCTTGCAAAATCACCTGTGAAATACTCCACCTCAAACAGGGGAATGGTATCCAGATCAGGATTCATTTTTTTGGCCTCGGTCACCGACCAGGGATGGCCATCGGGATAGATAAATCCATGAAATGGGACCGCCGGCTCATCTGCTTCTTGTGGGCTTTCCCAGTGGAAGCGGCCGTTGTTTCTGCCAATGGTCAGATCGCTGATAATAAATCCGGTTTGGTTGGCAGTAAAATAATCTACCATTTCAGAAAAATCCTGACCTGTGACAGGACTACCCGCTGTAGCACGATTCAGACATCCTGTATTCAGGTGTTCGGATCCTCCTCCTGCTCCCAAAGTATCTCCATACATATGGAATGTGTAGAAGTCGGAATATTTTCCGCCAAGAAACCGGCCGCTGGTAGAGGAGACCAGGGTGTTCGTTCCTGTCTCTTTGATCCATTGGTATGCTTCTGATGCGATTCTTTGCGCCGGGGCCAGGTGTTCCGGTTCGTTGATAGGGATCCAGAAAAGAACTCTCGGATCGTCTATATGGGCATTGACAACATCCTGAACATAGTTTTTTAACCTCACTCTATGGGCATCATAATCGTTGTCCCTGATGTTGTTTCCCGGACTTGTATTCATCTGGCTGTTGTGGACTCCGGGCACAGGAGGATCGTAGGGAGCAAGGTGGGGGGGATCAACAACGCCAGCGTCATCAAAAAGAACGGGGATTACTTGCATTCCGTATTGATCCGCCCTTTGCAGGAGATCCTCAAAGTTGGAAAGGAGTGCACTCTTCTCCTTTTCCCAGAGTAGCCAGTGCAGATTGACCTGCAGTGTGTTGAATCCATAAAATTTTGCATAGGAGAGTTCTCTTTCCACCACCCCGGGGTCGTACTCCTCCATCATCTGTGTTGCGTTGACACTGTTGGAGGTCACAAAAACGGCTCCTTTTACCCCGGACCAGTCCCTAACAACAGGCTCCTGCGGGGTAATGGGATGCACTGTGGTTACCTTCACATTGTCAAATACTGCACCGCTCTCAGTGGCTTTCAACCCGATGTAGCCTGACGAATTGCCCAGGTCATACTCTGTAATAGCCGGAGTAACTGTATCATTCACAAAGACCCATATATTAGATCCTTTGCAGACGATTTTCATCTGTTGAGGGCTCTCTTTTTCAACATCCAGGGTCATTTCGCTTGCCAGTTCAATACGCCCATGATCTATCTTTTGTAACGCTACAAAAGCCCCCTCTGCACCGCTACGCAAAGAGGCGAAATAGCCTGAAAAATCATCTGCCGTTCCGGGAGAGGTTACCCTGAAAACAACCCCTGCCTCTGATTCATCGGCAGTCAGGGTGACCTCGCTACTAAACTCAAAATCGGTATAGTCGCCAATGAAAATATTGCTGTTTGCTTCACCATGAAGGGCTCCGCCTGTTACAGACCATGTGCCTTCCGCCGTCCATCCGTTATAATCGCCGTCATGAAAGTCATCTTTGAAGAGTGTAGTGGCACCGATGGAGGAGACCATCTGTATATCATCAACCCTGGTGGTTACGCTGCCATTTTTAAAATGGTAGATCCTGAACCAGTCGATTGCATTCAAATCGGGCGTTCCCCCTGTGATCCTTGCATTGCCTATCTCCAGCTGGATCAGGTTCCACCCGTTCTTCAATCCGCTCAATGACCAGTTATACTCTTTGACATCGGGAGTGTTCCCGCTTCCAAGCTCCACCTGGTTATTGGCATCAAATCCTGAAACATCGGAGACAAAATACCAGAATTGCAGTATCCTGTTCTCCGGAGAGACAGAAACAGGATCCATTCTTTTCCAGAACTCATCCGTTCCGTTGCCTGTGGACTGCAAACTGGCCGTCCCCTCCTTCTTGTCGGTTTGATCCAGGGTTATGGGATTTGCTCCATGCCAGCCTTCCAGTATATCACAACGATCCAGTGATTGTGCGCTTAACGTGGGAAACAGGAGTGTTCCTGATATGAGCAGGGTTGTGAATGCGATTCGACGAAGAACCAACCAATGATCTCTATCTGTTTTCATGATGATGATTGAAATATGTTCAATAAACCTCAAAAATAGAATTCCAGGTTTAACGTTGCATTAATAAATGAATAAAAAGAGAGTGCCCCGAGAGACACCCTCTTCTAATTGCGTTGATGGGAACGGTTAATCCTAAAACTTGTTGTTCCCGAACGAACATATGTTTAACTAAATGATTACTCCTTCACAAAGCGTTTTGTCATGGAACCGGTTCCATCCACAACCTTCACCAGATAGATACCGGAATGCAAATCGCTAATATCGATTGGTGTAGTAGCATTGGAGATTGTATTCATACGATACTCCATCACCTGTACACCAGCCATATTATATATTGATAAATGCGAGATAGTCGCTTCAGCCTTTACATAAAGTGTAGATTGAGCAGGATTAGGGTACATGCTGAATCCGGAAGCAGTAATACCATTCACCGATACCAATGTATTTACGGTAACTTCATTACTTGCATCTGATTCATTGCCAGCCTCATCAACAGCTTTTACGGTGAATATATATGCTGTTCCAAGTGTTAAGCCTGTTACTGTTGTACCTGTTGTTGCAACAGTTTCAATTACAGTTCCATCCTGTATTACCTGGTAGCCTGTTACTCCAACATTATCAGTTGAAGCATCCCAGCTAAGATCGGTGCTTGTCTGCGTAGTATTCGCAGCTGCAAGGTTTGCAGGCGCTGTTGGTGCCTCTGTATCTACTACCTCTACAGTTACCACCCCATGGGACACCACATCATCCATGGATAACGGATAATTCCACAACCTGATCTGGCTCACATCTATAACGCCATCGTCGCCATCATTATCTCCCATTAGCAGTACCTCAGGTCGAAGGCCAAAACGGCTATCAATCTCCTGTACTGTCCCATCCAGAAGTTTTTCCATATCAAGATAGTAGGAATATTCGGTCCCGTTATCAACTACTACAACCAGGCGGTGCCACTTATCCGGAGTGACTGCTGTGGTCGAATATCCTGTAGCTGCAACTCCTACAAATCCTGTAGTTGGACGCACAAAAGTCTCACCATCATCAGTGTTTGCCCCATCTGCCTGCAGGAAGGTCCGCCAGTTATCCATATTAGCCACCTTGAAATCGTACATAATGGAATAACTGTTTACATAAGCTTCTCCGGCTTTTGGCTGAATTCCGTGTGTCAGGCGATAATGATTCCCAGCTCCGATTCGGGTGGCTCCATTACCAGCTATCGGCCCTTCAACAGCTTCATCCGAACCCTCCAGAACCAGATCAGGACCAACTGTTGCAAGGGTAAGGTTGGTTGCATCGTTAAATTGCCACCTGCCCACAAGGGTGTCTTTTTGTGCTGGTTCATTGATCCATAACAACTCTACATCATCAATTAATGTAGTCGTATTTGAAGAAATTACAGCCCCATCCGGAGTGCGGGCACGAAACCCAATAACAATATAACTTACATTTTCTGGTGCAGTTGGAAGTACCCAGGAATGCTTTTCATATGTAGCAGATTGATCTAAAATCCATGATTCATCAGCTACATCAAGGAGTATGGCATTGTCTGCAGCGTAAAAAGTACAATGCATACGAAGCATAAGTGCCGGACCAGTCACATTCATTGCAAATGCTTCATAAATGAACTCCATACCTGCGTTAATATCAATATGTTGATCAAATATTACATCAACTAAAGGTCCATGTGTAGTATGGGTATAGCTTCCTGCCCAGGTAAACTCAGCAGCACTGGAGCCACTATTCGCATTGGTAGAAAAAATGAGCGCACTTTCTAAAGTAGCATCACCTGCTATAGTTGGAACGGCCCAATTCCCTCCATCATTAAACACCTCAACATTACGCCAGTCATCAAAATTGTCAGTCTCAAAGTCTCCATTCATTGTCTCCAGAAGATTTGTATAATCGGGAACTACCACTTTCACAGAAACGGTTGTTAGATTGGTCCCTCCATCATAAGCAACGATCAATTCTCCGGAGCCTCCCTCTGCAATAATCTTCCCGGCAGCCGCGTAGGCGTTAATTGTGCCTGTATGGTCTCCGGTAAGCTGGATCTTACCACCTGAAATATCAATCAGGCTACCATCTCCAATGGATTGTGCCGGATCAATATTGGCCATGTTAAGTACGCCGTCATTTACCAGAATGGTACCTGTACCACCATCCCAGCCAAGGCCGGTCATTTGTGCAACATTAATGGTACCCCCGTTCAATATTACCGTACCTTCGGCGCCTGCAAAATAGCCAATCCACATGTGTCCGCCGATATTGAAAGTTCCTCCTGTTTCAACAACCAGGGTCGCTGTGTTATTAAAGCCTATTCCTGACCAGTCAGCAACATCGGTTAAGGTTCCGCCATCGGTAATTCGCAGTGTCTCTCCAACCCCGTTGTCACCCATGACCAGTCGGTTGATTGAACTTTCCACATCCATCACACACTCCCGGGCATCTGCAACATTGAAGACCACTTTGTTACCATCAGGTACCCTGCTATCTGTCCAGTTTTCAGCTTCGCTCCATAATCCGGTGCCCTCAGGATTTGCTGCAGGATTCCAGACTGTTGTAGGCTGACGGGGAGGCGGTGGTCCAAACAACTGTACATTATCAATTAAAGTAGTTGTATTTGCAACAATTGAATCTTTGCCCTCTGCATTACGCGGACGGAAACCTATGAGTACAAAGTCTGTACCTTCCGGCACTGTTGGAACATTCCATGTATGCTCCTGGTAAGTATCAGATTGGTCTAAAACCCATGAAATATCAGCTGTATCAAGCAGCATGGTCCAGTCATTTTTGAAGAAACTGGCACGCATCTGCATTACCATTGTCGGACCAGAGACATTCATGGCGGATGCTTTATAAATCAAATCCGTTCCGCCACTTACAACAACTGTTTGATCAAGTATTGCATCCAGATAAATGGTTCCATAGGGTGCGGCCCACATCACCTCGGCAGCACTGCTGCCGCTGGCTGCATTGGTTGAGATAGCAATCGTACCCACGGTTTCTGGTGCTGACATCTGACCAACAGTGATGGCACCATTATCGGAATAGACCTCTATGGCACGCCAGTTGTCAAAATTGGCATTCTCAAAGTCTCCGTTGATTGTCTTCAGAAGGTTTATATATTTATCGGGTCCCGCTGTAACTATCGTTAAACCAGCGTCATAATTAACAAATAATTGTCCAGCACCTCCATAGGCGGTGATTTTCCCGGTAGCAGCATAGTCGTTAATTGTGCCTGTATGGTCTCCGGTGAGTTGAATCTTACCACCGGTAATATCAATCAGGCTACCATCTCCAATGGATTGTGTGGGATGTATATTGGCCATATTAATCACCCCGCTTTGCAATTTAATGGTGCCTGTTCCACCATCCCAGCCAAGACCGGTCATTGATGCAACATTGATGGTACCACCGTTCAATACAACAGTACCTTCGGCTCCTGCAAAATAGCCGATCCACATGTGTTCAGCAAAATTTACAACTCCTCCTGCATCAACAACCATGATACCATTATGATTAAAACCGATTCCTGACCATCCAGCAGTGGTGGTTAAGGTTCCGCCATCGGCAATCCGCAATGAATCTCCATGGTTACCATCTCCCATGAGGAGTTGTGTGATTGTCCGGGCATCATCCAAAATACATTCCGGGGCGGTTGGAACATTGAATAGTGCCCTGAAGTCGCCATCAGGTATGCCGTCTGTCCAGTTGTCAGCTTCGCTCCATAGACCTGTGCTTGATGGATTTGCTTCAGGATTCCAGGTTGAAATGGTCATCTGAGCAAAAACAGAAGCAGAGAAGAACAGAATTAGCAATGAGAGTAGATTCTTGTTTTTCATAAAGTTGAGAATTGGTTAGTAATATATTTTGATTAGGGTAAATCTATTCTGAGACGTTTAATGGTTGATTAAATTAATATTAATGCATTGTCTCAATATGCGTTTTACTGATGATATGATGATGCATTTGGTTATCAAGGCCATTTGATGTTCCTTGTCAAATGACTGGTACTCTGGCTATTGTTCAAATACCTCCTCATGTTTATCGATACAGCCATATGCCTGAATGATCGCCTCTTTATTTTCGACCGTCAACGGTTTTTCAGCAACATAATTCCTCATCCGGCATCCAAACAGTGAGATGGTACATTTTTCTGCTCCTTTTACGGTCATAAAGTCATAAGAAACTCCATGGTTTGTAAGAGCTGCATTATCTCCCGAGAAGGCCTCCACATTGGATAGTGCCGTATGCCCTTTTCCCTCAATGACGATGGGATGAATCTCCTCGATGGTCTCTCCTGTATTTGCAATGATGGATCCCTGGGCAATCTGCCAGTTCCGGTTTTTTGTGTTGTTGCCAAGCTTATGGATACCGATGGTGACACAATCAAAATTGAAATTTGTAAGCTGACCGTATGACTCACCACCCAGGTAGATACCACCGTATGTCCCAAATGTAAAAACATCGATTAATTGTGCGTTATCGGTATGCTCTATGGAATAGGCAAAGCTTTTTTTAGCAATGACTGCATCAATGATTGCTTTGGAGTGACCACCCGTAAATTCCCTCTGTATGGCAGGATTTACGTGACAATGCAATATCCTGGGAATATCATAACAGCGGTCGATGCGAATGAAGATTCCGCTCAGGGGATAGCCATAGCAGTGTTCAACGGTCAGGAGTTCACTGATGACGCCTCTGGGAGCAGCAAAGTCAATGGCCAGATACGATCCATAAAAAGTGAGGTTGTTTAATGTGACCCCCTGGGTATTTCTCTCTTCAGACAGCCTGATCGTTGCCGGATATTCAATGATTTTTGATGGGTCCCTTAGGGCCTGGTCGGAATACCAGAACTGGATTCCTTTGATCTGGGTCGCTGACTCAACGGTAATGAATACATTTTTTCTGTCCGTAATCTTAAATACACTGCCAACAGGCTGGGGCTTTGTGGGATGGCTGGTTCCACGTGGTGTTGCAGCATTGGCACCAATTAATGAAACATTCTTCTTCAGGACTACGCCTCCTGCGATGTGATAGGCAGAATCACCAGGCTCCACATAAAGAACCCCTCCTCTGGGCGACATGATATCAATGGCCCTCTGCAGGTTGATCCTGTTGACCTCGGCCGAATTGGAAGGATTAACTCCAAATTCCCGAATACTCTCTCCTCTGGCCATCCCTGCAAGGAATATGCTGATTACTAAAAAGAAACTTGTTTTTTTTATGCCCATTACCAGCGATTTAGTTTCACAATATTATTATATCAGAATAAGCTTCATTTGCATTGTAAGCCGTGACTAATTACTGCACATCTCTTTCAGGTAGTCGTAATGCCATGACTTTGTACCATCTGGTTTCACCAGCCAAAAACCCCTCATATCTTCATTTAACTTTACAGGAGGTTTTGCATCCGTATTTTTTAACTCATTACAATACAACTGCCAGTAGATGATGTAGGGGCATTTCTCCTCAAGACCTGTTTCAACAGTATTTTTCATCACAGCTTCGATTTGCTCCGGGGTGTAATGATTTTCCGGAACACCATACTCCCCCAAATAGACATTGTCATTACCGAAAGCTTCACTGTCGGGCATCATTCTTTTAATAAAATTAATCGCCTGGTTGAGCAATACTGTATTTTCATTCTCAGCTGCTTTCAGACATGCATCATAGCATGAATAAGAGACAAGGTCCAGATTTGTATAAGGCAGAACTTTGTTCACCATATTGGGAGCTCCCGACAAGGATTTGACAACCAAATTTATTTCTGCAGCATGATATACAAATACATCCTGTGCAGCTACCTCTTCCCGTGCTTTTGTAACGCCCCTCTGACGGGCATTAAGCCACTCTGTCATTCTGGCAATTGCTTCCGGAGCAGGATCAATATCAGGATTGGTATGCCCGCGAAGGTGCCAGTCTCCTTCGTGATGCTGAAGTATAAAGGTTTTTCCAGTTCCGGCATACTTTTCTAGCAGAGCCTTTGTGAATTCATAAAACTCACCCTCTTCTTGTTCAATATTAGCCTCACTTAAATAATCTTTCCAATAGTATGCATTGCTATTAACAAATGAAGCAACATTCAAAACAAATGTCTTAAATGGTTTTTCAAATAACTCCGTGTAGTGGGTATTATTCAAGCCATCAAGAAGGGATGTTGCACCTGTGGGCCAGCTTGAATTCCATGGATACATGATATCAGGAGTTTCTATGCCATTATAGTACCAGATCTTAATCACTTCAGAACCCATCTCAAGCAGTACGTCCGCACCCTGATTCAGGCAATCTTCATCTCCAAAATAGTACCGGGGTATGACATGCGAAGAACCTATGATTTCAGAGTTCTTTCTCCCAACAGGATCCTCGATCGGTTCATCCACGGCAGGGGAGGAGCACGCCTGAATTCCGAAAATTATCAGCGTAATATAAGTCAGAAAAAACTTTAACAATACTTTAAGTTTTATCTTCATATCTTATTTTGATAGCGTCATCTTGCGATGGAGGGTTGCTCTCTTTCCATTGTCGGAGAGGAACTCCAGCCTGCAGAGGTAGATTCCACCTTCCTGGTTCTCAGGAGTCCATCGCACTTCGTGTCTGCCTCCGTCCTGGTGCTGGCCATCTGTGAGTGTGGAGATCTTGCGTCCCAGCATATCATATACTGTAAGGCTCACCACACCACTTTCACCCAGGTTATAGGCTATTGTGGTCTGTTGATTAAAAGGATTTGGATGGTTTGGATAGAGATGGACCGGTCCGGTAGTTTCAGAGAGAGACTGCTCCACAGACAGTACACCGTCCAGCTGGAAGTCGTCGGTCAGAAACCCATACTGCTCCTCTGTATCCAGCTCCGCACCCACCAGGACGGATTTGATTCTCTTTCCGTGGGCAACCATCCCGATGGGACAGGTTACCTCGGTCCATGTTCCAATGGTGCCGCGTGCTGCATTCAGAGGATTGCCGTCACCGGCCACTATTTCAAGTTCCGAAAGGCGTGTTCCATCGGTAAAGAGGAGGTCCAGATGGCCTGTTCTTCCCGCTTCATCCTGTGGATTGATCCAGTAGGAGAGGGTGGAATTATAACAGACAGTAATCCGGGAATCAAATATCTTATACAGAGGGGTGCTCCCTTCAATCTTGCTTCCCACTGTTTTTAAGGCATGCGTGCCTGTATGGGCATCACCTGTATGAACCGCTTCGCACTGATAACCTGGCAGACCATTAATTATAAACTCCTTGTCTCCATAAAGGGTATGATCCCAGCTGTTCTGCTCCTCATTGCTCTCCCAGCCTGTGGAAAATGTGGCTTTTGTCAAATACATTTTATGGGTATAATCTATCTCTGCAGTGCCCGGCTCCTCTGTGAAATCGTAGATGATGGTTCCCAGTTGCTGATAGCTGCCAAAAAGTTTGAACCCGTTGGTTCCGGCTCCAAGAATATATTGTGGATTTGGACTGGATGAGATGGCAATGTTCTCCATGCGGGCCGTTCCGCTGTTGATCTTTAATGTACCGTTATGGGTGTGTAGCTGCTGGATCAGCACACTGCCATTTCCGTTCAGGTTGGTTGTTGGTCCTGCTCCGCCCCATGATACAGTATTGTAGAATGCAGCATCAGCCTCAAATCCCGGGCCTGTGGTAATAATCCCGTTCTGACTGCTCCCCAGCAGCACCAGCTGTGTGTTGACAAAGTTTATCTTCGACCCCGCCTTGCTCTCCATGTAGACCGCATTATCACCTGCATCGGTCCCATGCAGGAACAGATCGATATTTGAGTTCCCCTGATCCGGTGCCAGGTGGATCCCTTTCTGGGCTGCAAAAACAAATGTACCCAGTATATGCTCTGCTGCTGCATCAGCAATTTTAAAAGCTTCCAGGTTATTTTGCTGGTGTGTGATAATTGCTGTGAAGTCGATGGTTCCGCCCTGTGGGTATCCTGCACTACGGCCCCAGTAGTGGGGGTTGAACTGTACACTCTCGATCCAGCCATCGCCCGAGTTATTGCCGACCGATATTCCTGTTTTAAGCGGAGCCCCTGCCAGGTAGGTGACCACATGCCCTGCACTGGGATAAGAGGCAAGGTCGACACCCTGGTGGGTATTGCCCAGTGTCACATCTTTGACCCAGCAGTTCTCACCCAGTGTCTGTATGCTCCATGGGTAAGCATAGAAGTGATCGGTACTCTGCTCGGGATACCAGACTGTAAATCCCCTGGCACCCGAACCGGTCTCCAGGGAGATGAAAGGTGCTGCATCCGGATTCCCTTTTCCTTCATAGGCCAGCAGTACACTTCCCCTGCTTATGGTATGGTGAGGCACATCCCAGATCCCCCTTAGCTCGACACCGGAAGGGACCACGAGGTGACTGCCTATTCTGTACATTCCGGCCGGGATATATACCGTACCCCCTCCGTTCGCTCCTGCTGCATCGAGTGCTGACTGGATAGCGGCTGTATTGTCTGTTACACCATCAGCTACGGCGCCATATTCAACCACATCAAACAGCTCATCGCTTGCCGGACGGGGAACCGCTGAATAGGGATGGGGTGGTACATCCATTTTTTTAAAACCGAGTGGTTCCTGCGAGATCAGCACTTTACCTTTACTTTGATTATGGATGTTTGGCTGAACCGGAAAAGTGTTATCAAGGATCTGTGCGTTGGTAACTCCGTAGCCCAGGTGAACGTGTAGCTGATCCTGTTCAAATCTGTTCCCCAGAAGTGAAAGAGAGCCACTGCTGCACTCAATAGCAGCTCCATCTCCTCCCACTCCCCAACTTTCGAAGGTGCAGTTCTGGAAAGAGAGCCTCCCGGTACTGTTCGGGTTAAACAGGACGGCAGTTTCCGGGGCACCTCCCAATATGCAGGTATTGAACTGGACCACAGATTTGAACGCATTCCCTGTCCGGATACAGGCAGACCCTTCACCTTCAACCTTTATCGATGCATTGGAAATAGCCCAGCCAATGCCATTGATGTCGAGCAGGTCAATCCCGATCATGCTCTTGTCAATATACAAACCGTTGATCACCCCATTGGGTCCCATATCGGTGTATTTAATGATCTTCACCCCGGTTTTGTAACCAACAAGAGACACATCGTGGATGTACTCCCAGTCGGAGCGGCCCATGGTGATGCCCGTTGTGGCATTCTCTTTCATCCAGCCCAGGATGGCATCTTCTGAAGGGGCGCCACTCAATCCCGAACCACTCCAGTATTTTGGCTCAAAATGGACATTAAAAATCCTTCCTATGTCGGTGGTCTGCGATAACCAGATGCCCTCTTTCAGCGGGGTTCCGTATACATTGTGTATGTAGTGCAACTCATTCCATTCGGGACCGATTTTAATTCCTTTGTAGGAGTTGACCAGGGTGACATTGATCACAGAGGTGTTGTCGCCCGATCCGGCTGATCCGTCAGGGTGACAATGGATGGTCCAGGGATAGGGGCTTACAGATGCAGCAGATTGTTCAGGATACCAGATGGAGAGGTTTTTAATACCAGCTCCCCGTTGAACACTGATAAATGGGGTTCCATTCTCTGAATCCTTGTCTGCATAGGGCATCAGGATTGTGCCGGTGACACCGGCTGTGCTATCAGGATCTCCCCATTCACCTCTTAAAACGACCCTTTCAGGTATATTTAAATGACCGTTAAACCGATAGGAGCCGGCAGGGACAAAGACCACAGCACCTCCTGCACTGGATGCACGGTCAATCGCACTCTGGAAAGCAGCGGTGGCATCGGCCGAGCCATCATTTATTGCAAGATAGGGTGCTTCAGTCACATCAATGCTGGCTATGGGAACATCGTCCGAGGGGAGGGTAGTGGTCATCACACGCGGGGCCAGCTCAGTGGAAGGCCCCATCATGCGGACATTGTCCAGGTACATGGTGCCGGCAACACGCTGATTGGTTGTGTTGTACATGCGGAAGGCTACCCAGCATGTGGAAGCATTTGCGGGTGCTGTAACTATAAGCTCGTGTTCGGTATAGGTGCTGGTGAGCGCACAGTCCAGACTGCTCTGGGGAGCGATTACGCCGCCCCCTGCATCGAAAAAACCGACCAGGAAATTCACCTTTAGCCCGGAAGCTTCATCGCTTTTCATAGCTGCCTTTAGAGTGTATTCAGTCCCGGCGATGACAGGAACTCCTGCCGACCAGTTATCAAAACCGCGGTCAGTCACGGTGCCGTCCGAAGCCACATAGGAGATTTTCATGGCCTTGATTCCGTTGATGGCATCTGATGTGATTTCCCATGAGCTTCCTATATTGGACGGGACTTCAAAGAAGCGCCAGAAGTTAATTCCATCCTCAAAATCACCATTGAACCTCTCCAGAATATTCACATCAAGAGAGAAAGCTGACAGTGCAGAGAAGAGGATGGACAGGGCAATGATCGTCGATTTCATATTTTAGAGTTTTTTATTTCCGGATACAACAACATCTGCAATTCAGTCAAGCATTCTTCGACATCTGAGAAATAGAGATGAGAGCCTATTTAATCACTACCATGCTTTTTGTTTGGATCAACCCGGGAGTTTCCAGGCGGTAGAAGTAGACGCCATTTGTCAACTGACTGGCGTTGATGGTGATCATATGATCACCTGCCGACAACACCCTGTCCACCACATCCAGTACTTTTTTACCCGCCAGGTTGTATATTGTGAGTGTTGCCGGTGTATCTTTCGGAACAGAAAGAGACACATGTGTTATGGTGGAGAAGGGGTTGGGATGGTTTTGAGAGAATTCAAAACCCGCGTTGTCCAATTTCGGGCCCGCTTGAATGCCTGTTATACAGGCTTGTGATTTGGCTTCATAGAGAAACTGGATCTCTTTATCAGTCAGGGCGCGGTTATAGATCTGCAGATCATCGACCCCTCCTTTGAAATAGTGTCCACCGTTTTCGCCCATCCGTGCCGACTGGTTTGGTTTCACGGTGCCTGATAATCCGGTGTGGGTATCTTCCACCACACCATTCATATAGATGCTTGCCTGTGATCCATCATAGACTCCCACAACATGGATCCATTCACCGGTTCGGAGCCTGCTACTGTTAATGCCCGGTCGCTCGGCGCCTCCTGATGTGGCCACCTTAAAACGCAATTCGTTGTTATTTGCATCCTCGTAAATGATGTAGCAATCGCTGTCCGAATCGTAAACGGGCCCGTAGGTGGATGGCATCTCACCGGGAAGGTAAGAGAGCTTCACCCATGTCGACATGGAGACTGCACTGGTTGTAATATTCAGGCTGCCGGTAAGCGGGATCTGTACATAATCTTCAACCCCGTCAAATTTCATGGCATTGACGATCTTTCCTTCGGTCCATTCAGGATTGCTGACCAGCCAACCATGGTTGTCATTCCCCGAGTGGTCGTAGATGGTATCACCTCCGGTTTCATCCAATGGCCAGTGGGCAACCAGTCCGTCGAAATAGGGCTGGTAGGAGAGGTCAATTGCAGTATCTGTAATCGGGTTGGGAGTGAGGGCGCCATCCTCAATGCCCTTTACATGCAGGGTGTATGGCGTGTTTTCCAGGAGCGCAGATGTGGTCAGTGAGACAGTTTCCTTTTCAATAGACAGTTGTGAGGAGTGGATCTCAATCCCGTTGATTGTGTAATTGCTAATATCTTCGGCCGAACTTTGGGTGATGATCTCGTTGAAACTGACTGTGATTTCGGAGTGATCTCCATAATTATAAACTGAAGTCACTTCAGGTGGGGTCACATCGTTTTGTGTGGTGGCAATCACCTCGTTGCTAAAATCAACACTGGCCATCCCGGCTCTGTTCTTCGCCTTTATCCTGTAGTAGAAGGTCTGCTCCTCCTGGAGGGTTTCATCGGTAAAAGATAAAGCATCACCTACAGTTGCGTAAAGTGTAGAAGCGTTTTCCGAAGTGCTTCGGTATATTTCGTATCCGCTGATGCCGCTTTCGGCATCTTCGGCCGCTTGCCAGCTGAGCATTACGCTTGTGGCCTCAACCACGGCACTTTCAATGACCACATTTGAAGGTGGTGTATCGTCATCGAGTGCAACCAGTTTCTGAGGAAAATTGGTGATGATCCCATCGATTCCGAGATCAATCAGACTTACCATTTCACTCTCACTGTTCACGGTCCACCTCCACACCTCAATATCCCTGGCATGTGCATAATCCAGGATGGCTGTGGTGGCACCACCGTTTCCTCCAATGGCCTCTCCCTGAATGGATTCAACCTGGTCAATTGTGCCATTGGTTATCGCTCCGGTGAGCAACAGAACCGGGATCTGGGGATTAATGGTTTTCGATTCGGTGATCACGGCCAGGTCAAAGCAAAAAATGATGACCTCATTTTCCATACCCAGCTCCTCAACCAGGTTTACTATTTTCCCGGCCATGCCATTTGCACCGGTTTTCGCTTCAATACACACTTTAATACCATCTTCCCTGGCCTGAAGCAGCGATTCCCGCAGGGTGGGTATCTTCTCCCCTTCAAAATCTGCTGAAAACCACGAACCTGCATCCAGCTGGCTTAGCTGCTCATAGGTGTAATTATTCACCGCACCCGTACCATCAGTGGTCCTGTCGAGGGTATTGTCATGTATGATCACAAGCGAATCATCTTTCGACAGCATCACATCCAGCTCAAAGTAGTCGGCTCCAACCTCAGCTGCCATACGAAATGCTGCCAGTGTATTTTCAGGGGCGATGGAGGAGGCTCCCCGATGTGCAATGTTTTTTACCTGTGCATTTGCTGTCAGACTGACCAGCGATGTTAAAACAATGCCAAAGCAGATTACCTTGGTAAGGGATTGAGTAGAACTTTTTCTCTTTGCTCTCAAGAAGAATATGTCTATCTTCATATCAATACTAAATTCCCAATCTTATCGCTGTACAGAAGTTATACTTGGCTTCAGGAACATCTATTAAAGCACATACTCTAAAGAAATAGTCCTTTCCCTTTTCCAACCTATTAGTTCTCAGCTCTATTGTAAAAACGTCATTAGGATCAACAACTGTACCTACATTTTGTCCCTGTGTTACCGTACGAATTCCAACTCCAACCGAAGGATTCAGATCTGCCACCAGCATAAGTGATTTAACAGGTTCGGAAGCAACCTGCTCTAGTTTGAATGTTGCTATAACCTTACTGCTGTCTGCATTCAATTCCATATTAACATCATTGATCCGAATATATGGAAGCGCCATAAAGGTATGCTCTGTGTCCCCGCTGATCTCGATTGTTTCTACCGGAACCTCTAAAAAATTTCCACGCACAGGTTGAACCTCATAAGATCCGGAAAACATCAGGTTGTTGCGGAAGGTGCCATCCGCTTTAAACCTCAATTGTTGAATCTGAGGATTTTCAAACCCAAGCTCAATATAGTCTATCACAGAACCCTGGATCAGGTCCTGGGGGATCGGTTCGTTGGTATCCATGTCGATGATACTTCCGAAGAAACTGGCATCAGGTGCATCGTAATTGTCCAGCTCGCATGCACTGACCAGCAGACCAAGTATCGCTATGATATATAAATTAATTGCTTTCATAATATCTGTTTTAGATAATTAATACTGAGGATTCTGGATCAATCCGTTTGAACCAATACCAGGTATTGCTTTGTAGTACCAGGCTTCCAGAAAAGTATGTGGATTGGTATTTAAAATCACCTTTCTTACAAAAATATACTTCATTGTTCTTAAATCTAAAATTGGAACAAGTGAGTGTCTGTTGGTCTGGAAAAATGCAGTATGGTACTCTCTTCTTCGTATAAGATCCCAATACCTTTTATTCTCAAATGCCAGCTCTACCCTTCTTTCACGTAGCACGTTTTCAAGTGATAATGGAATATCGGTTGTATGAGCAGCCCTGTGACGAATGTCATTTATAACCTCTTCAGCCAAAGCAGCATCACCTGCTCCACTCTCCACAACAGCCTCTGCATAGTTCAACAGAACCTCAGCATATCGGAAATCAATCCAATCGGTCAGTGAGTAGTTCCAACCCAACTTTGGTACATATTGTGAGTCAAGAAATTTTCTAAAAAGAAAACCTGTCCGGGTATAATTACCACCGGTTGGATCAAATCCTGAATACAATTTTGTATTTGAACCGCCATAGGTATAATAGATGGTGCTATCTACCTCAATTTCTGCTTTTTGTTCAATTTTTGGTGTGCCATCCGGTTGAATATAGCCACCCTGAATGATAATCTCCACACCTTTCCATATTGAACTTGGAAGAATGGTTGTAGCGTGCAGGCGTGCATCTTTACTGGCAAAAATATCACCCGGATGATCAAACTCCAGGTAGCTTCTGCTTGCATCATATCCGTCGTAATTATAGACATTACCATCAACTGTTGTTACAACAGGGGCAGACTGACCGGGATTGGAATAATCTTCATAAGCATCTACAAACTCTATTGTTGGATTAAAACGACCGGGATGAGGCCAGGCTCCGGCAGTTTGTGCAGGGTTTCCCCAGTTATCCTGGTTACTACCCAGATCCACACCCTCAAGTGTAAATCCTTTTAAAAATATAACCTCATCAAGAGAGCGGTTAGGGTCTTCAAACATCTCTCTGTAATTTTCTGCTGCCTCTTCCGGACCTGCAGGTGAAGCTTTATAGAGAGAAAAACGACCCGATTTTATAATTGAGTCAGATGCATTGATACATGCAAGATAGTATTCAGCTGCAACAGACGGATCCATTCCTACCAGGCCTGCATCCTTTGCTGCACCCGACAGTGGCGCACGATCCCAATATTTAGCCACAGAGGCTGCATGCAGCGCTGCTCTTGACTTCAGCGCATATGCTGCCCATTTGGTGCCTCTGCGCCTGTTTCCATCTCCATCCCCAAGTAGTGAGGCAGCAATATCGCAGTTTTCAAGAACAAAATCCCATGTCTCCTTTTCTGTGCTTCTCGGAACATTCATGGCCTCCTGGTCATCTAGATCAGCTATCTCAGTGATAATCGGAACGCCACCATATCTTTTTGCCAATGCATAATAGATGTATGCACGCATGAAGGCTGCCTCACCCAGCAGGGCATCTTTCTCCTCCTCACTTACCTTTAGTTCAGGAATAACACTAAACAACAGGTTAACATCTCTGTTAAGCTTATAGCCTTCATTCCACCAATAAAAACTCCACGGTCCATGACAGATGTCATCACGTTGTGATCCACAGGCATCATCCGTAATAATAATAGGAAAATGGCCATTAATATTTGCATCAGCAGTATTCCAGCTTATTCCATTGTCAGGGGTTGAGTTAAAGTCTTCAATGGGCATTTGATAATATAACCCGGCCATAAATGTTTTTACACCCTCAGGACTTGAGAAGAGAGCATCTGCACTTACCTTATCGGTCGGTTCCAGTTGAAGATAGTCAGCATTGCAACCAACCATTCCGATTAAGGACAATACTATAATTATTTTTCTATTGAACTTCATAGCTACTCAATTTAAAAATTAATATCCAAACCAAAGTTAAATGTCCTCAACAGAGGATAGGTCCAGCCGGCTGAATAACTTCCTGCAGTGGATTCCGGATCAAATGGTTTGATAAAAGGATCGGCAAAAGTGTAGAGGTTGTTGATGCTTGAGAACACCCTGATATTGTCAATTCCTATCCTGTTGATGGCCGATTTGTTCAGTGTATAACCCAATTCTATATTTTTAATACGAACAAAAGAGGCATCTCTTCTCCATGCATCACTCTCTGCATAAAGCATCCCAATTTGCTTAAGCTCTCTGATGCGAATTGCCGGCCATTCGCCAGCGACCCACTCGCTGTTGGGGTCATAGGGGTCGGCTCTGTGCCATCTGTCCATAAAATATGCAGGTGTGTTACCGTCGCCCCAGAACATTGTAGTGTAGGCATGGGTATAACGTACTGTAAAATTAGAAGCTCCCTGAATCAGTGCATTAAGATCAAACCCTTTCCATGAAGCATATAGTGACAATCCATAATGGGTTCTTGGGGTTTCATTATACATGTTGGGAACAATGTCATTGCCATCGATCACCCCATCACCATTTACATCTTCATACTTAAAGTCTCCGGGCATCTCATTGCTGTTACCCAGTTGTCCGTTCTGGATGGGGGCATTGAGTATCTCCTCTTCATCCTGAAATTGCCCTAAATTATTGTATGACCAGACAATTCCCTGCCACCTGTCAGACTGTCCACCTCTGTACTTTTGCCAACTGCTGGTAAATTCTCCCTGCTCTACATAGACATTCATTGTGCGGGCAAAATTGACATTTCCCGTGACGCTGTACCTGAATTCACCAACCTGATTGTTGTGGGTAAAAGAGAACTCTATCCCCCTGACACGGTCGCTGTTTAGATTCTCCTGTGGATATTTTCCGCCAAATGTGTTGGGCAGAGAGACATTCCGGTATGCAAGCAGCCCGGTTCTGTCTCTCTGATACCAGTCGGCTGTGAATGTGAGCTTGTTTCTGAAGATGCCCAGATCCACCCCAATATCTTTGATATTGGATTCCATCCATGTTAACTCTTCATTGACGATGGTTGGAGTGGCAGCACCGTTTGTAAGTGTACCGTCAACATATTCCCAGGTTCCGCCCCCTGAAGTGGAGAATCCCATAACATACTGGAACGGGGCACCTGCATCCTGGCCAATGGTCCCGTAGGACCCCCTGATCTTTAAATTGGACAGCCAGTCAAAGTTGTCTTTCAGAAAATGCTCTTCGGAGACCCTCCATCCACCGGAGACTACTGTAAATAATCCATAACGTTGATCGGGGTGGTACCGGTATGATCCATCATATCGCGCGGCAAACTCCACAAGGTATTTACCTTTGTAATCGTAATTGAAACGTCCTATATAGGATCTGAACCTTTGATGCGATTCATTTCCCCAGGAGGTTGCATTCTCTTCACCGGCCTGGTCAATCTGTGCATTGGTGAAGAACTCATAATATTTATGTATTCCGGCATACCGCCCCTTGGTCTCCTTTTGTTCAGCAACAAGGGTAAGTCCCAGATTATGATCCTCCAGAAAGGTGGTTTTATAAATTGCAAACCCCTGAAGCGTTAAAAGCGTAGCGTTGCTATAACTGTTATTTATATTTGAAGGTGCATTAAAAGAGGTGGGCATATAGGTATCATCTTCAACCGCATAATCGTATAGCTCATAATCGGTACGTACACCCTTGCCCTGGTAAAAACTCTGGTCAAATGAGGCCACTCCCTTAAACTCAAGCCCCTCTAAGAAGGGTGCTTCATAGGTTAAGTTAAAAGCACTCTGAAATTTACTGTCCTGATAGATTCCATAGCCTGTCAGATCACTTTGCGCTATGGCTACCGGGTTCATGGACTGTCCGTCCTGCACACGGTGCAGATAATCGGGATTATCGTTGGCGTAAACTGAGGAGGTTGGAAGCTGCGATACGGTACCTCTCCAAATGTTATGCACACCGTCAGCCGGTGTGTTTCTCTTATCCGTAAAGCCTGCAAGGTTGATATCTGCGGTCAGGTTATCGGTAAGCTTTGCAGAGATATTGGTCCTGAAGTTGAACTTATTATAGTTGATGTCCCCCGACTGTAGAAGCCCGTTATCTTTTATAACACCGGCATTCATATAGTATGATACGATCTCGGTACCACCCTCCGCCGTCAGGCTCACTTCATTTCGCATTGAACGCTTTTTCATAGTCTCTTCCGACCAGTTTGTACTCTCGTAACCGGGGCCGCCAGCCTGCCAGTTTGCAAACTCTTCTGGTGAGATAACCGGTTCAAGCCCGGCATTGACATAGGCATCATTGAACATCTCCACATATTGAGCAGCATTCGCCATCTCAGGTACATCGGTAGGCGAAGACCACCCTGTAACAGATTTCAATGTAAATCTGGCTTTTCCTGTACCACCCTTTTTTGTTGTAACAATGATGACCCCGTTGGCTGCATTCATCCCATAGATAGCTGCCGATGCATCTTTTAGCACTGAGATGCTTTCGATATCCTCGGACCGAAGCCTTTGAAAGTCCTTTGAATCACCTCTTACAATACCATCGATAACATATAGAGGGGTTCCAAATCCACGTATATTAATGGAGTTGTCATACATTCCGGGTTCTCCGGTAGTCTGGCGGATATTCAGACCGGCTACTTTTCCCTGAAGCTTTTGAGCAAGACTGGTTGCGGTTGTGGTTTGAATGGCCTCATTATCGATGGTTGAAATGGCTCCTGTAAGACTCTTTTTCTTTTGTGTGCCATAGCCAACAACGACCAGTTCATCCAGGCCAACGGCCTCAACCTCCATAACGATATCGATCACTGTTCTGCCATTGATATCTATTTCCATGGTTTTCATCCCCACAAAAGAGGCCTCCAGGGTGGTTGCTTCAGAGCTTACCATGATGGTGTAGGAACCATTCACATCTGTGATGCTTCCTGTAGATGGATCGCCAACTACAGTCACGGTCACACCAGGCAGAGGACCGTTCTGATCCGCTATGGTCCCTGTAATTTGATGATCCTGTGCTGTTTGCGAATGAACAAATGAGAAACTCATTTGTAAAAGCAGAAAAACCACAGTCAATAATGGGATTTTCATGCTGAGACTGGTTTTATCCATTTTCTTTAGTTTTAGGTTTAGAGTATTATTGTTGTTTTTAGGTTGTTTGAAAAGCTAAAATATCTCTGCTTGCTTAAAAAAGGATTAATTAAAGTATAATAGTTGGTGTTTGATATGTTTTAATCCCAGAAAACCCCCTTTTCCGCTCCCATGATAAAGGTCAGTGTGGCACCTTCGGCAATGGTTGCATGATCGATATAGGGCTCTGTGAGCTTTTTGCCATCCAGAAATACCTCCTCTACATAGGGGGTGGCTTCTGATCTGTTTTTGGCAATTACCGTAAACAGTTTTCCCCCGGGGAGCTCTATGTCTACTTTGTCGAACGAAGGTCGTCCGATAGAGTACCTGGTATCGCCCGGACATACAGGATAAATTCCAATGGAACTTAGAATGTACCATGCTGACATCTGTCCGCAATCCTCATTTCCACACAATCCGTCAGGTCTGTCAGTGTAGAATTTGTCCAGGATCTCTGAAACCACCTCCTGGGTTCTCCAGGGACGGTTTACCTCATTAAACAGATAGGCGATGTGGTGGCTGGGTTCATTGCCATGGGCATATTGACCGATCAGACCGGTGATGTCGGCCGATTTCTCCTCTCCCAGGACTTCGGAGGTGATTGTGAAGAGAGAATCAAGCTTCAGGGCAAATGCATCCTCGCCTCCCATCAGCCCGATAAGCCCATCCACATCGTGGGGCACATACCAGCTCCATTGCCAAGCGTTTCCCTCCACGTATGGGCTTTTCCAATGGGCAGAGTAGCGGGGATTGAATGGTTCATCCCAGCTTCCGTCCAGCCGCTTGCCCCGCATGAATCCAACCTCTTCATCAAAATAGATCTGGTAGCGGGCAGCCTTTTCAAAGAATGTTTTTGCGATCTCCTCCTCACCCATATCCTTTGCCATGGTGGCTATGGCCCAGTAGTTGTAAGCAAATTCAAGTGCTTTGGATACAGAAGCGGACTCCAGATCACAGGGAATAAAGCCGTATCTCTCTTCGTAGTGCTTCGCTTCAGGCATCAGGTTCGCCCAGGATTCTAAATCTGAGTAGCGGTTCCTGATTGTGGTATCCCAGGCCACTGCATGGATCACCGCCTCCAGTGCTTTTGCCGTATCGAAGTCCCGCTGTCCCTTCATATAGGCATCCACAATCACCGATACAGCATGTGACCCGATCATGGTCCCCGTATAGTTGGATGCCAGCTCCCACATGGGAAGGATCCCTCCCTCATCATATTTGCGAAGCAGATCCCTGATAAGCGTTTGATTGAACCCCGGGTCCATCAGCGTGAAGAGGGGGTGCAGGGCCCTGTGGGTATCCCAGAGTGAAAAAACAGTGTAGTTGGGGTCTTCAGAATTGTGTATTTCCCGATCCATGCCGCGGTAGCTCCCATCCACGTCGGAATAGATTGTGGGAGCCAGGGAGGCGTGATAGAGGGCGGTATAGAAGCTCCTCTTCTCCTCAATATCATCTGTTGTAATGTTGATTTTGGAGAGTTGTTCTTCCCAGGCAAGTGCTGCCTTTTCCCGGATGTAATCGAAGTCCCATCCGTTTACTTCAAGGTTCAGATTATTTACTGATCCCTGGTAGCTGACAGGACTGATGCCTACCTTGGCCAGGAGCTGTTCACCCGCTTCGGTTTTAAAATTCAGTCTGACCCTGGCATCTGTACCGGTAATCTCAGAAACATCCTCCTGCAACTCCTCTCCAAGAAACAGTTCGGCTTCGAACGGTTTAGAAAACTTCGCAGTGAAATAGACATCATGCTTTTTTGCCCATCCGCTGGTTACCTTAAGCCCCCGGATCTCGCTATCATTAATGATCCGGATCTCATGCAGTGGATTGTTATGTCCGTGTATGGTATGGGTCAGGTCAATCATAATACCCGCCTTCCCGCCCTTCTGGAAAGTATACCTGTGCAGACCCGCCCTCTGGGTGGCAGTCAGCTCCACCAGGATATCATAGTCGGATAGTTCGACGCGATAGTATCCGGGAGTAGCCTCTTCAGATGTTTTGGTGAATTCTGCTTCACCTGCAGTGACCGGAACCTCTCCGGTAAATGGCATAAAGAGGATATCCCCGTAATCGCCTATGCCTGTCCCGCTCAGATGGGTGTGACTGAATCCCAGGATCGAAGAGTCAGAATAGTGGTATCCGGCACAGGCGTCCCAGCCAAGGGTCCGTGTATCCGGACTGAGCTGAACCATTCCGAATGGCACCGTAGCACCCGGAAAGGTGTGTCCATGGTCATCGGTTCCGATAAACGGGTCCACATAATCAATGATTGATGAATCGTTATTCCGGTTCGGATCTGAGCATCCAAAGCTACATGCGATGCAAACAGAGGTGAGCGTAATAATAAGCTTGTTGGAGAATTTCATGTAGACAAAGAAGCGTTTGTTTACATAAAAAATGATTAATAATTAATTAACCGGGAGCTGTTCAGATAATAAAGTGAGAATTTTCCAGTACCTGATTAAAGGTTTTATGGTAATTCTCGTCATAAAGTACCCTGTACTCCTTTTCAAATTTTGTAAAAGCGTCTTTTGCCAGGCTGTGTTTCCCCAGTGAGGCGAGTACCTTGCACTTAATGGTCATGGCTTCTTCGTTCACCTTGTCAAAATAGAATACAGAATTGGCAAGGTGGATTATAAAATCGGGGTCCTCCTTCGTGGCATTGACCTCAACATATCCCAGGATCCCATCGATGATCTCATTGGACAACTCCGCTTTAAAATCATCCAGCCAGTCCGCATTAATATTTGAAAGGGCAGGCCCCTTCTGAATAATGGTCAGAAGCCGGTCTACATCTTTTTTTGACCAGCTTTTATAGTTCATGGCAAGCATGAGATATTCAAAATAATCAATACAGTGATCATCATGTTCGAACTCAAATTTCCAGTACCCGGTATCCTTGGTTATGCGGCAGGGGCCCACAGTTTCAAGAAGTGACCTTAGTTTGGCGATATTGACGGACCTGTTGTTCCGGGCCGATTGCTCCGATTTGTCAAACCAGAAGACCTCATCCAATGCTTTGGAAGAGACCCCCTTATCAAAGCGGAGGGAGTTTAGCATAATGTAGAGGAACAACTCTTTAAGCAACGGGGTGAATGAACTGGTGATGTCATCACCACTCCTGTTGATTACCTGGAAACCACCAAATATATGTATCGACCCCAGTTTTTCCACAGGGCTGGATGTGCTGACTGAATCTGAGCTCTCCCCGGTATTCTTATCTGCTTCCACATCAGAAAGTGCCGGCTCATCCAGCCTGTCTTCTCTTTTTCTGCGCCTAAGGATGAAAGCTGTTGCAGAGAGAACTGCCAGGATAATCAGGAGATAAAGAAAGGAGCTCGAGCGCTCTCCGTGAGGGGAGTTTGCCAGGAACGGTTTTACCGGAGGATAGGCAATTTCGTGGATGGATAGGCTGGTGTTCTGATCATCAAAAAAGGAGGTGACCGAAATCAGCTTCTGCTCCTGGTTGTTGTAAAAAAGATCAATGGTGGATTTGATGTCCAGAAATTGAAATGTCAGGGGGTCACCTACACTTCGCATGCTAAAATCGTCGAGGGAGATTGCAACTGCCTGAAGTTTCGGATTTGCTTCGTATTTGGAGAATCTCAGTCCGTAAAGAAGATTGGATGCGGTGTCAATATAGAGCGAATTGCTAAAACAAAAATCATCCGAAAGGTTATCAAACTCAGCGATGGTCTTGAAACTGTTTTCTTCGAATGAATAAGATAGCAGGTCATAGTAGTAGGCCGGACTAATGGCCTGGTCACTGGTTTTACTCCCATATCCACCAAGGATGTAGGCACTCTTTTTTGCAGGATGGTATCCAAGTCCTGCCAGGTACCTCGGGTAAAAAGTGCCTGAATAGGTGACCGTATCCCAGGTGCTAAGAGAGTCATTATACCTGAACAGAGAGTTGAAATACTTATAATCCCCGTATCCTCCGAATACATAGAGTTGATTGCTGGCGGGGTCGATGATGCGGTTGTGCTGCCAGTAGATTGCACGCATGGGTGGAAAACAGGTTCCAGCAGGATCGGATTCCATATCAAGGAGGGGGACCATCATGTTACCCTCTACTGCGTAAACGAAAGGTTGATCGCTTTTTGGATCAATGACCAGCCGGGAATTAATACTTGAGTCACAACGCGTAGCAGTGGTTGTGACGTAGGTTTGATGGGTTCCGGGATTGTACCTGAACAGTGAATCGTTTGCCAGCATGATCAGCTCATTGGTCTTCTGGTCATATGTGTGTCTTATCTTCCCCTTCATTTTAAAGGAGCGGTTCAGCGTCCAGGTTGAATGAAGCTTTTTAATCCAGATGGGATGGGTCGCAACTCCGTGGTTTCCAGACACCCTGTCAATCACCTCTTCTCCGTTTTCCTGGTCAAGGGCCCAGTGATGCAGGGTTTTGTGATGCCTTTTAATCCGAATGGAACGGATATTCATGCAAGGCAGGTCGGTGGAGCTGAACCGTTCGTAACGATGGGCACCAAAAAACAGTTTAAGCTCAGCACTCTTCCCGGAGACCTCCAGCCGGTCTGCAAATACTGTGTCGCCCACAGTGAGTAGAAGCTCCTGGTTTTTCAGATCCATCTTCATCTTCACGTTGATCCAATCAGAGGTGACCTCTTCAAGAGGCAGGTGAAATGAGATCTTGCTGATCGATTCTCCTGCAACCAGGTGAAAATTTTCCGGTTTGGTGCTAAATTGAGTAAAGATCAGGTCGTAATTCTTCCCATTGATAATGGCCCGAAAAATATAACCGAAGTAGGCCTCCCGGTTTGCCTCAATGCGCATATCAAAACTTAATTCAAACTCAGGACCAACATGGATCGGCCTCCCGGGCGTCAGATCCAGGCCTGTTCGCTGGTCAAGAGGAACTTCATGGCCCATAAAACGAAGCCCGGTGACACTCTGCCCACAGGTGTTCTGTGCGATGGTAAAGACCAACGCAGAAATTATAACAATATAGAGGTGATGAAACCGCTCCATTTCCGGGCTAAATATAGTAATTGCATAACTATTTCAACAGATGTTTTATGAAATGTAAATATTGGCTTATATCACAGGATCATTCACTGACCGTCACCGGGTCATTTATTGCCGGTCCATCTTGTTCAGTGCAAGAGCATAAGCTCCCAGGGCAATGGCCTCACTGGCACCAATCCGACTGGTAGCAATGGCTAACCGGGGCACGGGATCGTACACAACAGTGCTTGCGGTTCCGGGTACTGTGATCTCCCTCGAGTAATTTTTATAGAAGTCGTCTGAACAGGAGGGGTCATCCAGGTTAAAGATCTTCTGAACCAGACGGGGTATCCTTCCATTATCGGAGGGATAGAATTCGTCATGAACCGCTTTCATGACTGCGGGCATGTAGAGATCCCGTGCACCAGTGATCCCCCCGCCGATGACCACAATCCCGTCGGTCAATGTGAAAAGGTTGGCCACTACATCCCCCAGCGCCCTGCCTGTCTCCTCGAAAGCTGTCTGGGCTGCCTGCCTCTTCCCTTTAGCAGCACCCATGGCAATATCGTAGATATCCTTAGGCATCAGCTTGTTGGGAAATTTGATCCCTGCCTGTTCAGCATATACACGTTGTACCGAACGTGTACTTACCAGATCTTCAGCATTGACCCTGTTATGATAGCGGCTACTGAATAGCCATACTTCCGATGCGATGGAATTATCTCCTAAAAACAGCTCTCCGTTTCTGACCACTCCTCCTCCAAAGCCGGTCCCAAGGGTAAGCCCCGTCAGGTTGTAGTATCTTTTGGGATTTCCTGTTTTTTCAAGCCTTTGGTTGATTTCCGGAAGAATCCCTCCCAACGCTTCGCCATAAGCATAGAGGTCTCCGTCGTTATTGATAAATACTGGCAAATTGAATTCCTCTTCAAGAATTGCTTTCAACGGCACCCCACCTCTGAAAGCTGGCAGATTATTCAAATCCCCAATGATCCCATTGCGATAGTCTGCCGGACCAGGAAATGCAAAACTGATGGCTGCAGGGACGCCTGTGATCTGATGCATGATCTCCCGAAATCCTGCCTTCATGGTGGCGATGCATTTCTCCAGATCATGGGCATTGGCATCTAAGCGTACTCTTTCGGTTACGGGTTTTCCACTCCGGATAGCAGAAAAAACAAAATTTGTTCCTCCGGCATCAAGGGTCAGCACCTGGCGATCATCGGTGTATATATTCATAGATTAAATAATTGCAGGTTATATTGAGATTCAGGTGTTGAGACAGCGGTATTAACATAGAGACCGTCCAAGGATGTACCCCGGACGGTCTCAACGTGTTTAACTAAACCAACAACTAACTATTTCTTAATCATTTTCTGAGTGCTTGATCCTGACTCAGCATCCATCTTGATAAAATACATACCGGTAGAGAGATCTTCAACATTGATGCTTTCAAAGTTTTCCGATACCTCTTTCACCATCTGTCCGGCTACGTTAAAGATGGTTACGCCAGTAAGAATCGTTTCCGATTTAATACGGATCATATCTCCGGCAGGGTTGGGATAGAAGCTTGCAACCAGGTTAACTGCTTTCTCACCGATGGCAGTTGCATCTTTGTTTTCCCACACTTGAACCTCATCGATCATGATGGTGTTATCCTCGGCGGGCCATCTGCTGCCATCTTCATTCAACAGGCGGAACCCAAACCAGAAAGATGTGGCATCGGATGCAGCAACACCTACATGTTCATACTCCTGATAGAAACCTCCCAGCGTATGCTGAACACTGGTTTCACCAACCACTGCAGGGGTTTCACCACTATTATCAAACCAGCCAAGTGTGGTATGGAGGATCGGGGCACCACCCTCTACGAGATAGGCAGCAAACTTAACAATGTAAGTACAGTCAGGTTGTACCGCAATTTTTCCATCCCAGCCCGGAACCCATGTGTCAAAACCCATATCGGTGACTCCACCGGCAGGATAAACTACTTTCATTGCTCCGGCTCCTTCATAGGAATCGTCAGACAACTCAAAGCCACCTGTTCCGGGACCGCCAACATCAAAATAGCGCCAGGGATTCAGATTATCAACTGTGTCAAATGGTTGGTCAAAGGTTCCGTTCCAGCCATCCAACAGGTTCGCCTGTCCAAAAACTGACATAACGAAAGCTAACATTGCAATTCCGAGTAGTGTTCTTTTCATAATGTTAAAATGTTAAGGTTTGAAATAAATCATTTATAATGCTGATGGGACCAATGTAGAACTGTATCCTTAATAAAGGATTAATTAATCAATAACGGCAGATATTATTTTCAACTTCACAGTTAAAGTAGTGTCACGCTTACCACTGGATTATAATAAGAGAGACCGTCCAGGGGTGTCCCGGACGGTCTCAACGTGTTTAACTTAACCAACAACTAACTATCTCTTAATCATTTTCTGAGTGCTTGATCCTGACTCAGCATCCATTTTGATAAAATACATACCGGTAGAGAGCTCTTCAACATTGATACTTTCGAAGTTTTCCGATACCTCTTTCACCATCTGTCCGGCTACGTTATAGATGGTTACACCTGTAAGAATAGTTTCTGATTTAATTTGGATCATATCTCCGGCAGGGTTGGGATAGAAGCTTGCAACCAGGTTAACTGCTTTTTGACCGATGCCCACTGTTGGATCATCGTAGGTTGATAACAATTGCACCTCATCAATCATGATGGTGTAATCAGAAGCGGGCCATCTGCTGCCGTCGGCATTAAACAGTCGAAATCCAATCCAGAAAGATGTGGTATTAGCCGGAGCAACTCCTACATGTTCAAACTCCTCATAGAAATCTCCCAGGGTAAAATCCATGCTGGTTTCGCCAGCCACCGCCGGAGTTTCGCCAGAATTGTCGAAAAAGCCAAGTGTGGTATGGAGGATGGGAGCACCACCTTCTACGGCATATGCGGCAAACTTGAAAACATAGGTGCTGTCTGGCAGTACTTCAATCTTTCCATCCCAACCCGGGCCCCATGTGTCAAAAACCAGTTCAGTAGTTACGCCGGCAGGCCAGAATGTCTTAACTGCACCGCTTCCCTCATAAGAATCATCAGAGAGTTCCCAGTAACTTGTTCCCGGGCCATCAATTTCAGGGAATCTCCATGGATTCTTGTTATCGACGGTGTCAAATGGCATGTCAAAGGTTCCGTTCCAGTCATTTAGAATGAAATTATACCAACTCTTTTCAGCAATCCAATCATCAGCCGCTGTGACCGGAGCGCCACCATCGGCCCAGGTAGGAGCGGCAGCTCCAAATGTAGCATGATTGTTATTGGTTTGATCGACAGCTGTACTACCACTCCCTTCGTTCATTTTATAATAGGCAATGAGCCCTTCCACATCGCCATCTTTACCCAATTCCTTATCTTTTGATTCTACTATTTGAGTAGCAGTCCTGGCCACATTCCAGATTCTCACCTCATCAATCGTACCTGCAAAAGCCCTGTCAGGCCACTGTGCATTGTTTCCAATTGTTACAGGCATATCAGGTGACGTACCAAGAACAAGCGTTTTGTCCTCTTTTAATACTTCGACACCATCGACATAAATAATCATACTGGTGCCATCATAAACAGCTGCAAGGTGGATCCATGTTTCTGCCGCTAATCCCAGGTCAGCTGTAGCTATCCATTCCCAACTGGCAGCACCTTCAGCTCCAAGAACAAAATGCACATCTCCATTCCCGCCGCATCTTAAGACATATCCATCATCCAATACAGTTGTACCATCAGCTTCAAAAGCTTGTTCTTTTGAGATAATGGTCCCCTCGTGTGCCCCAGATCTCCAGCTACTGGCATTGATCCACGCCTCCAGTGTAATCTCATCGTCTGCAAAAGTCTGAAATGATGCATCATTTCCACAGTCAACAACATCATCAACACCATCAAAAACCAGTGCCTGTGCATTTGATGCTATATTACCACTCAATAGTAATACACCAATGATACCAAATCGTAATGTTTTTTTCATAATTATAAATTTTGAGGTTTTGAATTACTTTAAATTAAAATAGGTCTGTTGCCTTAATAAAGGATTAATTAATCAATAACAGCAGTTGCTCCTACAATTTAAGTATCTTTTTAACGACAGTCCCTTGATTAAGGTATATCTTAACCAGGAAGAGGGTTCCAGACTGCAGATCATCGATTGAGATAGAATCAAAATCTGAGTTTACAACCTTTACAACACTACCAGTAACAGAATAGAGAACGACTCTCTTCAAAGTGCACGCTGCTTTAACAGACAATATCTCAGCATCTGCATCCTGGTAACAAATGACAGATTGATCTGATTCAATATCCAGAACCGCTGTTGTCGAGTAAGAATCTTTAAACAACTTAAAGAAGTTATACGGGTCAACAACCTCAATATCCAAATCAGATCTTTTACTTTTAAGTATGTTAAGGGCATCAATTACCTGGCTGGGCCACGACCACACGATACGAAACATATGAAATGACTCTTTTCCCGGATATACTGCCGGTATTGCCCTGGACATGGCATCGGCAGCAGCATTATTATCTGATATTTGTCCCACAACGTTAATCAGGTTTGTTACGGGCATCCCTTCCCAAATATGCGGATCAGGAGCTTCTCCTCCGGTATGATGCAGGTCCATCACAATGGTAGCAAAACCATCAGGAGAAAATTGTGTAAATGCATCTTTCACGGCCGAAGTTGGCTCATCCCAGTCAAGTACCATTGGCGAAATGGTCATATCAAGTTGCTCATAAAACTTTTTATTATGGTCTATGAAGAGTGGTATATACTCCTCCCTGATACGGTTAGGGTTCATGTAACCGGCAGCACTGGCATCAGCAGCAAAATAGTCATTTGCCGTATGTGTCTCATAATAGTATGATATAAGATCGGGATAAGTCTCAATTAAATTTGGATTTATTCCCCAGAGCAAAGGAATATCACCACGTGTGGGATCAGACCAATAATCAACTAAAAAATCATACAAAGGGGTTCCAGAATCATAGTCTGCCATTAAAATGCAGATATACGTTTTTTCTTTTTCCAAACTCAGGGTATCAGCTGGCCTGTGCTGTTTTAAATTTCCTATGGGTGCCTGACTGTGAAAGGTCTGGTTCCAACAGCTACTGGCAACTGTATTTTGATAACAATTGTATGGAGAGATAAGATAAACCGTTTCCCATTCGGTTGGAACCGGATCGTGACTGCTTGGATGTCCCGGGACATTACTATATTTCTTAAAAGAGAAGAAACCTGCAACCTCAGTCATCATATTTCCGGCGGTCTGTTTCAACACCTCTTCTAAAAGAATCTTATAAGTTGCAAGATCTGTTCCTAATGGTTGCTCCGGATCATCTAACGGGACTTCATCTCCCCAGGGTGAAAGATCATATACAAAAGAGCGATTTTTAACAGCCCAATCCCTTGTCACTACATAACCAATATCTCCTCTCTCTCTGGTCAAATATGAGTCTTCGTACAGACAAAGCAGATGGTTGGAACACTCTCCCTGGCTCAAATACTCCCGTACAGCCCAGCGATAGGCATCATTTTTTGCACTGCCTGTTTCACTGCCTGTAAACATTCCCCGTAAATCTTTAATAACAGGTAATCCCCACGCTGCAAGATTCCTGTTTGCATATTCAGGGCTGAAAACAAGGGCATCTTCAACTCCTGCAATTGTAGTTGCAACATTGATTGATGCTGCAACATCACTATCCCATATAACAGCCCCTTTTATTTTATCTTTTGCAAGAACAAAAAGAGATTCAATACAATTCAACTCAATCGTTTCGCGTCCGCTAAGCCAGCGTCCTTCTGATGAGATGATGTTAAACCAATACCTGGGGCGACGTTTACCTGAGCCTTCAAAGAGATACACAATGGGTTTCTCACGATTAATGACTCCCTGAAGACAAGCCACTGCCATGGCTTCATCATATGATTCAACTGAAGAGCCTGCAGAACTACGCGTGTATGTAAAAATGGTATTGGGGTTGGAATAGTTAACATAAGGTATGATTTCTGATTCTTCGCCAAACCACTCAACGCCATCCTGCACCATGCGCCATTGAATAACATATACCCCCTCCCCGACAGGAGCTGTTAAGGTTGTTGAGAATGTCACTTCCTCACCAGGTGGCACATCATCTGGCAATGAAATACGATTTGTTCCGTTCAACCATATACGGTTGTCCTGCGGTGCCTGTGCTCCTAATCTATAAAGGCTCCCTGATGTCCATGTAGTTGTGCCGGTATTTTTAAAGGTTACACTATAATTAAATGATTCGCCCGCATTTATTGTTTGTATATCCGATTGCGATACAAATTGTGCATCATTTTGCGCCGATACTGCAACCGCAAAAAATAGAATACCAATAAATAAAAACCTTTTCATTAGATTGGCTGTTTTTACCACCGGTCTGTCCTGAAGGGCGCCAGGGGGAGACCTTCGGAGGTAAAGACATCCGGCATGGAGGTGTTGTCAAAGCAGTAACGTACTGCAACCGGATTTTTTACGGATTTTGAAAAAACCACAATGTTACTTCCCTTTATTTTTGCAGATGCTGTAACGAATTGTTGATCCTCCCCTGCAATCAGAAATTTATCAGGACTTTTTCCGGTACATTTCAGACCGGTCAACACATCGTTGAAAGAGAGGATGATCTGGTTTTTATTAATCTCCATAGATTTGAAAGTGGGACTTTTACAGGCTCCCACATCCTCCTTATAGGTTTCAGAGAGTGCAAGCATGGCCAGTCTTTTCCCAACATCCAGTTTATTCTTCGGGTGAATGTCTTTGATATTATCCACCAGATCGGAAACCACAACCATTCCTGTATTCGGGACTGTTTTTGCAACAATTTCCTGCTGCTCACGCAACCTTTCAGATTGTATTGTTTCCCTGTAGTTAAAGGGTGCGATCTGCACGAAATAGAAGGGGAAATCCTTCCGGAAATCCTCACGCCAATTTTCTATTAATGTTTTTTTAAGAGAGGCATAGACCGGGTAGGTCTTGCAATTCGATTCACCCTGGTACCAGATTGTACCTGCTATTCCGTATGGAGTGACCGGTGCAATCATCCCATTGTAGAGTACACCGGGATCACTGGGCCACCAATCGTAGATCTCTTCATACCTGTTATTATTCAGCTCCGGGTTGTTCTCTACCAGGCTCTTTTTTATCCATACCTCTGCCGGCGTCCCTCCCCAGGCTGAAAC
>JBDLIQ010000005.1:0-70750 GCA_039714775.1 Bacteroidota bacterium
GGAGTTACATGACTATTCTGAAAAATCGTTGATACTACTGGGTAACCTGTTCAACCATAGTTCGGTGAAAATCACGAAAGCGTACCTTGGGATTCGGGAAAAAGAAATCGGTGATTTGTACCTATCACTGTAGAAGTGACAGTGTTTTTGTTGAGGTCATGTTGACATGAGCAATTCAAGTAGAATTGACTGTGAAAACATCTCTTTCATTATAGTTTAATTGATTATATCTTTGAAGACAGCCATACAACAAGCGATACTTCAAGATTTTAGCATTAGATGAAAGATAAACTACAAATAATTTATAAACCAGCTGTCCTGACATTGATACTGTTAGTCGTTGGCTATACATTTTTACACTGGTTGATTTTTATTGAGTTGCAGCTTTTTTCCCTAAGAACGATGATTCTTGATTTTGGGATACCAATTACCTCGGCTGGATTAATAGCTTGGATTTATATTAGACCAAAACTGAAGATACTTGACCTTGAGATTGACACGGGAAGTTTGATTGATTTTTACACGATGCTATTTTGGGTTGGAATGACAATTCCTACGGTGATGGCGCAGGACTATATCCAGACTGCAACAGGAAAGTTAACAGAATTGACCTCAATCAATACAATTAACAATCATGAAGAAACGAAATACTACACTTTAGATAACTATTATATTGACAAAAACTCTGTTGGAGTATACCATGATTATGAGGTTGTCACTACCAGAACAAGTAGTAATCTACATTTGAGGATTTACTTTGCATTGCCTGTCTTTGAGTCAGAAGATGAAGTAGATGTTAAAACACCTATTGGTTGGTTAGGTCATGAATATCGGAAAACAATAGATAATAGACTTAGCAAGGGAGAAAAAGAAGCCGAACACAAAAAATTCACGGAAGAAAGTCAGAATGATTTCAATGACAGAGAGTTTTCAGGATTTACCTACTTCGACAGACTTGGAAACTCAAAGGAATTTGATTGTTTTAGCAATGCCATTAGGACAAATAAAAAGTTTATTGCCACTGATGTGATTCTCGTTGGAGTTAGCGAACCGTATTCAGCGAGAAATGGAAATAAACTATTTTGGATTTTTGGTTCTTCTTTGATAGGCTGCATCGTATGGCTTCTTTTGATTTCAGCTACAAGTTTTGATACCGAAGAGCTTAATCGGGTTAAAGCAGGGAAGCCTGACATAGAAGCTCAACAGGATTTGAAAGATTTTCTTGGTTACATAACATTTAAGGCTGGTTATGTTGTTACGCCACTGATTCTGTATGGTATTGTTATAATGTTTTTTGCATTGGTTCTTGGAGGACATGGCTTCTTTTCATTTAAAGGAGCTGATTTAATCAAATTCGGAGCTAATTATAGTCCATTGACAAAAGGTGGTGATTGGTGGAGACTTCTTTCATGCGTTTTTCTTCATGGAGGAATCATGCATTTGATTTTGAATATTTCAGGATTAGTCTTCGTATCAGCCATTCTTGAGCCAGTTTTGGGACATTTTAAATATCTGCTACTATTTCTAATCTCAGGTATTCTTGCAAGTTTGACAAGTTTATGGTGGCATGATTCGGTTTTGAGTATAGGCGCATCTGGTGCGATTTTCGGACTTTATGGAGCATTTCTATCTCTATATCTTACGAAAACAATACCCGATGAAGTTGGAAGGTTCTTTTTGATATTTTCATTGATTTTTGTTGTACTTAATCTTCTGTTTGGGCTATCAGAAGGAATTGATAATGCTGCTCATATCGGTGGGCTTTTGAGTGGATTTATAATTGGATTGGCTTTTTATCCAATTATGGTGATTGAGAATAAAGCGAAAGGAAGTTTGGCTTCCAAAAAGCGGTAAATGTGGCGATAAAACGTAAGGATTCAGATAAGCACAGCCACTACCATAGGGCATGACACCCCCTACGGGGTACTCCCTCCACCACTCCTAATTCATTGACAATCAAGGTATCCAAAATTACTTTGAGTTGAAATCAATCATGGTGAATACCTAAGGGTGTGATACACAGATGATTGCGCCAAGTAAAAAATTTCTGGAAATAAAAATTACAAATCGTAAAAGGTGGTCGTTATATTGCAAATTTCATTGCAAATGAAAACAGAGACCTAACCAGTGTATAGGCTAAGTCTCTGTTAATCAAAGAGCGGGAAACGGGGATTGAACCCGCGACCCTCAGCTTGGGAAGCTGATGCTCTACCACTGAGCTACTCCCGCATTGAGGACAAATTTACATCTTTTTTACAATTGTTGGCCAGGTTGCTGTTCAAAATTGGAGAAGCTGTGTTCGTAGTCTTCCATATGGTCAAAGGAGTACCTGTAGCTCATGGGTACGATCTGGTTGTACTCATCCACGGTAGCCCCTGAGAGGCAAGCATCGATGATGCGTTTTCCTGTCTGCAGCAGGTCCCCTTTCAGAAACTTCTGCAGCTCCTCCTTGAAGAAGCTTTCCAGCATTTCAGCCCCCGCGTCATACCCTTCAGTGCCTACTTCGTTTTGCTTGTAAACCTTCAGGAAACGGGAGGGGATCTTGGAACCCTCGATGGTCAGGTAGTTCAGCTCGTACCCCAGCAGGGAACAACGGGCAGGCTGGTACTGGTCACCCCTTAGCCGGGCCTCACCCCGGCGGGTAAGGTATTCGCGCATAAGCAGCTGAGGCCGGAATCCTACCTTCCAGACTCCGATATGCTGGTTGGGTGTCAGGGTGTAGGTGGTACGGGGTGTTTCGATGATCTGCTTCAGCAGCATATTGGCGTGGTCAATCTGTTTGCCCGTTGCAAAGGGCCAGTAGGAGCCAACCCCTTCACTCTCCATTTTGTTGCTCGATACAATACTGGGATTTTTATGACCCCTGGGGGCCACCAGCCGCCACAGCCAGGCCAGGGTGGGGGGCAGGATCTGGAAAAGACCCAGGATCCCGTAATTGGGCTCCTCCCTGGAGCAGCTGGGTGTACGAAGTCCGAAGCTCCGGATATCAACGGATACTGGTCGGTCTATCACATCATTTACCGCGTTTCTGGGCAATACGATACGTGGATTGGGGCACCGTTTCCCGGGTTCATCCTCGATATGGTTCCAGATCAGGGCTGGGGAGCGTGGTGTGGTCCTGATATTCAGGAACAACAGAGGACAACAGGAATTGATGGTGGTCTTCTCCAGCTTGGGATCATCCCCATATTCATTCACACTGTCCACCCTGATAAACCAGGCATTTTCTGCATCTACGATCCTGAGCTTGCCGTCAGGCCGCTGCACTGAAGGGTGACAGAAAGCCATATCGTCGGCAACGGGATTGAAGGAACAGAACCTGGGAATGGTAATATATCGCTCCTCTTCAGTTAACATGTTCTTTCCCAGGGATACCCGGCCATCGGGTTCCCGCATGATATACTGATGCATTTCACTTTTGCCGCCTCCGGAGGCTCCTTCGTGCATAAAGGTGGTGATGTTGTCATAAGGGCTGATCGATTGTACAGCAGAACAGTGGGCGGTGACCCAGCCCTCCCTCTCTCCCTGGGCAAGCAGGACTCCATACAAGCCTTTCTTGGCGCTGGGTCCAGGGTAGAGGTTGTAGGCATAAAGCTCATGCATCCCATCCATACGCTTATGCACCACCACCTGTTTTCCTTCGAAATGGGTATGCCGGAAAACAGGTGCCACCAGGATGGCCGATTCAATCTTTGCCCCTTTCGTGAGTTCCTCCACCGGTTTGATCTCCTGCAACATGGAGAGTCCCATGGCAAAAAAGGCTGCATTGGAGGGCACCACGGCCACTCCCAAAGATCCTATTCCTGCGCGCCCTGCAAAATAGAAAAAGAGAGAAAGGTCCTGCTGCTTCATCCATACCAGGGTCTCCTCCTGCAGGAGGGCAAAGTCATAGCCATACTTCTCCTTAAAGCGCTTTTTATCGCTGGGAAGCTCATCAGCAATCACCATGGTTTCAGGATCCCTCCGGCGCATGTAGGCCTCGGTATAGTTGGCAGAGATCCCGTTCTCCACACGGTGTACCACAACCTCTGTATATTCCCCCTTGCCGGGCACCTCATATTTCACCTCAAATTCATCCTCTCCTGCTGTCCCGGTGGAAGCCTGAGCCAGCGCTTCAACGGTATTAAATACGGTCAGGGATTTACAGGAGTTTATCAGGTCGGTAATATGGGCGGGCAGGGTTATGCTCTTTGACTTTAATTCACGAATCAGCTCCATCTTCTATCAAATTTTCGCCGAAGCTAATGAATTCTGATCGATTTGAAATGTTACCGGGGTATATATTTACAGTTTATCAGTCTTTTCCATATGCAAATGTGCATGCACCATGCGCAATACCCCGTAACTGTATTTGCCATTAAATGCTTTGTACACCTCGGCGGAACCTTCGGATGATTTTTGCAACATCTCAGCCACCTCAGTGACAACCTCTTCGGAAAGCAGATCCGGAAGATGTACCTCACCGGCCTCAATGCCCCTGACAACATGACTTTCAATGGTTGACAGGGCCAATCCCCTGGAAGCAGCAACCTCTTTAATGGATTTGCCCTCCTTCAGAAGGGCATATGTCTTTTTATAGGTTGCCCCCTTTTCAAGTTTTGCACCTTTTTTGCGTTTTCGTCCGGTTTTGCGTTTACTGAATTTTGGATTTTCATCTGCTGCCTTTTCGGCCATCTCCCAAAGTTCAATCCTGCGCTGAGCAATCTCTTTGTTCTCCCTTTCCGGTTTTGTGATCTCTTCGCCGGACAGGATGCAGTTTGTGATGTGTGTCGCCTTTATCAACTCACTCAGGGATTTCATCATCAGCTGGTCAATCTCGCTTAAGGCGTTCCGGTAGGTCTTGGTACGTGTAAAACGTTCTACCTCTGCCAGGTGCACCAAAAGCTGACGCAGGTTCTCCTCCATAAAATCGCTGTAATAGGCACTGCCCCGGGCGATGCGTTCAAGGAGCATCTCCTGGTTACCCTCTCCAATGATCCGTTGCAGCTGTTTTCTGAAGGTTGCTGTATTCTGCTCTTCTCCCCGGATGCGATCCTGTATAATACCAATAGCCTGCTGCATCGATTCATCCTCAAACTCCATTTTGCCGGCTTTGTAGTTTTGCAGATGATCCAATTGCTTTGCAATTCCGGAAAAATCGAAAGTGGAGATGAGCAGTCGCTCCAGAAATCTCCTTTGCTCCACCTGCAACACTTCCGGCAGTGGCCTTTGTTGTTCACTGCTCCTGGTAAAGGTCACCACATCTTTGTCGCTGAATATGGATGATGTATCTATCCGGGTACGCAACACCAAACCCTCCAGACTCCGCAGGCGGCTGAGTGCTACGTAAACCTGACCGGGCGCAAAGGCCTGACCCACATCAATGATCGCTTTTTCAAATGTCAGCCCCTGGCTTTTATGCACGGTGACTGCCCAGGCCAGTTTGATTGGGAATTGCTCAAAGGTTCCTGTCACCTCCTCCTCCAGCTCTTTGGTCTCCTCATCGATGGTGTATTTCTTATTCTCCCACTGCTCTTTTTGAAGCACAAATTCCTGATTGGTATCGGACATGATAACCGTAATATCCTCATCATCAATTTGACCTACCCGTGCCAGTTTCCCATTGAAATAGCGCTTCTCCCCGCTGCTGTCGTTTTTAATAAACATCACCTGGGCGCCCGGTTTCAGTTCAATTCTATCGGGCAGGGGATATAACTTCTCCGGAAAATCTCCTCCAACATATGCATCGAAAAAGGAGGAGGGGCCAGGCAGTGCTTCCAACGCTTTTGCATTGATGTTGTCGGCTATGTAGTTGTGGGTGGTGATTGTAATAATCTCCTGATCATCACCTGCCTGCCCGCCGGAAGTTGTCTGACTGTTGTTCTGATAGTAACTGTTGAGTGTGTCAACATCCTCCCTGGTGGTGATGTTATTTCGGAGATTATTAAGGATACCGATAAATTTCTGATCCTTCTGGCGAAAGATCTCATCCAGTTCAATATAGACCATCCCATCCTTTTTCAGGGCGAGTGCTTCAAAAAAATGCATGCTTCTGTAGTGGTTCTGCAACAAAGACCATTCATCCTCTTTAACGATCGTTGGTAGCTGGTAGAGGTCGCCAATCATAAGAAGCTGTGCCCCTCCAAAACTCTGGGAGTAATTGCCCTTTGCGCTGCGCATGCGGTAGTCGATGGCATCCAGAATATCTGCACGAAGCATACTCACCTCGTCAATAATCAGCAGGTCAGTGGCCCGCAACACCTGTTTGCGAAGACTGTTCAGGGTGTGCTTTCGGGTAAGGGTATGTTGTGTATAGAAGTATGCAGCTGTGCTGAAGTTACCGGCCGGTTCTCTCACGGGAATAAAACTGCCAAAAGGCAAAAGGAACTGTGAGTGGATGGTGACGCCCTGGGCATTTAGTGCAGCAATACCTGTGGGTGCCACGATGACAAAATTCTTGTGTGTCTTCAGAGCGAGATCTCTCAGAAAGGTGGTTTTTCCCGTACCTGCCTTGCCGGTCAGGAAGATATGACTGTGTGTGCTGTTGATAAACTGTGCCGCAAGTTGCAGCCGCTCTGTTTGTACATGGGACATGAAACGAAAGTAACAACAATTTGGCTTGTATCCTCCCTCAATCGGGGAGTAATTGATACCTTTGTCCCGGTCTAAAAAAAAAATAAGTGAATAGTGCACTGATCACCATAGGAGATGAGATCCTGATCGGCCAGGTGACCGACACCAATGCGGTGTGGATCTCCACGCAGTTGAACAGGATCGGGGTTTCGGTGGGGGAGATGGTCACTGTTTCGGATGAGCCAGGACAGATAACATCCACCCTGGACCGCTACCTGGGAAGGTACGGCCTGGTGATTATGACGGGGGGATTGGGTCCTACTAAGGATGACCTCACCAAACAGACCCTGGCCACCTACTTTGAGAGCTCCATGGTAACCGTACCCGCGGTGCTGGAGAAGATCACAGCGTTCTTTAAGGAGCGGGGCAGGAGCATGATCGATTCCAACATCAGGCAGGCAGATGTGCCTGAAATTTGCGAGGTGTTGATGAACAACCATGGAACTGCGCCGGGAATGTGGTTTGAGAAGGATGGTACCGTCCTGATCTCCCTGCCCGGAGTGCCCTATGAGATGAAGGGACTGATGGAGGAGCAGGTATTGCCAAGGCTCGGAAAACTGGTGGATGTTCCCAACGTGGTGCACCGCACCATCATGACCCAGGGGGTCCCGGAATCCTACCTTGCTGTGCTTTTAAGGGAGTGGGAAGAGGGTCTGCCAGATTGCATTAAGCTGGCCTATCTGCCCAGACCGGGGATTGTCAGGTTGCGGCTGACCGCATCGGGACAGTGTGCCAGGGAATCGAAAGAGATGCTTGAGGTAATGGAGAGTAAATTGCTGAAGATCATACCACAACATATTTTTGGCTATGACGACATCAGCCTGGAGGAGGCCCTGGGTGTTCTGTTGCTTGAAAAGGGTCTGTCCGTGGCAACAGCAGAGAGTTGTACCGGCGGGAACATCGCCCGCCTGATCACATCGGTACCCGGCAGTTCGGGATACTATACCGGATCGGTGATCGCCTACAAGAACAGGATCAAAACAGAAGTTTTGAATGTGGATGAGTCAGTTATTAACAGGCTGGGAGTGGTGAGCCAGCCGGTGGTTGAACAGATGGCAAAAGGGGTTCAGGAGCGGTTTGGGACCGATGCTGCAATAGCCACCTCGGGTATCGCCGGTCCCGATGGGGGTACAGATGAAAAGCCTGTAGGAACAACATGGATATCAGTAACATATGGTGATAAGGTGCTGGCGAAAAAGTTTCGCTTTGGGGGTACCCGGGAGCGGATCATCGCCCAGGCTTCCTATACAGCCATGCAGCTGCTCCGAAGGCTTATTCTGGATATGGTTTAGTTGAGGAGTTTTAAACCGATTTTTTATCTCAAAGGCTTGGTAATCTCGTAAATTATAGCGTAATTTGCGGCTCGTTAAAAGAATCGATCTGAAAATTCAAAAGTGATATGTCAAAAATTTGTCAGATAACAGGAAAAAAGATGATGGTGGGAAACAATGTATCTCACTCAAAAAGAAGAACTAAAAGGACTTTCCAGCCCAATCTGTTTGATAAGAAGTTCTATCTTGAGGAGGAGAAGAGGTATGTCTCCCTTCGTGTTTCCGCACAGGGAATCCGCACCATCAATAAGAACGGACTGAAGTCCACACTGGACAGTGCCGTAAAAAAAGGATTTCTTAAATCTTATTAAATAGCAGGAAATGGCAAAAAGTAAAGGAAACAGGGTCCAGGTGATTCTCGAGTGCACAGAGCACAAAGAGAGCGGAATGCCTGGTACTTCCCGATACATTACAACCAAGAACAGGAAGAACACTCCCGACAGGTTGGAGCAGAAGAAGTACAACCCCATATTGAAAAAAGTAACAGTTCATCGCGAAATCAAATAAGGATCTGAGAAATGGCAAAAAAAGTTGTTGCATCATTACAGAGCGGCGAAGGAAGGAATTTTACCAAATGTATTAAGATGGTACGTTCCGAAAAGAGCGGCGCATATGCATTCGAAGAGGAGATGGTTCATAACGACCACATCAAAGATTTCTTCTCCAAGTAATCGCTTTATAATATTTTCGAATAAAAGCTTTCTTGAAAAAGAGGGCTTTTTTTATATCTGAACCACCATGGGTATTTTCTCCAGAGAGAAGAAGAAGAACCTGGACAAGGGACTTGAGAAGACCAAAGAGAGTGTCTTCAAGAAGCTCTCCAGGGCCGTGGTTGGAAAATCCAGGGTGGATGATGAGGTTCTGGACAACCTTGAGGAGGTGTTGATTACATCCGATGTGGGTGTGGATACCACCCTGAAAATCATTGAGAGGATCGAAGCCCGGGTTTCAAAAGAAAAGTTTTTAAATACCAGCGAATTAACCTCTATTCTTAAGGAGGAGATTGCTTCGCTGCTCGAGGAGAACAGCTCCCAGCTGGTGGCCTCATTCGATGACCCGCTTCCCGGTAAGCCCTATGTGATCATGGTGGTTGGCGTAAACGGGGTGGGAAAAACCACCACCATCGGAAAACTTGCATATCACTATAAACAGGCGGGAAAGCGCGTAATCATTGGAGCAGCTGACACCTTCAGGGCTGCAGCCGTTGACCAGATCACCATCTGGGCAGAGAGGGTCGGGGTGGATATTGTGAAGCAGGATATGGGCTCCGATCCGGCATCAGTGGCCTTCGACACACTCTCATCGGCCCTGTCGACCAATGCCGATGTAGTTATCATTGATACGGCAGGACGCCTGCACAACAAGGTGAACCTGATGAATGAACTGAGCAAGATCCGGCGGGTGATGCAAAAAGTGATCCCCGATGCACCCCATGAGATATTACTCATTCTGGACGGTTCCACAGGTCAGAATGCCTTTGAGCAGGTTAAACAGTTCACCCTTGCAACGGAGGTAAATGCACTGGCACTTACCAAACTGGACGGCACTGCCAAAGGCGGGGTTGTGCTTGGAGTCTCCGATCAGTTCCGGATCCCTGTGAAATACATCGGGATCGGGGAGAAGCTCGATGACCTTCAGGTCTTCGACAGGGTAGAGTTTGTTGACAGCCTTTTCAGCTAGTCTTTGCAAGAACCGAGTTTTCACGAGCTCAGCGAAGCTAAAACGCCAAATACTGGGATTTACAGATACCAGCTAACATGACTGTAAACATCATTACACTGGGTTGCTCAAAGAACCTGGTTGATTCAGAACATCTCCTGTCCCAGTTCCGGGCTGCCGGCTACCGGGTCAGGCACGATGACTATGACAAGCGGGCCGACCTGGTGATCATCAATACCTGCGGCTTTATTCTCGATGCCAAAGAGGAGTCGATCGAAACCATCCTTGCTTTCCTTGAGGAGAAGAGAGAGGGCAACCTGAGGATGCTCTTTGTGATGGGATGTTTATCAGAGCGCTACAGGGAGGAGTTGAAGGCTGAAATGCCCGAAGTGGATGGCTTCTTCGGGGTGTGGGAGATGGCAAAGATCCTTGAGGAGGCGGGGACCAGGCTTGACCGTGAACTGCTAACCGACCGGGTCATCACCACGCCGAAACACTATGCTTACCTGAAGGTCTCTGAGGGGTGTAACCGCACCTGCGCTTTCTGTGCCATACCCGGGATCAGGGGAGCGCAGCAGTCGATCCCCATCGGGGAGCTGGTTAAAGAGAGTATAAAACTTGCGGGACAGGGGGTCAGGGAGCTGATCCTGATCGCACAGGACCTGACCAATTACGGCATTGATATTTATCAGAAAAGGAGCCTTTATGACCTCTTGAAGGAGCTGGTGAAGATAGAGGGGTTGGAGTGGATCAGGCTGCACTATGCCTATCCGACCGGGTTTCCGGAAGAGGTTATTGAGCTGATGGCTTCGGAAGAGAAGATCTGCAACTACCTGGATATACCCATACAGCACATCAATGATGAACTGCTGACCTCCATGGGCAGGGGACACAACCGGGCAAAACTGGAACAGCTGCTGGAGCGCTTTCGGGAAAAGGTGCCCGATGTTGCGCTACGGACTACTGTGGTGACCGGATTTCCGGGGGAGAGCGATCAGGCATTCCGTGAACTGACAGAGTACCTCTCCATATTCAGGTTTGATCGTCTGGGCGTATTTCCCTATTCCCACGAGGAGGATACGCCGGCATATCATCTGGACGACAGCATACCGGAGAAGACGAAAGTGGAGCGGGCAGAGGCTGTGATGGAGCTGCAGCAGGAGATCTCTCTGGAGAGAAACCAGGAGAGGGTGGGGAGAACATTTAAGGTCCTGATCGACAGGATGGACGGAGACTATTATATCGGCCGTACCCAGTATGATTCACCTGAAGTGGACAATGAAGTGCTGATTCCGGTGGGAGAGGAGCTGGAGATTGGAAACTTCTACCCTGTAGAGATCACAGAAGCAGCAGAATTCGATCTTTTTGGACGTGTTATTAATGTCTGTCCATAAAGTTCGCTATTCGCGTTACGCTTGCTCTCAATAGACAGACGTGATCTAGTTTTCTTTGCTATCCTTATCCTTTGAATTCTCCTTTTTAGCCTTTTTCGGTTCCGGAAGCTCTTTTTTTCCTTTGGGAAGGACTCCCTTTTTCTTCTGGATTGCGACTGTAATCTCCTCTTTCTCCTTATCCAGATCCACCACCATGGCATCACCCTCTACCAGGGCCGACTTAATGATGGTCTCGGCCATGGGATCTTCCAGGTACTTCTGGATGGCCCGCTTCAGTGGCCTGGCACCATACTGGATATCATACCCTTTGTCCAGGACATAATCCTTGGCTTCGTCAGACAGTTTGATCTCGAATCCGAGGCTCTTAACGCGGCTGTAGAGCCCCTTCAGTTCGATATCAATGATCTTGTGGATATCATCCCTCGAGAGGGTGTTGAAGAGTACCACATCGTCGATCCTGTTCAGGAATTCAGGTGCAAAGGCCCTTTTGAGTGCTTTCTGAATGACCCCCTTGGCATGCTCATTGGCAGTATTTTGCCTTGCTTTGGTTGCAAATCCCACACCCTGACCGAAATCTTTCAGCTCACGGGTTCCGATGTTGGAGGTCATGATCACGATGGTGTTCCTGAAATCAACCCTTCTTCCGAGGCTGTCGGTAAGCTGTCCTTCATCAAGAACCTGCAGCATGATGTTGAATACATCCGGATGCGCTTTCTCAATTTCGTCAAGCAGCACCACTGCATATGGTTTGCGGCGCACCTTCTCGGTGAGCTGGCCACCCTCTTCATACCCCACATATCCCGGAGGTGCTCCCACAAGCCTGGATACGGAGAACTTCTCCATGTATTCACTCATATCGATGCGAATCAGGTTGTCCACAGATTCGAAAAGGTATTCGGCCAGCACCTTGGCCATCTGTGTTTTACCCACACCGGTTGGCCCCAGGAACACAAAGGTTCCGATGGGTTTGTTCGGGTCCTTCAATCCGGCCCTGTTGCGCTGGATCGACTTAACCACCTTATCGATTGCCTCGTCCTGTCCGATCACGCTTCCCCTTAGTTCATCTGCCATCTTCAACAGACGGGTCCCCTCAGCCTGGGCAATACGCTGGACAGGAACGCCCGTCATCATGGCCACCACTTCGGCCACTTTGTTTTCATCGACTGTTTCCCGGTTCTGCGACAGCTCCTTCTCCCACTTCTTCTTCTCAGATTCAAGCTTGTCCAGCAACTCCTTCTCCTTATCACGATACCCGGCGGCCTTTTCAAAATTCTGGTTCTTCACAGCCTGGATCTTATCCTGCTTGGTGTGCTCGATATCCTTCTCCAGCTCCACGATCTGGTCCGGAACCACAATGTTGGAGATGTGGACCCTTGAACCTGCTTCATCAAGGGCATCAATTGCCTTATCGGGCAGATGGCGATCACTGATATAACGCTGCGTGAGCTTCACACAGGCATCGATGGCATCGTCGGTGTAGCTTACATTGTGGTGATCCTCATACCGCTCCTTGATGTTCAGAAGGATATCGATGGTCTCCTCCATGCTGGTTGGATCCACCATTACCTTCTGGAACCTCCGCTCCAGTGCACCGTCCTTCTCAATGTGTTGCCTGTATTCATCCAGGGTAGTGGCCCCGATACACTGTATCTCACCCCTGGCCAGGGCGGGTTTCAGCATGTTGGCCGCATCAAGTGATCCGGTTGCACCTCCGGCACCAACAATGGTGTGGATCTCGTCGATAAAGAGGATGATGGACGGATTCTTCACCAACTCATTGAGGATGGCCTTCATCCGCTCCTCAAACTGTCCCCGGTACTTGGTTCCGGCCACAATGGAGGCCAGGTCAAGGGTGACCACCCTTTTATCAAACAGGACACGGCTCACTTTTCGCTGGATGATGCGCAGGGCCAGTCCCTCGGCAATGGCTGATTTTCCAACACCGGGCTCCCCGATCAGGATGGGATTGTTTTTCTTCCGGCGGCTCAGGATCTGGGCAAGCCGTTCTATCTCAATTTCCCTTCCAACAATGGGATCCAGCCGGTCCTCTTCTGCGGCCTTGGTCAGGTCGATCCCAAAGTTATCCAGCACGGGCGTGTCGGAACTTGACTTCGGGGATGATCCACCGCCGCTGCTCTTTCCACTGCCTCCCTGACCACCGCCCCCGCTGAAGGAGCCTTTGCCTTCCTCATCCTCATCACCAGGAAAATCGGCCCTGGCTTCCGGCAGGGAATCGGCAATCTCCTGCTTCACCTTGTTGTATGTGATCCCGTTCTCCACCAGGTAGCGTGTGCCATAGTTGTTATCATCCTTCAGTATGGCCAGCAAGAGGTGGTTGGTATCGATGGTTTTTTGTTTCATTGAACGGGCTTCAAGATGGGTCAGCTTCAGAATTCGTTCTGTGCTCTTTAAAAGTGGCAGGCTGTCCGGGTCTGATACAACAGAGGGCTGCTCGTTGCGGATACTCTTCTCAATGGCCATCCGGAAATCATACAACTCCACACCAAGAACCACCAGCACATCAATAGCCAGCCCCTCTCCATCCCTCATGATCCCCAATAGCAGGTGCTCCACATTGATGTGTGAATTCCCGAGCCTGACCGCCTCTTCCTTGCTGTACCCAAGTACATCTTTTATCCTTTGTGAAAACTGTGCATCCATGTGTTAAACTTACTTCAGTTGGGTTAAAAAACAAAGTAACTAATAAGGCTCAAATATATCAATAAAACAATTATCTATTATAAACAGTTCAATGTTAATAAAAGCGCCTTGAAATTGAGGTTTTTAGGCGGGAAATCGCTATTTTCGAATCTTATTCCGAGAGGCGGAAAAGGTAATTATAAAGTATTGATAATCAACTAGATAGAATTAGATGGCAGAAGGCGAAAAAATACTTAGAATTAACATAGAGGAGGAGATGAAATCGGCCTACATCGATTATTCGATGTCGGTGATTGTGTCGCGCGCACTACCCGATGTGAGAGATGGCCTGAAACCGGTGCACAGGAGGGTACTTTTTGGCATGTCAGAACTGGGTGTATATTCCAACAGACCCTTTAAGAAATCGGCAAGGATCGTAGGGGAGGTGCTGGGTAAGTACCACCCGCATGGAGACTCATCGGTGTATGATGCCATGGTGCGTATGGCCCAGGAGTGGTCATTGCGCTATCCGCTTGTGGATGGGCAGGGGAACTTCGGGTCGGTGGATGGTGACAGTCCGGCTGCCATGCGATATACGGAGGCACGGCTGCAGAAGATTGCTGAAGAGACCATGGCTGATCTGGATAAGGATACGGTCGATTTCCAGCTCAATTTTGACGATACCCTGGAAGAGCCCCAGGTGATGCCCACACGGATCCCCACATTGCTTGTGAATGGAACTTCAGGGATTGCAGTGGGAATGGCCACCAACATGCCCCCTCATAACCTGACCGATACCATAGAGGCCATTGTGGCCTATATTGAAAACAATGACATTGAGATCAGTGAGCTGACCGAGATATTGAAGGCGCCTGATTTTCCTACAGGCGGGATTATTTACGGATACAACGGGGTGAAGGAGGCTTATGAGACCGGCAGGGGAAGGATCGTGGTTCGTGCTAAAAGTGAGATTGAGGTAACCGACTCCGGAAGGGAGAAGATCATCATCACCGAGATTCCTTACCTTGTTAATAAAGCGGAGCTTATTCGGAAGACAGCCGACCTGATCAATGAGAAGAAGATCGAGGGAATCTCTTACATCAATGATGAATCGGACCGTCAGGGCATGCGCATTGTAATTATCTGTAAAAGGGATGCCAGTGCATATGTTGTATTGAATAATTTACTGAAATACACCCAGTTACAAACTGCTTTCAATGTAAATAACATTGCCCTGGTAAAGGGAAGACCCAGGACACTGAACCTGAAGCAGATCATCACCCATTTTGTAAATCACAGGCATGAAGTGGTGGTTCGCAGAACCCGGTATGAACTGGAGCAGGCAGAAAAACGTGCACACATCCTGGAGGGGCTCCTTAAAGCACTGGATCATATCGATGAGGTGATTGCGCTGATCAGGGCTTCCAAGACACCTGACGAGGCGAAAGAGGGGTTGATGGAGAAGTTCGGATTTACCGAAGTGCAGGCCAAAGCGATCCTCGAAATGCGTCTGCAGCGGCTTGTAGGGCTGGAGCGTGATAAAATAAGGGCCGAGTATGAAGAGCTCATGAAGATGATTGAGTACTTCAAACGTATACTTTCTGATGAGGGGCTGAGGATGGATATCATCAAGGAGGAGTTGCAAGAGGTAAAAGAGAAATATGGTGATGAGCGACGGACCGATATTGTACCGGATGAGGGTGAATTTGATCCGGAAGATTTCTATGCTGATGAGGATATGGTGATCACCATTTCCAAGCTGGGTTACATCAAACGTACGCCGCTGCATGAATTCCGCACTCAGAACAGGGGAGGAGTTGGCGCAAAAGGCAGCATCACCAGGGATGAGGATTTCATGGTAAATATGTTTGTGGCCACCATGCACAACACCATTCTTTTCTTCACTGAAAATGGCAAAGTATTCTGGCTCAAAGTATACAAGATTCCAGAAGGCGTGAAGGCGAGCAAGGGACGGGCCATACAGAACCTGATTAATATTGAAAAGGAGGATACGGTGAAAACCTTCGTCAATGTGAAGAACCTGAAAGACGAGGAGTACATCAATAACAACTATATCGTCCTTGCAACAAAGAAGGGTGTGATCAAGAAAACAAGGCTGGAGGCTTACTCCAGGCCGCGTCAGAACGGGATTAATGCCATTATTGTAAGGGAAGGGGATATGTTGCTGGATGCCCGTCTTACCGACGGAGAGATGGAGCTGATGCTGGCGGTACGTGCCGGGAAAGCCATCCGCTTCCATGAAAAGACGGTCAGGGCAGTGGGTAGAACTGCTTCCGGGGTGAAAGGGATCACCCTCGGCGGACCAAAAGATGAAGTGATGGGCATTGTGACTGCCAAGCCGGGAGAGAAGGATATCCTGGTGATTTCAGAGAATGGTTTCGGGAAACGCTCCGTTCTGGAAGACTACCGGTTTACAAACCGGGGAGGAAAGGGTGTGAAGACCATTAACATCACCGAGAAAACCGGAAACCTGATTGCAATAAAAGCGGTTACGGACGACGATGACCTGATGATCATAACAGAGAACGGGATCGCCATCAGGCTCTCTGTTCAGGGAGTCCGGGTTATGGGCCGTAACACACAGGGTGTCAGGCTTATAAATCTAAGAGAAGGAGACCGGATTGCTGCAGCCACACAGGTTCCTGCCAATGGTGATAACAGTGATCAGGTCAATGATGACACCCAGGATCCGAAAGAGGCTGATAGAAAAGATGATGAGAAAGAGTAAGCGATTTTGGCATCTTATTTGAAGGTTATAGGTAAAGTTTATATTTTTGAATCTTATTAAATAGCAAGCAATATGAAAAAGTTATTCCTTTCGCTGATTGTTTCTTCAGTAATTTTCACGGGTTTACATGCCCAGGAGGCAGGTACCACTGTGGTGCTTCTGAATTACAATACAGTGCAAAAGAAGGTCGCGAAAAGTGACACAGACATCCAGAATCCAAAGAAGAGTGTCAAAGCTTCTACATGGATGAAAAGGGGAGAGATTCACCAGGATGCATTTATGGTTGGGCTTGAACAGATACAGGAGGGTGCAGCCACCACAAACCTGGTACTGTTTTACGGAGAGCCCAACAGCATAGATACCGAAACAGAGGATGGATCTCAAAAAGAGATCTATCAGTACGACCATATGAATTACACCTTTGTTAATGGTGCCCTTAATGAGTGGGAGAAGAAGGATCCTATTGTCGATGATCCTCTCAGGATTGCCCTGGATGCCTATAATAAAGCACTCGAATTGGACGAGAATGCAAAATTGGGTGAAAAGGTCAAAGAGCACCTTACAGATCTGAAGGGACAATTTAAGCAAGAGGGTGTAAATAGTTATTACAAAAATAATTATAAAGGTGCTTTGCAGGCATTTGAGAATGTACTTGAAGTGAACAACCTGGAGCTTTTTGCTGGTGAGTTTGACACAGTTATGGTTCAGTATTCCGGAATTATTTCCAGGGAGATTGCAGGTAAAACTGATGATAAGGAGCTCTATATGAAGGCCATTGGCTATTATCAGCAACTTGCAAAAGTCAACTACGGTAGTACAAACACGTACCTTCAGATTAAAATGGATTATCTCTCAATTGGCGATACATTGCAGGCACTGGAAACTGTCAAGGAGGCTTATGCTAAATATCCCGATTCAATCAATATAATTGCCAATATAGCAGACACTTACATTTTGCTAAAGCAGTTTGATGAAGGGGTAGAATTTATGGATAAAGTCATCGAAGGCAATCCTTCCATTGCTGAGGCCTATTACTGGAAAGGCCGGTTGCTTCTGAATAAGGAGGAGGTAGAGTTCATTGAACAGGCCATTGAAGCATATGAAAAAGCCGGGGAGCTTGATCCTACGATCTATTATATCTGGTATGACCTTGGCTATATTTACTATCTGCAGGGTGCTGACTTCTATGACAGGGCCAATACCGAAGAGCATGATCCCACAAGGATACGTCTTCTTGAACTGGGGAAAGAGAAGTATACTGAAGCCATTCCTATACTTGAAAAAGCATACGAGCTAAATTCTGAAAACCTGGCTGTAAAATCTGAAACACTTGATCTGCTGCAGAGAATCTATTATAAGGAGCAAATGATGGATGACTACGAAAGGATTAAGGAACTTAAGAATAGTTTGTAAGTTACCTGGTCACCAGGTTGTCGGGTTAGACCAGCGTGACTAATCATATTAAAGGGGAGGTAGAGTTAATTTATCTCCCCTTATCTCTATTTATCCTATTTAACATAATATTAATTCTAGTGCAACTGTGACTATTGTGCTCTGTTGCCTGGTTGACGCTCTGACACTAGAATAAGGCACTATGTTAAATAGCCCCGCAGGCCAGCCTGCAAAAGCTTTGCCCTGTAAGATGCTGATTATTGGAGGACGAAAATTGCGACCTCCAATCAAAAGGTTTGCTACTGCTATTTTTTAAAACCAATTCTTGGACGGTCTTTTAAGTCTTTCTCATCTTGCCTGGCTTTCTCGAGGTGCTTAATGTATTCCAGGATTAACAAGATTTTATCATCCTGCTCGATGTCCTTTCTTTCGAGCTCCTCGAGTTTATAAAGGATTTCTTTATGGGATTCGAGCATTTCACGCATTTGTGAAAATACGCGCATAATATGAATATTGACCTTTATCGCTCTCTCACTATGCAAAACTCCTGACAGCATAGCAACCCCTTGTTCTGTAAAGGCATACGGTAATTTACGGCGGCCTCCCCAACTTGAAGTCGCAAATTGCGACTTCAAGTTATCAAATTCTTTTTGGGACAACTGGAACATGAAGTCCTCCGGAAAACGGGCTATGTTCCTTTTTATCTGCTCGTTTAGCCTTTTGGTTTCTACATCATAGAGCTCCGCAAGATCTTCATCCAACATAACTTTTTTGTCTCGAATCACAAAAATTTTGCTGGCGATAAATTCATCTGGAATTTGTGTCACTTGTTTTCTAAGTTAATGTAGAATACCAAGCAATTATCAGCGTAAATGCAAATCACCCTTTCCCCGTTGCCGTGCAACGCAAAAAGAGTGTATCCCGACCAAGTCCCGGTCTTTCAACTTCAACCTTCGTCAGGAAAGGCTTTACATAGCTATTGCTATGCGCGGATTCCCTGCCTTGGCTAAAGCTAAAATTCCTTCTTTGGCTCTATTTACAGACAAATAGTTTCACAACTATAATGACATATGGAAATGACTATCTTTATTGAGTTTTTTATGCGAAAAAGAGAGATGAATAGAGTGTCTGGTTTGCGCAGGACAGGTGTACGGAAAGTTATGCAACTTTCTTTCTGTAAAATTACTTAAGCCACAGTTATCTTTTTCTCTTTCATAGAGTTTAATTCACCAGGAGGAGGAGCAGGAGTAGATCAAAAATTAGAATAGAAAGTATTGAGAATATTGAAATAATATATCAATCATTCGATGCAACTCCTATTGGTGAGGATTATAACTACAACGAATTGCCGTTTAAACTTTCATTGATGAAGAGAAAAACTGAATAGAACTTATCAATGAAAATATACATTCATGCTTAACAAGTTTTTTACACTAATCTTATTACTCACCTTTACCCAGGTAAAGGCACAGCTTACGTGGAGTGAGGAAATAAATGCCCCCAGAGGCGGCTACCCAAGAATGACACAAATGCCAAATGGCACACTGCTACTGGGGGCTGACAGATCAGAAGGCATTCCGCTTTATAAAAGCACCAATGGTGGTGCCACATGGTCTAATACAAATGAAGATGGTGAAATGGCCGTTCCACTCCCCAATCCAGAAAACGGTAACGAACAAGTAGGGAATGCATTCCCCATAGCAATGCCAAATGGAGATATATTAATAGCCTATCGCTATGTAAACTGGCATAATTATCAAGAGGATGTGCCTGATGACATAGATTTTCACAATATAGATATTGCACAAAGTACAGATGGTGGAAAAACATTTCATTACCTAAACAGCGTGATTAGCGATAGCAACTCTCCTACCGGTAACAATTCAGAACCAAACGAAGGAGCGCCTGAACCATTCCTATATAATGGTCCCGATGGTAAATTATGGTGCTTGTATTCTATTCAATATACTTTGAAGCCAGATGGAACCAGAGACCATCCACTTTGGTTGGCAATGAAAAAATCAACTGATGGAGGTGCAACATGGGGAGAGCAATCATATATCATAGGGCCTGATTCTCACCCTGAAATGACTGATTGGCATGCTGGCATGGGTTCTATAGTTCAAGCCGATAATGGAGAGTTAATTGCTGTAATAGAAAGCGGCTATCAATCAGGAGACCACATCGCAATGGGTATAAAATTAGTTCGCACTGCTGACCCAACTGGCGAAAGTGGGTGGGGACCAATTGAATATGTTTATAATGCAACTGAGGATTTAAAACCTACCAGTTACGTATATGGTGCAGGAGCGCCATATATTGCAAAATTGAATGACGGAACTCTTGTAGTTTCATATCAGGTGGGGGATTTTGATAATGGTCAAAAAATGGGATATGTAACCAGCACCGACAATGGTTATTCCTGGTCTAAGAATAATTATGTTTTTGATGAGTATGGAAGTTTATGGAGCTCCTTATTTGTTGATAGCTCGGGTACATTGTATGGACTAACATCTGGTATGAAAATTAAGAAACATTATCCTGATGGTGAGCCTGTTTACAATGGCGAGCCCTTTTACATGTTTTCAGCTGCAAGTGATAAAGTTTTAGGAACAGCAGAGGCAACACCTGAGAACGGTAGTTTAGTTAAATTGTTTGCTAATGATAATACCGCTAATAAGCAATGGATATTAAATGATGAAGGTGATGGCTTTTTCTCTTTGTCACCTGCTGGTGCACCTTCGAAGAGCCTTTCAGTTGATTCATCCGCTGCTTTAAGTCAAAAACTCTATGTGGAGGATGACAATGGGGGTGAATACCAAAAATGGTATGTGATAGAAGAGCTTGGTAATTTCAAAATTGTAAATAAAAAAACTGGTTATGTTGTCGATATCTGGGGTAACGAAGACGCTGATGGAACACAGGCTGTTTTATGGGAGGACCTTGCGGGGAAAAATCAGCAGTTTTATGCTTTGTTGGAAAGCGGTGTCCAGTTAAACGTATTCGATGGGTATGAAAAACAACCAGGCTATAAATTTTTTAGTAAAAAAGATCCAAACGCCTTTCTCCAGGCGACAGACCGAAATCCTCACAATGGAACAAATGTAAACATAGGTAAGGAGCCCGATCATACTAACTATTGGATAAATCAAAACTGGATAATCCATAGAATCGATGCCGATTATTTTTGGTTCGAATCGGAAGGGACTCCGAATCAATGTTTGAATGTCGATTATCCATTTGATCCTGATGGGACAAATATTCACATGTGGGATTATAATGGAGGCAATAATTGCAAATGGAAACTTTATAACAACGATAACAATAGTGATGGTTATTATTCTTTTATAAACAAGCGTAGTGATTATGTAATTAATGCCCAAGGTACAGATAATGGGGATAATGTATTCCAAACTGATTATACCGGTTCCGACTATCAAAAATGGACACCGTTCCCATCGCAGCCATATTATCCTTCAGATCCGTTGTTAGGTAATCTGCATCCCGACAGGATATCATTAAACCAGGGTGCAATTACTGTTGCCGGTGGCGACCAGACAGTTGAATCAACTACGATGCTGGAGGTTACTTCACTTAAAGATGCTATTGGAGGTGGACAATTAAGCTATGCGTGGCAATTGAGTTATAATAACGGTGATTGGACAGATATTCCGGAAGAGACAGAAACATCATATAGTTTTAAAGCACCCACTGCCGGAGGTATTTATCAAATACACCGTACTGCTATTGATCAGTATTATAAGATTTCTACTAACACTATTACAATTACTGTAATAAGTAACGATGCCACATTAAGCGACTTAACAGTTGGCGGCACAACTGTAACAGGATTCGATTCTGCAGTTACTATTTATGACGTAGTGCTGCCTTTCGGCTCAACTGCTATTCCTCCAGTATTAGGAACCCCAAATGATAACGGTGCCAACGCAGTCGAAACAACAACAGCCACATTGCCTCTTCCTTCTACTACAGTTATTACTGTAACTGCTGAAAATGGAACGGTTTTAACTCACACAGTTAACTTCACTGAGGCTGATGAGAATGCAAACAATGATGCTACTTTAGGTGACCTAATGGTTAATGGAGAGAGTGTTGCAGGGTTTAGCGCTGATATTTTCGTATATAATATTGAACTGGTATATGGTACAACATTTGATTCTGTCCAGGTTTCTGCAATAGCTGCCGATGCCAATGCACTATCTGTTGATGTAACACAAGTTGCCGAACTGCCAGGTGATGCATCAGTAACAGTAAAAGCTGAAGATGCAGTCTCTACCCAAACTTATATTATTCACTTTACAGTAACTGCCCCCTCCACAGATGCAACTCTTAGCACCTTAACAATTGATGGCATTCCCGTTAACGGATTTACACCTGCTAAAACTGAGTACACTGTTGAGTTACCTTATGGAGAAATTAATGTTCCGTTTATTTGGGCTGAAGCCAACGATCAGAATGCAACAATTGATACGACACAAGCAATTTCATTACCTGGCGAAGCTACGCTTGTTGTTACTGCAGAAGATGGAATTACAACTGTAACTTACACTGTCTATTTTACTATGGCTCCTAATAGTGATGCAACCTTAAGCAGTTTATCTACCAAGATTTATCCTAACCCGGTTAAGGATGTTTTGTTCATCGATGGTGGAAATTATGATATGCTCTTATTGTACACTATGACCGGACAAATGGTATTACGCAGAGATAATAATGCTACTAATAAAGTTGATTTATCCGGTTTAAATAAGGGTGTGTATTTGTTAAAACTTATTAATGATGATACACAAATAAATTTCAACATAGTAAAACACTAGTGTAATACATATTTAGCCCAACCTGACAAAAACTTAAATGTATATGTAAAGCATTGTCCTCCAGGTCTATTAGAACTCAAATTCAGATTTTAACAAGGAGATCCATTTTTCTAATCTTTTAGTAGTTAGTTCCGCTTCATTATCTTCATCAATAGGTAAACCACAGAAAAAACCGTCATCATTTACCGCTTCAGAATCTGTGAAATCATAATCTTTTGCATCAACAGAACCCAATACCTCACCATTTTGCTGTATGATTTTTTCATAAAGAACTGCCATTCCGTCCGCAAAGTGTTCAGGATATAAAACACTGTTTCCCAGTCCGACAATAGCAACCTTTTTTTCCTCAAAACTAATTTCCGAAATCTTCGTGAAAAACGCTGTCCACTCATCTACAATAGTTTCGTTGTCCCAATTATCTGCTCCAACAGTAGAACCAACAAGAATGATCTTATTGTAATTGTATAAATCTTCTTTTCCAACATCTTTGACGGGAACTAAATCAACTTTGTCATTTCCGATCATTGCTCCTAGCTCAATGGCTACGCTATTTACACTTCCGCCTTGCGGGCTGTAAAGTATTGCTGTCTTGCTCATCATGTCTGAATTTAACGAATAACTAAAGAAATTGTTGATTTTGAAGTTCAATAAGTATATTTTTTGAACATGATATTTTTATTGAAAATTATTTCTGCAATTTAGAATACTGGTAAACACCCATTTCGCTATAACGGCAGAGGCCCCCAGGCGCCACCTCCGGGAGTTTCAACAACCAGCAGATCTCCGGGATTGATTGTGGTGGAACTAACAGATTCCAGAACTGTATCTTGCCCGTTTGCGCTTATTACCTTCTGCTTTCCAGGTTTGCCTTCTTCTCCTCCAGCCATTCCATAAGGACCACTGTTTCGTCGTTGGGTGAGCAGTGAGAGTTCCACCTTTTCGAGAAAAAGAATCTCGCGGATCACTCCATTCCCACCATTGTGCTGGCCTTTTCCTCCTGAGTTCAACCGGATCTCAAATTTTTTTAAGCGTACCGGGTAGCGGTACTCCATGATCTCGGGATCGGTGATCCGGGTGTTGGTCATGTGGTGATGTACAGCATCAGCCCCCTCGAAATCAGGTCCGGCACCACAACCCCCGCAAATGGTTTCATAGTAGCCGAAGCTGTCATTTCCAAACAGGATGTTGTTCATGGTGCCCTGACTGGCGGCTTGTAGTTTAAGGGCTTTTAGCAGGGTGTCTGTGAGGCGCTGACTCACCTCAACATTACCTCCTACCAGTGCCGGACATTGAAATGGATCCTCCGGAAATGGTGGATTGAGCAAGCCCTCAGGCAAAATTACCTCTATGGGTTCCAGCAACCCATCATTCAGGGGGATATCCTCTTTCAACAACAACCTGAGAACATACATGATTACAGAATGTACGATGGCCGGGGTTGCATTGAGGTTACCGGGATGTACCTCTCCTGTTCCGCTAAAATCAATTTGTAAGCCACCCTCCTTACGAATGAGTTTGACCTCCAGGGGGGTACCATCATCAAGGGTTTCGAGGGCAGATCCCTCCTGTATCGGATAGTTGTGAATGGCTTCAATGGTTTTTCGCCTGGCATGCTCTTTCAGGAGCATCATGAATTTAGCGAGCTTTTCAGTACCATGGTTTTCAGCGAGAACAAGCAGTTCACTGGCTCCTCTTTTATTGGCTGCCAGTGCACCGTTGAGGTCGGCCAGGTTTTCAGCAATGGCACGTGTGGGGAATGCGCTCCCGGTCAGGATCTCCTCCATACCTTTCCAGTCTACCCTCCCTCCTTTTACCAGGTAAAATGGCTCAATTACCACACCCTCTTCAGCCAGCGACCGTGCTCCGGGGGGCATTGAGCCCGGACTGATGCCCCCAATCTCGGCATGGTGGGCCCGGTTGACAACAAATCCAATTCTTTCGCCTCCTTGTGTGTATACCGGGCTAACCAGTGTGATGTCAGGGAGATGTGAACCCCCGTATGCCGGATGGTTGGTGACCAGGGTGTCTCCAACCTCTAAATCGTAATGGCGCAGCAGGCTTCGTACACATATGCCCAGACTACCAAGATGCACCGGAATATGAGGGGCATTGGCTACAAGGTAGCCATTGGCATCAATTACGGCACATGAAAAATCGAGGCGCTCTTTCACATTCACCGATACAGAGGTGTGTTGTAACATGGCACCCATATTTTCAGCGATGCTCATGAAACGGCGCGAGAATAGCTCAAGTTCAGCCTCCTGTGTCATCTCTTCATCCCGGCTGTTGGTTGATTTCTCCTCATCAGTAAGTACCAGGGTTCCCTGTTCATTCATCTGGCAGCTCCACCCCTTCTCCAGGAAGGTGGTACTGTATGGATCCAGAATAATTGCAGGACCGAAGAGCTGGTGTCCGGGGTTAATCTGTTCCCGACTGAACACCGGAGTTCCCTGGTCATTTTGACTGACCGGAATGACCTCACCTCTACCCGGTTTCATTCCGGAAGTCCGGGATGCTCTCTTCACCACTGAAGCCACTACCCTTACTGATTCGATCTCTATAATCCGGTCATCACTCCAATGACCATAAATGGCCATATAGGCCGACCGGAAATCTGTGAGGATCTGCTCCGGCGAGCTCCAGCTCACTTCAATGGTAGATTCCTGGCCCATGAAGCGCAAGAATGCAAGTCGACTGCGAATGATGACATCTTTTCCTGCGACGCCTTCAGTAAGGAGCTTTCCAAGCGCCTCTTCTTCAAGATCCGGGAGGAGATCAGCTATCTTATAAGCCTGGTTGAGAGGCTTAAGAACCTGTTTCTCTGCAAAACGTTCGATCAGAGCTTCTCCAATGCCATATGCACTGAGTAATCCGGCATTTTCGGGGATCAGCACTTTGTTGACATTGAGTAATCCGGCTATGCTACAGGCGTGCATGCCGCCGGCCCCCCCAAAAGCCACAATGGCGTACTCGCTGGGATTGTATCCTTTACCGGTGGAGATTTTTTTTATGGCACCGGCCATGGTTTCGTTGGCTATCCTGAGAAAACCGTTGAGCAGGTCGTTCTCACCAGGCCTGGTACCTGACCGTTCTGCTATCTGATCCTCTATTTCCTTGAGTTTCGCCCGTGCAGCCTCAGGGTATACCGGGATATTGAATTGTCCGGGATCCATTCGTCCGCTTAACAGATTCACATCGGTGATGCTCAGAGGTCCGCCTGCACCATAGCAAGCCGGTCCGGGCATGGCCCCCGCACTTTCAGGACCAACCACCAATTTATAGCCATCATAGCCACACACCGATCCTCCTCCTGCGGCCACCGTTTCAATGGTGAGGGCCGGAGTGTGAATATTCGCTGATCCCACTTTTAGTTCAAAGCAATACTCCAACTCTTTGTTGTAACGGGACACATCTGTGCTGGTACCGCCCATATCGAAACTGATCATCTTATGGAATCCAGCCTCAACACCCATTGCAACCGCTCCCACTACCCCACCCGCCGGTCCGCTCAGAAGACTGTCTTTGGGCATGAAATGATCAGCTTTCACCACTCCCCCGGCGCTTGTCATTACCCAAAAACGATTTCCATGTACCTTATCACTAATCTGCCTGATATAACGATCAATGATGGGTGACAAATATGCATTAACCTCAGTGGTATGCATACGAAGCAGGTATTTTATCAATCCCGACAGCTGGTATGATGCCGATATATATTGTAATCCCTCCTCGATAATGATGCTTTGAACCAACTCCTCATGGGCACTGTTTATCCATGAGTGCATGAGCGCGACACCAACTGTGGTAATACCCGCTTGCTGTATGGTTCTTATAGCCTCTCTAATGGAGTGCTGGTCAGGGATTTGTAATACCTTACCCGTGGCATCCACCCTTTCATCCACTTCGATAATGAGCTCAGCCAATGGCTTTGGCTTAATTACCCCCCGAGCAAAAATATCCGGGCGTTGCTGATTGCCAATAGCCAGTAGATCCTTAAATCCTTTCGTGACCAGCATGGCAGTGCGGGCTCCTTTGTATTCAAGCAGTGCATTGGTTCCCTTAGTGGATCCCAGACGAATTTCCATTTCAGGAAATGGCCGATCCAGTGGCGTTTCAGTGATTAGTCTGGCACATAGTACCGGGGCCTCTTCATATGCGGTGATCTCAAAAAGCTGGCGCCCTGCTTCCAGATGATCCGGAAGCCCCGACTCAAGTAACATCCGGTTGCTGAGTGGATTGAATTGTTTTACTATGACCGGCTTATGATCGGTTTCCAGGAACCGGAAGCTATATCCGGTAAAAAGGTCGGTGGTGACTCCCCAGTTCGATGATATTTCGATCTCTGAGGAAGAGATCACACGGGTAATATTTGCACGCAGAGAGGAGTTGGAGAGCACTTTGCGACGGATAAGTTTGCCCCCGGGTGTAGTTGCGATGCAATCGGTAAAGGTGCCGCCGGTGTCGATATTGAGTGTATACATAAAACCCTTCAGATTATCTGATCAAATGATTCCAAAAACAGAGCCTATACTTCTGAGTCCCAGAAAGAGTGTAACCAAAACCACAAGGCCTGCAATGACATTCAATGCCAGCCGGTTACGATGCTCTCCCAGTAGTTTTTTATCATTCATCACCCAGAGAAGGTAGATGGCGATAATGGGTAGCAATATACCATTTGCAGCCTGGGCAAAAACAATTACCGGCACAGGTTTTAACCCCATGGCCGATAATAGGATGCCGATAGCCAGAATCACCATCCATATGGTCCTGAATCGTTTCGATTTAAGATCTTTTTTCCAGCCCAGTATACCACAGGTCGCATAGGCCGCGGCCAGTGGAGCTGTTATCGCTGAGGTTAATCCGGCAGCAAACAAACCTATACCGATAAATCCGGTGGCCCAATTGCCCAGAATTGGTTCAAGTTGAATGGCCAGATCGGCAGCATTCTGAATATCTTTTCCAGCACCGAAAAATGCCGCAGCAGATGTAATCACGATAGAGATAGATACCAGGCCGCCCAGCAGAATAGAGATCCAGATATCAAGCCGTGCTGCTTTCAGATCCTCTTTGCCTTTCCATTTCTCCTGAACCAGTGCAGCATGCAGGAAAAGGTTATATGGTACGACCGTTGTACCTACCAATCCGGCTACTGTAAGAGCTGCTCCCCTGGGTATTTGCGGAACAAATAATCCTTTCACAATCTCGCCAGGCTGAGGTGCCAGAAACGCCATGGTAGCAAGAAAAACGATACTCATCAGAATGACCAGGGCGATTAATATTTTCTCAAGTTTTTTGTAGCTTCCCAAAAACAATAATAGAAAGGCAATGATTCCGATCACAGGCCCCCAAATTCTGAGACTGAATTCGCCGGAGTTATATATATAGATCTCTCCAAACAGCGCCTCCAGTCCAAGTGCTCCACCCAGAATATTTCCGGTCTCATAAGCTGCATTTCCAATGCCAATGGCTGAAAGAATCAGTATTACAGATAGCACACGTTGGAGACCCCTGTGAAACTGGGCATTCAGTGCCTCACCCAGCCCTTTTCCGGTTACAATTCCCAACCGTGCTGCCATCTCCTGCAGCACGATGGTGGCGATCACAGAGAAGAGCAGCGCCCATAGAAGGGCGTATCCGTACCCAGCGCCGGCAAGGGTACAGGTAGTTATTGTACCCGGACCTATGAACGCTGCTGATACAAGGGCGGCAGGGCCAATGGAGAGGAGCCTGGACTTCATTGTGATTTTGATGCTTTCGGTAAAGATAGCAGACTTCCTGAATCAGGAAAAATATACCACGCATCCAATCAATCTTCTATCTGGACAACTCGCCGATCAGCCGGTATAACTCATTAATCTGCTCCTGTTGCTTCCCGATCTTTTCTGCCTGGGCCTGGTTTTCGAGGATCAGCTCCTGTACCGCCTTAATGGAGTAGATCTGCGCATTGTATGAATCCATCTGCAGGATCTCATCCTGTGCCGATTCCAGGAGCTCTCCGCTGGATTGGACCGATTCGGGAAATACCTCCTGGTACTCCTGGGCAACGAAATTGTAGTAGTATTTATCCTTCACTCCCGGATGGGCGGCTTTGTACTCATCGGTATATTTAAACTTCACAGGCCTGAGCTGAAGCATCACCTCAAATGCATCTTCAAGCTCGCTGATCTCACGTTTGATCCTGGCATCAGAGTTTGCCAGCCAGTCACCCGCTTCCGTTTTGGATGCCGACCCCTCCACCTCCAGCCTGTTGGCCAGCGGTTCCCTCCAGATCCCCACACGGCCTGTAAATTTCACATACTGGGGATTATCAAATCTACCGTAAATCAATGCATTTTCAGGGGCTACCCCGCCGGAATTGTGAATGACAAGTGTATTTGAGATGGAGTCCGTGAAGAACCCTCCCGCTCCGTTTCCAATGAAGATATTATGGCTCCCCAGGTTGTTGTGCCCTGCTCTTGATCCCAGGTAGACATTTTCATAACCGTTGCTCTTGTACCCACTTTCAAATCCCAGGAATACATTATAAAAACCATCCTTATGACTGTAACCGCTGTGATGACCCATAAATGTATTTTGATAACCCGTAGTGTTTACATATCCGGACTGATCCCCGATAAATACATTTCTGGCACCCGAGGTGTTGGAACCACCTGCAGTGGTGCCGATAAATATGTTGTAAAATCCATCGGTGTTTGAAAAACCCGCATACTCTCCGAAAAAGAGGTTTGATGATCCGATCCTGTTTTCTGTACCAGACATGAATCCAATGAAGATATTCCGGTTACCAATGGTGTTTGCAAAACCTGCGCCGGGACCGATAAACATGTTTGAACTTCCATTGGTATTCTGCCTTCCTGCGTGGTATCCGATAAACATGTTGGACTGGCCGGTTGTATTGAGTGTTCCTGCCCTGTAGCCTAGAAACATATTGAAGTTTCCCGTTGTGTTAAAGTACCCGGCTTCAAATCCCAGGAAAAGATTATTTTGTCCGGTTATGTTGGCATGCCCGGCCCTGTAGCCCATGAAAATATTTTCGAATCCAAGGGTATTGTTGTATCCGGCCTGGTAACCAATGAATGTGTTCTTGTTTCCTGTGGTGTTCTTCATCCCACTCTGGTAACCTATGAAAATATTTTCATCTCCTTCAGTATTGGCAGCGCCGGCCTGGTAACCAAGTGTGGAGTTATAGAGCCCCAATGTATTGTTCAATCCGCCTTCATGGCCAATGAAATAGTTTTCGGGTGTTAAATACATGAAATTGGTGGTTGCTCCCTTCTTATCGTTACTGTATCCCCCAACTGCAAATCCGCCCTTCTTACCTTTGGTTGGATTATCATTGACAATTACTTCAGTCCCATCGTTGTAAACAGCAAAAACGGTCTGTCCATCCGATTTTTTCACTTCGAACAGCGGCTCTTCAGGGGCCTCTGTACCATCTCCCATTACAACCAGTTTGCCTGTAGGTGATTTGGTGCCTATACCCACATGCTGATCAACAATGTAAACCGAATCGCCCGATTGCAGCCATTGGCTATCTCCACTCTGAGCAAGGTTTATGGGAGTTGCATTGGGGTTGCCGGTGATGGTGAGTACGTTGTCCTGTAGGTTCAGATCCTGAATCTCATTCAGAGGATCGGCATCATCATCTGCATTGTTAGCTACTTCGTTGGCATACAGCGCAAACGGCACAGCTACTATCTCTGTGGCTCCCAATGGATTGCCATTCACGGAAGCTTCAAGAAAAAAAGGTCCCTCCGCTGGATTCATATTGAGGGTCACCTGTTCGCCAACCACAATATTAATCAGGCCAAACTCATTGGTGACAGGCGTGTAGAATTCCTCGAATAGCAACTCCCCCCCTATCGTCTCCTTATAAATTCGCAATGAGAGGTTGACCGACTCATTACTTATCACAGTACCATCAGCATTTCTTACCACAGCCTGGTAATTAAATTTTTGAGGTACCTGTCCAATGCAGACAACCAGAAACATCATTAAAACAGTTGACAGAGATAGCTTTTTCATATTACTTGGATTGGTTTATATACAGGCATATACATTTTACATGTAAATACTTTAACCTATATATAACTTTAAACCCGGGGAAAAGTTTAATTCCACGAAGTGTGGGTAGATGGATTAATACTGAATGTCGGTGGTTTTTAAGAGATGTTCAATAACGCCCCATCAGTGATTCATAGGAAATATTCAGCTTCTCATGCAGCTGTCGGATCATCTCCAGGTACTGTGCCTTAGCGCCTCTTCTTTTTCCTGCTCTTCTGAAAGGCCTCCTCTTCATCCAGTAGCGATTGCCAGTCAGTGCTTTCGTTCTCCATGGATGAAGCAATGGTATCTTTGTAGAAGCCTTTGGAGATCTCGGTTCTGTAGATCGGCTTTCCCAGTTGCTGTTCAATGGTGTCCAGCATCTCTTTCTCTTCGGAGCTGCAAAATGAGATGGCCTGCCCCTTTTGTCTGCCACGACCCGTTCTTCCCACCCTGTGTACATAGTGTTCAGGTGATTCGGGCAGGTCATAATTGACCACATATTCTACATCCGGGATATCGATCCCGCGCGCGCTTACATCGGTAGCAATCAATACTTTCAGATCTCCGTCCCTGAAATGTTTCATGGTCTTCTCACGCTCCTCCTGCGCCTTATCACCATGGATACTCTCTGCTGTAACCCCTACCCTTTCCAGCGCTTTGAGGACCCGTTCGGCCCGGATTTTTGTTCTTACAAATACCAGGATCTTCTGCTCCGGATTGTTTTTTACCACATTCTCAAGGAAAAAACGCTTGTCGTCCATCTCGATGAATGCCACTGCATGTTCGATGTTTTTGGCCACCGGATCTTTGGGAGATATCTGGATCCGGATGGCATCGGTCACCAGCGAGTAGGCGATCTTTTTAATCTTTTCGTTGATGGTTGCAGAGAAAAAGAGGGTTTGTCGCTTCCGGGGCAGGTGCTGCATCAAATCGCGGATGTCCTTAATAAACCCCAGGTCAAGCATGTGATCGGCCTCATCCAGCACCAGGATCTCGACCCGTTTGAGCAACAGGGCACCCTGGCTCACCAGGTCGAACATCCTTCCGGGGGTGGCAACCAGCACATCCACCCCTTTTTCCAGCTGCTCTTTCTGCGGATCCTGGTCCACCCCGCCGTGAATGGCAAATGATTTTACCCGGGTATGTTTCCCCAGGGTCTTAAATACCGCGTCGGTTTGCAAAGCCAGTTCATGTGTGGGCACCATCACCAGGCACTTCACACCGTCGGGTCTTCCCTTAATTTTTCGTTCCTGCAGTGTATGCAGAACGGGGATCGCATAGGCAGCAGTTTTCCCGGTACCGGTCTGGGCAATGGCCAGCACATCCTCTCCGCGCAGTATGGGAGGAATGGATTTAAACTGAATATCGGTGGGCTTTTTATAACCCAGCTTGGAGATGCTGGTTTTGATTCCGTCGGCAATGCGGTATTCCTCAAATTTCATGGCGCAAAGATCTGCATATTCCTGCAAAGGGTCAAATCTATTAAGAGAATTATATAAGCTCTAAAGGTTATAATATTTGCTTTTTCCCTTGAAGAGTCGAATTCTCACAGATTTAATTATCTTTGTCAAAATTTTCTTAGCCGACTTTCTAATTAGGCAGTTTTCCCGATTTCCAGGGACCCCTCTCTTTTTTTTCTGATTCCGCTAAGGACGGCAACTCTTTGAAGTTCGCCCACTTTATATGTACCAGCATTCCATAAAGGGATGCTTAAAATCAATTTTATGAGTAATTCAACAGTAAGAAACAGACAAAGTAGTAACGCAACAAACAGACAAAGTAGTAAAACAACAACCAAACAATACAGACACTCCGGCGGTGGCCGGAACAACCGAAACAGCTCCAGGGGAGGTCAAAAAGTATCAAAACTTGACCCTAACCTGCTTGTCAAAGAGGCCGCATCCCAGACAGAGCAGAAGGACTTTCGCTCCGATCGCCTGATCAGTGAGCTTCCAATCAGCACGAAACTGAAGCAAGCGCTTCAGAAGAAGGGATTTGAGAGACCTACAGAGATCCAGGAGAGGACCCTGGATGCATTGATGCAGGGAAAAGACCTGCTGGGGATCGCACAGACAGGCACAGGAAAAACCGGTGCATTCCTTGTACCCATTATTGAGAAGCTGCTTCACAAAAGGGTGAACCCGTATGCATTGATAGTGGTACCCACAAGGGAGCTGGCCCTGCAGGTTGAAGAGGAGTTTAAGAGCATGACCATGGGATTGGGACTCTACAGCGCGTGTTTCATTGGTGGTACCAACATCAACAGGGACCTGCAGACCCTTCGCAGGAACAGCCATGTGGTGATTGCCACACCGGGCAGGTTGCTGGATCTTACAGATCGCAGGGCGATTGATCTTGGAAAGTTTAAGACACTTGTTTTGGACGAATTCGACCGCATGCTTGATATGGGTTTCATTCGCGATGTAAACCGGATTCTTGAAGGGATGAAACAGCGCAACCACACCATGCTGTTTTCAGCCACCCTGGACAGATCACAACAATCGATGATCAACAGAATACTACGCGATCCTGTCACCGTTAAAGTGAGCAGTGGTGATCATACCGGCGATACCATCGACCAGGATGTGATCCGGCTTAAACCGGGTGAAGATAAATTTGCTATTCTGAAAGGGATGCTGGGCAGGCACGATTTTGAAAAGGTGCTTCTGTTTGAGGAGACAAAGCACAAGGTTAGTAGATTGTGTCTCAAACTGAACAAGGCGGGGATCCCGGCTGAGCAGATCCACGGAAACAAGAGCCAGAATGCACGGCAAAACGCACTGAAGGCATTCAAACAGGGACGTGTAAAGGTGCTGGTAGCTACCGATGTGGCCTCCCGCGGTCTCGACATCTCTGATGTTTCACATGTGATCAATTACCAGGTACCTCAGACACATGACAGCTACATTCACCGCATCGGTCGCACTGGCCGTGCAGGAAAGGCCGGAAAGGCCTATACGTTTGTAGCCTGATCCGGGATTGATAAGAAAGATAGCTATCTTTAGATAATAGCTAATTCTTAACACTCCATGAAGTCTCTCTATCTACCTCTTCTACTCGCTCTGCTCTTCTCATGTACAGGCAAGGGTCCACAAACTCAGAAAGTTTCGCAGATCCATGAATGGCGGGGAGAGAACCGCAGCGGGATCTATCACGAAACGAATCTGCTGAAGGAGTGGCCCGATGGAGGTCCGGCCGAGATCTGGCACCTGGAGGGGATCGGAGCTGGTTACGGCTCACCGGTGGTGGCGGATGACAGGCTCTTTGTAACAGGCTCTGTTGACAGTACGGCCTGGTTGTATTGCATCAGCCTGGAGGGCGAAATCCTCTGGACAAAAGAGCTGGGCATGGAGTGGACAGGCAGCTATCCCGGTTCGCGCTCTGCCCCTACCGTTGTGGACGATCTGGTATACGCAGGAACCGGGAAGGGAGATCTTTATTGTGTTGATTACAAGTCCGGCAAGGAGGTCTGGAGAAAAAATTTTGCGGAAGACCTGGGTGGATCCCATGGTTTGTTCGGGCATTCAGAATCCCCTGCTATTGAAGGAAATATGGTCTTCTGGACCGTGGGAGGTAAAGAGAAAAATGTGGTGGCTCTTGACCGCTATTCCGGAGAGCTGCTCTGGAGCAATCCGGGTCATGGTGAGTACCCCTCTTACGGCTCCCCAAGGGTGATCACACTTCCGGAACGTAAGATCCTTATCACCTTTTCAGCCTACTACCTGATGGGTTTCGATACCGAATCGGGGGAGATGCTCTGGTCGCATGAACAGGACATTATCCCTTTAGAGATGCGCGAACCGGGGAGTGGTGACACACATGCCAATACGGTTTTGTATGAAAACGGGGCCATCTACTATGCAGCGGGTGACGGGAACTGTGCGGTAAAACTGGAGCTTTCGGCAGATGGTTCGGAGATCAGGGAGGTTTGGAGAAACAGGGGGTTTAACAGCTATATGGGGGGAATTGTGAAGATCGGAGATACCCTGTATGGCAGTGCGGCAATGAAACCCTACCTGAAATCGATCGATGTGACCACAGGCCGGATCACCGACTCCCTGAAAATCGGTCCGGGAGCGGTTATTGCCGCTGACCAGATGCTCTACTATTATAGCAGGAGGGGTGAAATGAAACTGGTCAGCTATGATAAGGGTGATATTGAAGAGGTGAGTTCTTTTAAAATTACCCGGGGCAATAAGGAACACTTCTCGCACCCTGTGATCAACCAGGGGGTTCTTTATATCCGGCACGGGGATGTTTTAATGGCATTTGACATTGCATAGGCAGTTCTTCGTTTTAATTAAAGAGGTTTATTTTCGTTTCTTTTCGCTAATTTGTAAAGGAATTCCACAAATTCCTGATGACTACAGAAAACAGAGACAACCGCGAACCTGCAACAGAACCCGGGATCTCCAGGCGGTATACCCAATTGAAAGAGAAGGGTTTTTTCAGGTATGTGGGCCGCAATGTCCTGTTGATTATTGCCATTTATGCCCTGCTGGTCATGCTGGTATTTCTTATGGGGAGATACCTGGTCGATTTTAATGCACTGTTTGGAGGGCTCCTGGACAGGCTTTCGGACAGATTTGTAATCCTCCTCTTTTTTGCCTCTGAATCGTTCACCGGCATGATCCCTGTGGATCTCTTTGTGGTGTGGGCACAGAAATTTGAGCAACCCCTTCCCTACCTTCTTCTCTTTGGTGGCCTCTCCTATGCAGGAGGTGTGATTTCATACGGTATCGGGCGCTGGATATCCAGGTGGCCACGGGTGACCTCCTTCACAGAGAGGAGACTGGAGGCGTACATCAATTTTGCCCGCAGATGGGGAGGCGCTTTTATTGTGATTGCCGCACTCTTTCCCTTTACCCCTTTCTCCCTGGTGGTTATCGCCCTTACCATGTTAAAATTCCCCTTCAGGCTCTTCCTGCTGTTTGCACTCACAAGGCTGGTCAGGTTTGCAATACAGGGGTTCTTCTTTTTTGACCTGTTAAAGGTGGATCTCTGGCTTGTCTGACCTCTTTGATAAAATAGTGATCCCCCCTGCCATGTTTCATTCGTACTTTTAGATTGTATAATTCATCGAACAAAAAATGTATCCATGGAAAAAGCAAGTGAACTGGCAAAAATGATCGACCACTCCATACTTCACCCCACAATGACCGATCTTCATTTGAAGGCTGAATGTGAGGTAGCAAGAAAATATCATGTGGCATCGGTATGTGTGAAACCCTATGCAGTTAAGGAGGCAGTCAGATTGCTGGAGGGTTCGGATGTGCTGGTGGGTTGTGTAATCGGATTCCCGGCCGGCAATTCTGCCATCGAAGTCAAGGTATTTGAAGCGGAGAGAGCCTGCAGGGAGGGAGCAGTGGAGATTGATATGGTGATCAATATCGGGAAAGCCCTGCAGGGTGAGTGGAAATATCTGGAAGAGGAGATTGGTGCGGTGACACGCGCATGCCATGCAAATGGTGCCATTGTCAAGGTAATTTTCGAGACTGACTATGTCAGCAACGAATCGGATATTGTGAAGTTGTGCCAGCTCTGTACCACGGTGGGTGCAGATTATGTAAAGACATCAACCGGTTTCGGTTTCGTTAAAGGTTCGGATGGGAAATACAGTTACCTGGGTGCCACAATACCCAATCTGAAGCTGATGAAAGCGAGTGTGGGAGCGGGTGTCAGGGTGAAGGCAGCTGGCGGTGTGAGGAGCCTTGATCAGCTGATCGCGGTGCGTGACGCAGGCTGTACCCGGTGCGGTGCAACAGCCACAGTGGCCATCATGGAAGATGCATACAAACGGTTTGGATCATAAAAAGAGAGATCATGAGGGCCCTTTACATCTTACTTCTCCTGTTCCTGGTATTGCATTCGTGTAACTGGGAAACCGACTCTGGCAAACCCAATTTTGTGATCATTTTCCTGGACGATGCAGGATGGGCCGATTTTGAACCATTCAGTAAGGAATCTCCTGAGACTCCGCACATTACACAGCTTGCCCTGGAGGGTTGTGCCTTCCATAACTTCTATGTGCCTCAGGCGGTCTGTTCTGCATCCAGGGCTGCACTCTTAACCGGTTGCTATCCGGGAAGAACCGGCGTGTTTGGTGCACACATTCCGGGTGCCTGGGGATTGGATACAGCATTTGCCACCATGGGAGAGGTTTTCGGAGAGGCGGGTTACGCTACAGCCGCATTCGGGAAATGGCATTGCGGGGACCAGCCCGAAACCCGTTCGCATTCCCGGGGATTTCAGGAGAGCTGCGGACTGATGTACTCCAACGACATGTGGAAATATCACCCGGGCAACCCGGACTACTGGGGAGAGTGGCCGCTGCAGTTCTGGGAGAACGGGGAGGTGACTATAGAGGAGGTAGAGAAGGCTGATCAGAAAAACCTGACACGCTCCTATACAGAGCATGCCGTGGACTTTATTGAGCGATACAAGCGGCAGCCATTCCTGCTTTATATCCCCCACAGCATGCCCCATGTACCTCTCTTTTGCAGTGATGAGTTTGTGGGGAAATCAGGAAAGGGTTTGTATTGGGATGTTATGCTGGAGTTGGACTGGAGTGTGGGAGCGATCAACCAGGCATTGAAGGATGCAGGAGTTGAACAGAATACCATGGTGATACTCACATCGGATAACGGACCGTGGATCTCTTATGGGGATCATGCAGGAACTACCCCGTTCAGGGAGGCGAAAGGAACCACTTTTGATGGTGGAGTTCGTTCAGCCTGCATCATGAAATACCGGTCGCATATTGAAGGTGGAACAGTCTCAAAGCGCACCATTGGTTCGGTGGACCTCCTCCCCACCCTCTGCCATTTGGCCGGCCTCCCTCTGCCTGATAATGAGATCGATGGTGAGAATGTATGGGATCTCATCCGGGGAGCTGAGGGAGCTGAGAACCCCCACCCTTATTATGCCTTCTCCAATAACAGGAGTTTTGAGGGGGTAATAAGCGGGGATGGCAGATGGAAACTGCACCTCTCCCACCCATATCGATCGCTTGCGGAAGCCGGCAGCAATGGTTTACCCGGAAAGTACCGTATACTTCAAACAGATACCGCCCTCTTTAACATGGAAGAAGATCCCTTCGAGACCACCAATGTGATTGCTGAATACCCTGAGGTTGCCAGGGAGTTGATTCTCCTGGCCCGGTTGCACAAAGAGCAGTTCTACGCCGAATAACCGGAGAAGACTTCACCCAATCTCCTCCGGAACAGCCACCCGGTAGGTAATCCCTGCAGTGGTATCCTTGTAAAACCTGACCAGCCGCTTGTCGGTAAAGGAGAAGAAGGAGGGGATCACAATGCTTCTCCCGAATGCTTCGGCCAGGACTGGAAGTGCATGTTCCCTCTGCCACCTGGAGATGGCCTCCAGCGCATCCTTTTTAAGACGCTTTTGTACGCTCTCTTTCACCTCCCGGTTACCGATGTAAGATTCACCCAATTCATTCCTGTAGGCCTCAAGTGCATCTTTCTCCCTGAGCAGCTCGCCGGAGTATCCCTCCGTGGCAAAATGGAGGTTCATATCAAAATCTCCGATCCTGTAGGTTTTCTGAAGGATCCGGGAGAAGAGCCGAAGCTCCTTTTCGGAAGGAACCTCCAGCAATGGTGCTGTGAATTGAAATGAAAGCACAAAGACCAGGTACTGATCGGCATCGAGGGACCCGTGTCTGGCATCAAGCAATCTGGTGTTCAAATAATGCAGGAATTCCTTTATAAACAACGCCTTCTTTGTAGGTGAAAAGTAGTGTTCAAGCGTTGGTTTTTCACCCTCTCCGGCTTCACATATAGCCAGAACCTCATCGATGGATAGCGTACGCATCCGCTGTTCCGGGCGCGGTTCAGGGTTAAGGGAGGGTCTCATCATTTGATTTTAATAGCACTGGGTCAGGGCAGAGCGCCACCAGGAGTAGTGCTGATCCTCCAACTCCTCTGGTTTCGGGAACGGGTAGTATACGAAACTCTGCTGGTCGCCCACGAAGAATCCGCTTCTGATGGTCCGGTATGGCAACTCTCCCCGATATTGACGAATGACTGTCTTGGTAAGCCGTTCGGGCGAGCGCATCAATCTGGAGATGCAATCCCTCAGATGGTCGGGATTGCAATATGGCAGGTCGTGGATCGGTGCATCGGGATGAATGGCCAGTCTGTTCAGTTTCAGCTCTGCAAAGAAGATCCTGGGGGCTGAAACCGGTTTGGATGTATCGGTTAGAAAATTAATGAACTCAGGTGGAGAGAGTTTGGAGGCTACCCTGGTACTTATAGGATTGAATTGCTGATAGAGGTGAATTATCTCCTTTTTTTCGGGTTTATAGGTGTGGAGGGGCAGTTCCATTACTTTGCCATCATCGGTAACCAGGTAGAGATTCATTAATGCCTCCAGGGAAGTGTGTTCAAGCACCCTGTAGATGGAGAGAAAGAGGGAACGCTTTGGTTCGCCATCGTCATAGGGGATCAACCGTTTCTCCATATGTTTCACGGGAAGGTGCTCCAGCTGATCAGGATCAACCTCAAAGAAGATGGCCTGGCCCCTGGTACGTTTCTTGGTACCAACGGCAAGGTAGTTGCCAAAATCAAAAGGGGCAAGATGTGATGCCACCAGTGATTCGGGCGTAGCCAGGAGATAGATATATTGTTTCATGGCGGTGGAGTTTTAGGTTCTCTATAAAAATACGACGCCACCAGACAAAAGTCAAGGAAAGCAACATGTTACTTAAGGCTTAGCTAACCCAACAGAAGGATCCAAATGATCTTTGATCCCTATCGGAAAGAACAAAATAGAGGCATATTGGTTAATGTATCAAAGGAAATATTGCATTAACCAGATAATTCATTCTAATATGTCAGTCAGAACAGCAAAATCACAATGGAACGGTACCCTGAAAGATGGGAAGGGTACCATGAATTTCAGCAATTACAGCGGACCTTTCACCTTTAAATCCCGGTTTGAAGAGGGCGATGGAACCAATCCTGAGGAACTGATCGGAGCAGCGCATTCGGGTTGCTACTCCATGTTCCTGGCCGCCCTTATTGGCGGAGAGGGTCTCACTCCTGAGAGTGTGGAAACAACAGCAAAGGTGCACCTGGGAAAAGATGACACCGGACCCGTGATCACCACCATTGAATTGAACAGCGAAGTGAGGTGCGAAGGTCTTTCTCAGGAGAAATTTGAAACACTATCCGCGGCGGCCAAGGAGAAGTGTCCTATTTCAAGACTGGTGGCGGCTGCCGATATCAAGCTGACAGCGACCCTGTTATAACCTCTGTTGGCTCGCCTGTTTGCAGATCATCTGATCCATTTTGGAAGGTCGGGTGCGGTGTATGCATCCATCTGGTCAATCAACTCTTCGATGTTGTCGCTGACCAGTACCATATCACGGTTGATCCCGGTCAGAAATCCCTCATCCACCATGGAGTCGATGGCTTTTAACAGGTGGGTGAAATAGCCATTCACATTGAGTACCCCCACCGGTTTCTGGTGAAGCCCCAGTTGTCCCCATGTGAGTATCTCAAAGAGTTCATCCAGGGTGCCAAAGCCTCCGGGAAGGGCGATAACACCATCGGTCATTTCATGGATCAGGGCCTTCCGTTCATGCATGGTCTCTACCGTAACCATCTCTGTAAGACCATCATGTGCCACCTCTTTCACATGGAGGAACCGGGGAATGACACCGATGATCTCCCCACCTGCATCCAGGGCAGCATCGGCCAGAATGCCCATCAGTCCCACCTTTCCACCTCCAAAAACCAGCTGAGTTTTCTTTTCTGCCAGAATCCTTCCCACTCTGACAGCCTCCTCTTTATAAACTCCGTTGGTTCCTGCACTGGAACCACAGAATACTGCAATACGTTTCATACTGTCAAGATATGTAATTCATCTGCATTGTCTACAAAAAAGTGATCCGGAAAGAGAATTCCGGATCACTGTTCGTAATAGGAGATCTGTTACCTAAACCGAAGGCGAAGGATGGTTCTTCAGAACTGCGGTAAACTTTTCATACTCCTCCGATGAGAGCTCATAGTTAGTCAGTTCATCATTGAAGAACTTGTTATATCCAACCAGGTCCATCAGACCATGTCCGCTGAAGTTGAAGAGAATCACCTTCTCTTTGCCCTCCTCTTTTGCTTTGTTGGCCTCCCGAATGGCCGATGCAATGGCATGGGTGGTTTCAGGAGCGGGAATGATCCCTTCGGTGCGGGCAAAGAGGACACCTGCCTCGTAGCACTCAAGCTGATGCAGTGACTGCGGTGTGGCAAGTCCCTCTTTAACGGCATGACTCACCAGGGGTGCCATTCCATGATAGCGAAGTCCCCCGGCATGGATGGGAGCAGGAACAAAGCTGTGTCCCAGTGAGTGCATCGCAAGCAGCGGGGTCATCTTGGCAATGTCGCCATGGTCATAAGCGAAAGGAGCCTTTGTCAGCGTGGGACAGCTTGCCGGTTCAACCGGGATGATGTCGATCTCTGCCCCGTTGATCTTGTCGAGCATGAACGGGAAACTCAGACCGGCAAAATTACTTCCGCCACCTGCACAACCGATCACCACATCGGGCAGTTTCTCATTGATCTTCTCCAGCTGCTTCTTAGCCTCCAGTCCAATGATGGTCTGGTGCAGCATCACATGATTCAACACACTCCCAAGGGAGTAGCGGGTCTCTCCGGTTTCATCTGAAACCGCAGCCTCCACAGCTTCACTGATGGCAATTCCGAGGCTTCCGGGGGTATCGGGAAACTCGGCCAGCACACTGCGTCCTGCCTGGGTCTCCTGGCTCGGACTGGCCACACAATTGCCACCCCATGCCTCCATCATCATCTTCCGGAACGGTTTCTGGTCAAAACTGACCCTCACCATAAAAACCTTTACCTCGAGTCCGATCAGGGAACCGGCAAACGAAAGTGCACTCCCCCACTGACCTGCACCGGTCTCGGTGGTCAGTTTTTTAATTCCGAACTCCTTATTGTAGTATGCCTGCGGAATGGCCGTATTGGGTTTGTGGCTACCCGCCGGGGAGACGCTTTCGTTTTTATAGTAGATCCTGGCCGGGGTACCAAGCGCTTTCTCCAGCTCATAAGCCCTGACCAGGGGAGCAGGACGCCAGATGGAGAGCAATTCCTGTACCTTCTCCGGAATATCGATCCATCGATCCGTGCTGACCTCCTGTTCGATCAGGTTCATTGGAAACACGGGCGCAAGCATCTCGGGTCCGATGGGGTTTCCATCCGGTCCCAGGGGCGGATTGATGCTGCCCGGCATATCGGCTGCCAGGTTATACCATTGCTTTGGCATTTCATGCTCATCAAGGTAGATTTTCTTAATTCTGCTCATCATTGCTTTGTTTAAGTTTATTAATGGTCGTTTCGTGTCAAAAAAAAACGGGACTGCTATATTTAACATGCCCCGCTGGAATTTTTTATGATGATATCCTTACAATCCGTTCATAGCCCACGAAGCACTCCTGTTCAGGTGCCACCAGTGCCATCGCCAGCCATTGTTATCGGAGTAATGATTCATTCGAAAGTATCTCTTGTGATAATAAGTAATTATTGTAAAGGAGGTTTCATAATGTACGATTCTGTTTCGAAAGTAGGTAATATTTCTATATATCCTAACCAGAGCAGGGCTTTTTTTAACGAAATAGCATTTATCGATACAAAAAACTAATAAACCGGGTTTTTCCATGGTTCGGCTGGTGCATATTTACTGGCGGAGGCCCATTGGATACCCCGTTTCATGATCTCCAGCGCCTCGGGAACTTCAAAATCCTTCATCACGTGGCCCAGTGAAGTGTAGAAAACCCGACCCTTTCCGTACATCTTTTTCCATACCACAGGCATGGTACACCCCCCGATCCAGTCGGCATGGCCGGCATTAAAGGTGGTGGTGGCCAGCACCTTCATATTTGGATCCACATGCATGTAATACTGCTCGCTGTGCATTTCAAACTCCCCCATTCCCCTGGTTATTGGATCCTCCTGGGATGATACCTGCACTGTATAATCGATGATTCCACCCGGATGGGCTACCCACTGTCCGCCGGTCATAAACTGGTAGGCCACATTCTGCCTGAATGCATCACACAGCCCTCCATGCCATCCGGCAATGCCAGTACCGTTTTTCACTGCAGTCAGCAAACCAGCTTCCTGCTCATTGGTAATCGTTGCCATGGTAAAGATCTGGATCACCAGGTCGATTCCCTGCATGTAGAGGGGATCAGCGTAAGGATCAAGGGTGTCGTAAACATCCACCACAGCCCCTTCACCCTCGAGCCATGGTTTGAACAGTTCAACAGACTGCACCGGTTCATGTCCATCCCATCCTCCGTGGGTATAGAGGATCTTCCTGCCTTTGAGTGATGGCAGGCCGCTTAAGTTGACAGGTTTGATTGAGCTGTTTGGTTTGTGCGGTTCATTGGCTCTGAGTCCCAATGCGGCACCTCCGGTTATGGCGGCTGAACTGGCAATAAATTTTCTGCGGCTATATTTCATGAGGTGTAGTTTGCAGTAAAAATAGCAGGAAAGCCCTTATAAGCAAAAAAAAACCCCTCGCCGGAGCGAGGGGTTTAGGTTAAGACGGAATGATCAGGTCAACTATATAAGTTTGACACTCACTGCATTTAATCCTTTGCGTCCTTCTGTAAGCTCAAAAGTTACATCGTCATCTTCCTTGATCTTGTCGATCAGGCCGGAAACGTGGACAAAATACTCTTCGTCAGATTCGACGTCTTTAATAAATCCGTATCCTTTGGATTCATTGAAAAATTTTACTTTACCTTCTTTCATTGTATGAATTGATAATTAATAAGGGTACAAAAGTAATATATTTAATTCCAAAGCACAAAAGTTTAATAACAATTCACTTTCATCGAGGAATTACATAGAATAGTACGGCGATAAAGTGAAAGAAACTCCCTACCATCACGAGCAGGTGCCATACCAGGTGGTGGTATGGGAATTTTATGATCTTAAAGAAGATGATCCCCAGGGTATAGCTCACCCCCCCAAGCAGGATGAACAGCCATCCCATAGCCGGTAAGCTATCTATAAGCGGTACAATGACGATGAGAATGAGCCATCCCATAACCGCATAGGAGATTACATAGAAGGTGTTAACACCCGTGTTGAAATCCCCGGGTTTAAAAAGGATCAGCAGGGTTCCTGTCAGTGCGATTCCCCATTCCACGCCAAACATGATCCATCCGGTAGTACCACCCACTGCCATCAGTGTAAGGGGTGTATAGGTGCCAGCAATGAGAAAATAGATGGCAATCCTGTCAAAATTAAAGAAGCGGTCCTTGGCCCTGCCTGCAGGTAAAATGTGGGTCATGGTGGATGAGAAGTAGAGAATAATCATCGTTGCTCCGAAAATTGATGTGGTGACGAGGTGCCAGGCGTTGCCATAAAGTAAAGAGTAGTGTATCATCAATGCCAGACCGGCGACAGACAACAGTGCACCAGAGAGGTGGGATATGGCATTTGCCCGCTCCTCTGCTTTTGTAAATTTCTTACTAATTTCCATTTATTGATTTTTGGGTAAAAATAACAGCTTCCCGGAAACAAACAGAATCGGGCAATCCCCCTATGTCCCTATTCATCCCAAAATAAGTATATTTGCCACAGCCCGTAGCAATAAAGAGAATTTATAATCCCATGAAGAGGATTCTACTGATCACTATTTCCCTCTATCTTGCATGCAATATCGTTGCTGCACAGGACTCCGGGACCGACAGCCTGCTGCTCAAAAGCAGGAAGTCGGCAGGAAGCAACCTGGCCATGACCTATTATAAACAGGCCAACGAGTTACTGCACTCATTCCCTGACAGCGCGCTCTATTATGCCAACAGGGCAGAGATCATTCTTCAGAAGGGTGATCCGGACAACCTGTTACCCCATGTCTATAAGAGCAAGGGTATGATCTACCAGAAAAAGCTGGTTACCGATCGAAGTCTGCTCTATTATCGCAAGGCGTATGATGCGTTTATCAAATTGTCAGAAACCCATGAAGTTGGAGAGTGTGCCCTTAGGATGGGGAACATCTATTATGATGTGGCCAACTTCAGCGACGCCTATTTCTTTTACATGCAAAGTCTGAATGCATATGAAAAATCGGGCGATCAGCTGGGTATTGCCAGGATGCAGAATAACCTTGGGATCGTGGCCCACGACATGGGGAAATTGTCAGAAGCGGAGAGACACTATATGAATGCCCGTGAGATCTACAGGGAGATTGGATTGGCTGTCGAGGAGAGCGGAGCTTTGAGCAATATTGGTCTGATTTTCTACGACAAAGAGCAGTACGATTCTGCCCTGCTCTATTTTGACGAGGTGATGGAGCGGATCCATCCAGACTCAGTCGATTCTTCAGTTGAGCGCTACATATTGTCGGGGGTATATAACAATACTGCTTTGGCTTACAGTCAGATGGATGAACATCAAAAGGCACTTGTTTTTTACAGAAGGGGAATCAAACTGGCGATACAGGGTGATGATATATACAACCTGGGTACGGCATACACCAACCTGGGCTCACTGTATGGTGAGCTCAGAGAGAAGGATTCAGCACTATTCTACCTGCATCGTTCCCTGAAGATTGCCCAGGACAGGGGATTCAGACACCTGGAGCTGGATGCCTATGAGGAGCTGTCCAAACTGCATGCAAGGAGTGGAAGTTACGCATCTGCATATAACTGGCTTCTCAGATACGATACGGTTTACAAGGATCTGTTTAATGAGAACCAGTCTGAGCAGATTGCCCGGTTAAGGACCCGGTATGAGCAGGAGCTTAAAGATCGCGAAATTGAGCAGCTTCATTCCGAGTCACAGGTACAGCGCATGTTGAATAAGGTGTTTATCGTATTCATTGTAGTCATCATCATCCTGGTGATCATTATCACGGTGAATCTTCGTTCAAAGAAGCAGGCCAACAGGATGCTTGCTGAGCGTAATCTTCAGATATCAAGTGCTGTCGGTAAGCTAAGTGAATCGGAAAAGGAGCTTCAGAGATTGAATAAGTCCAAAGACAGGATATTCACCGTGGTGGCCCATGACCTGCGTAACCCTGTATCTGCAGTTGCCGGTTTTTCGGAATTGCTTTATGAGAATTTTGAGCAATTCCCGGTGGAGACCCAGAAGGAGTACATGTTGCAGATTGTTCATGGAACACAGCGGATCCAGAATCTTCTTGAGAACCTGCTGATTTGGGCCAGGTCGCAGATGAAAGCGATCAAATTCAATCCGGAATCACTTCTTATTAAAGATCTGCTGGATGCCTGCGCGAAGGAGCTGACAGTGAACCTGGATCATAAAAAGGTCACATGCCAGATAAATGCCACCCCGGCCTGTACAGTCTTTGCAGACAGGGCTATGATTAATACGGTACTCCGCAACCTGGTAATGAATGCCATTAAGTTCAGTTTTCCCGGTGGAAAAATATGGATCACTTCGCATATAGAAGAGAACATGTGCCACATCTCAGTTACCGATGAAGGAATTGGCATTCAGCCTGAAATCCAGGAGAGGTTATTTGATGCAAATGAGGTGGTCTCCTCACCCGGAACTACAGGTGAATCGGGATCTGGTCTTGGACTGGTTATCTGTAAGGAGTTCATGGAGCGAAACCAGGGGGAGATACGGGTTGAGAGTGAACCGGGGAACGGCTCCTCCTTTATTGTTTCGCTTCCTTTGTCAGCTCCGGAATAGTCTTTGCAAGAACCGAGTTTTTAAGAGCTCAGCGAAGCTAAAACGCTAAATATTTCGTTACTCTCGTATTGAAAACAGTCATTTACTCATGTCAAAATTGAATTAAATTGTACTCGTGAGCTCCGTTTCACTACGGTTCTTATCAAAGACTGAGGTTAATGTTCGTTGAGTTCGCAATTTCGGTTCTTGAAGGCACTAAATAGCGCTATTTTAGAAAATCCTTAAAAACCTTCTCAAACTTCTCGACTTTTGGCCGGATCACCACCTGGCAATAGCCCTGGTCAGGGTTGTTGTCGAAATACTCCTGGTGGCTCTCCTCGGCCACGAAAAAAAGACGGAAGGGCTCAATGGTTGTGACGATTGGGGCGCTCCATATCCCTGCCTGGTCCAGTTTTCTGACAACATCTTCAGCTTGCTGCCGCTGATCATCATTGTGATACAGAACAAGGGAACGGTACTGGGTTCCCACATCAGCACCCTGCCGGTTTCGTGTTGTTGGATCGTGGGTTTCAAAGAACACCTTCAGCAGATCGTTATAACCGATCAGGGTTGGATGAAATGTAATCTGTACCACCTCGGCATGCCCTGTCGCACCTGAGGTTACCTCTTTGTAGGTGGGGTTCTCAACATCTCCGCCGGCATAGCCCGATTCAACTGACACCACCCCCCTCAGCCGTTCAAAGATAGCCTCCATACACCAGAAACAGCCTCCCCCGAAGGTGGCAAGTTCCGAGGATCCGGGTGTTCTGTTTTTCTCAGTCTGACTCATTGCATTGGACGATATTAAGACAACCACAAATATATACAATATGCTCCTACTCATCGATAGCCTGATATTCCGCTTCATTTCATGTTAACGGAGGAGGGCGAAAATTGTTTGAGATTGGCTTTAAAAAGAATTCGTTGTAACTTGAACATATATGTTCCCGGCCAGCTTCTATACAGAAAACAGGGATCACCAGGTGCAGTGCACCTTATGTCCTCACCTTTGCCTGCTTCAACAGGGTGAGACAGGAATATGTAAAACCAGGGTGAACAGGGCGGGCAAGTTGTATACCCGGAGTTACGGGGTCCTCTCGGCCATTGCCACAGATCCTGTGGAGAAGAAACCACTGTATCATTTTCTACCAGGCAGACCCATCCTCTCCATTGGTAGCTTTGGCTGCAATTTCATGTGTGATTTTTGCCAGAACTGCAACATCTCCCAGCCTGATGAGGAGGTCTTCTCCATATATCCGGTCAGAGAACCGGCCGATATAGTGGCAAAAGCGATGCTTCATAAGGAGAGCATAGGGCTCGCCTATACTTACAATGAGCCAACTGTCTATTTTGAGTATGTGATGGATTGTGCCCAAAGGCTCAGAAAACTCCAGTTAAAGAATGTGATGGTAACCAATGGTTACATCAACCGAAAACCACTTGAAGCGCTGTTGCCCTATATGGATGCTTTCAACATTGACCTGAAATCCTTCACAAACGGTTTTTATAAGGAGCGTGCCTCGGCATCGCTGAATCCGGTACTGGATACCATCGCCAGGGTGGCCAACTCGGAGAGTCACCTCGAGCTGACCTTCCTGATCATACCGGGATACAATGACAACCCATCTGAATGGAAAGAGATGATCGGGTGGATTGAGACCCATTGCGGACCGGATACGATTTTGCATGTAAGCAGATACTTTCCCCGCCATAAACTGAGGAGTTTTCCCACCACTACCGATACCATGAACCGGTTTATCAAAGCTGCAAGGGAGAAGATCCGGTATGTATATCCCGGAAACAACCCGGAAATTGAGAACCATACATATTGTCCAGGATGTGGTAAGCTGCTCATCCAAAGGGAGATGTACAATACCACCATCAACGGATTGACTCCTGAAGGAGATTGCAGCCATTGTAATTACAGAGTTAAAGGCGTATTTAAACCGTTGGCATCATGAAAACCAGGCATGCAGCAGTGGAGGGAAGGTTTTACCCTTCAACGAAAAAGAAGATCTTTGATCAAATCAGGTCCATTGAGGAGGCCGGCAGATATCCTGATGTTCAAATCCGTCCCCACAAGGTGTTTGGTGCAGTGGTACCCCATGCCGGACATCTCTATTCCGGTCACCAGACCGTCCCATTTTTCCAACTCCTCAGGAAGCTGGAGAGAAAACCGGAGACCTTTGTAATCGTCCATCCCAACCATACAGGCTGCGGGCTTCCTGTGGCCATCGATGATTCGGATGTGTGGGTCAACTCCATTGGGGAGGTCCCCCTGGACAGGGATTTTGCCGAAGCCATGCATCTTCCTTTTGACAGAAGGACCCATTCCAATGAGCACTCGGCAGAGGTGATCATTCCCTTCACCCAGTACTATTTTATCGACCAGCCATTTTCCATTGTTCCGGTCTGCATGGGGGAGCAGGGCCATGTGGTGGCAAAGACAATAGCTGACAGCATATTGGATGCCATAAAGCAGACAGGAAGAGATATCATGTTGCTGGCTTCCTGTGATTTTTCTCATTTCCTTCCACCTGACCTGGCCATGGAGAAGGACCAGTTCGTACTTGATGCAATTCTTTCCAGGGACACTATTGGGGTTGAGACTGCAGTTAAAGAGCAACAGGTTTCGGTATGCGGTTATGGCCCGATCATGACCCTGATGCACTATTCAGCCTCCCTGGATCCTGACTACAACCTATCCATCCTTGCCAGGGGCAGCTCCGGAGATGTATCCCAATCACCGGAAGTGGTCGACTACATCTCAATGATCATGTACCAATGAGACTTTCCATAGCGGATAAAGCACTGTTGCTCAGCATTGCCCGTCAACGAATTGGTGACTATTTTTCAACCGGCAAAAGCCTGAAAAAGCCTGAAAAAGCTGTTCCTGAAACCTTGCAGATCCATTGTGGCGCATTTGTAAGTCTCTATATCGGCGGTCATCTGAGAGGATGTATCGGTACCTTTTCTGAAAATGAAATGTTGGTTACCAACGTACGGAACATGGCCCTCTCCGCCGCCACAACAGATACCAGGTTCGCCCCCATCAATGCTACAGAGTTAGAGGAGCTGAAGATTGAGATCAGTGTTCTCTCCCCCAGAAAAAAAGTTTCAGGGCCGGAAGAGATTATTGTGGGAAAACATGGAATCTATATCAAGTCAGGCGAAAACCGGGGCACCCTCCTGCCCCAGGTTGCTGTCACGCAGAACTGGAGCGTGGAGCAGTTCCTTGGCAATTGCTCGAAATATAAAGCCGGATTGGATTGGGACGGATGGCGGTATGCAGACCTTTTTACCTATGAGGCCATTGTATTTAGCTCTGAAGAGATCAGAGCAGGTTAAGAAAGTTTGGTATTCTAATTATATACTCTATATTTGCTTCCATCAGATTCTGAACTGACTAACACAAAATAGTCACTAATCCTAAAACTGAATCTAAGACTGAGGATCCCGGCTTACTAAATGCCGGGATTTTCTGTTTTTAAATAAATCTTTGATAATGTAGTCGTTAGCGCATTTCTCATCTTTTTATTTCATGCTTTCTCATTTTTGGCATTGATTTTGAATTTATATCATCAAAGATGTCAAACATTAAAACCTGGAAATCATGAAAACAGCAAAATACATAGCCGCAACAACAATGGCACTGCTGATTGGTTTTACCAACATGCAGGGACAGAGACCAGCACGCAGTGGATCTCAAACAAATAACAAGAGGGAGCAGACCACTGTAAGAAAATCAACCAAACCACAGGCTGCGCCGCAACGGACAAAGGTCCAGCGGACAGATCCTAAGGTGCAGCGACAACCTGCGAGAACTCAAACTGCCAGGGTAAAACAGAATACAACCCAGGCACAGAGGCAACCTGCAAGGACTCAAACTGCCAGGCCCCAGGCACAGAGGCAACCTGCGAGAACTCAAACTGCCAGGCCCCAGGCACAGAGGCAACCTGCGAGAACTCATACTGCCAGGCCCCAGGCACAGAAGCAACCTGCAAGGACCCGGGAGACTACTTCTAATGTGCAGCGTGGACGTACACCGAAGCAACAGGCTGTACACAAAGAGAGACCCGTGAGTATCAGCACAACCAATAATCCAAGATCCAAATACCGGAAGCCTGAAACAAAGGTCTATGCCAAGCATAACCCCAGCGGCCATGTAAAGCACAATAAATACACGACAAAACGCTATTACAGTGGGAATCACTACCACCACGTGCGCCCTTCCGGAAGGATACATGTTCACTACCATCACGATACATATCTACACAACTACCATGTACTTTACTATCCGGCATACCACGAGATCTACTGGACACACAACATGTACCGTGACTACCACCGCTGGTACCCAAATTACTACTGGACCTATGAATGGGGACACAGAATTCGTACCATCTCGGTCTTTGATGCCAAATACAACATGGGTGAGGTGGCTACGGTATACGGCAGGGTTTATGCCACCTGGTACAACAGGGATACGGACGACTACCTGCTCTTTTTCGGGGGAGACTACCCCAACCAGCAGTTCACCATGGTGGTGCCCGGGCGAATTGCAAGAAAATTCAACAGAAGGCCGGAGCGCTACTTCTTAGGGGAACACATGACTGTCACCGGGTTGATCACCACCTACGACGGGATTCCCGAGATCATTGTGAAGAACAGGCGACAGGTAGGGCTCTACTACAACACAGGCATCAGAGGAAATTATTCAGCACGCAGATAATCAGACAATAGCGCAAAAAACCGCCCCGGGATTAAACCGGGGCGGTTTTTTTTTGTGTGCCCGGCAGGGCACTGATACCAGGAGGTGCAAGTCCCGGGCGGGCCAGGGGTTGAGAGGAACCGCTCTTCACTCTACAGGGGCACCATGGTGGATGCCCTTTCGATGGAGTAGGCTGTAAAGAAGCCCATGGCCCCGTTGTCGATGTTTGAGCGGACATTGGCAGGCGGACCTGAAAACATGGGGCTAGTCTCGTAGATCTCCAGTTGTGCATCGATGACAAAGTTGTAGTAATCTTTCTCAATGCTGTTCAGCTCAAGGGTTACCGTATCGCCCGGCAGCAGTTGTTCCCTGGGCTCGTCATCTGCATAGAATCCGATAGGAATTCCGTAGTAGAGGTACTTTCCGTTGTAGAAATCATCGGGTTGCACATTGTATTTGATCAGCGAATCGCTAAGCAGGTCACTGTTCTTCCAGTATTTTAATCCATACCAGTCTCTCGTTGGCGGGTCCAGGGCATACATATAGAGCTCATATCCGTTTACAAAATAGGAGGTGAAGTAATTGATCCGGATGGAATCGAGCAGAACTCCGCCGGGCATGGTGCTGCTTGCATGGTACGACTCCCTCTCCCCGTCCTGGTCAATATCGACCTGGCTGATATGTAGCTCATAGGTGGTGCCGATGACTCCCCTGAAGGCTTCAGGGGCCAGGTACCAGCCAGGGATTGTATCATGCTCCTCCAAAAGGAGGCGTGTCTCCTTAAACTCCAGCTCAACCACAGCGCCGGAAACAGCAGGCGGGGATTGATTTGAGAAATAGTCACTCGTTGTGGTGAGTTGCACCGCGTGACAGACCGAATCGGTAGTGACTGTGCCCTCTACAACCAGCCTTGTGTAGGTGGAATCAAGTTCTATCTCAATGATCTCAGTGCATGAGTTGAGCATGGTAAGGAAGATGAACAGGGAGAACAGAAGAGGTGGTATTGATCTCACTGCCTGACGGAACCCTATGTGGAATCGCAGCTTCATCAGAACTTAAAATTATAGGTGATGGCGGGAAGAATCGAGAAAAGGTAGGTCATCTCGGCATGGGTTATATTGGGATCGTTCTCATCCTGGATAAAATTGAGGGTCCATATATTTTTTCGAGCGTAGGCGTTGTAAACAGAGAGGTTCCATTCGCCGTAAAACCGTTTCCCAGGCTTCCTCTTATCCTTTAGAGTAAATGACAAATCGAGTCTGTGGTAGTCGGGCAGGCGGTATTCGTTCCGGCCCGTATAGAGCGGCAGGATGTTACCGCCTATTTCATACCGGCCCGAAGGTAGTGTAAAGGGGATTCCGCTGCTGTAGACCCAGTTTGCCCCCACCCCGATCCTTGGGGTGATGTCGTAGCTGAAGACCAGGGCCAGGTCATGTGGTTTGTCGTATGGGGCCGGATAGGGCTTACCCCCATTGATCTCCGGGATATCCTTGGTGGTCTTTGACAAGGTATAGCTCACCCATCCCGAGATCTTCGAAAGTTCATAGCGCAGATAGAGTTCGGCACCGTAAGAGGTGGCTTCCCCAACACGCATTTCACCCTCCAGCATTGGATTCAGCATTAACTGCGCGTGGTCCCTGAAATCGATGGTGTTACTCATCTCCTTATAATAGAGCTCCACCGATGTCTCAATTTTATTATCAAAGAAGTTCCTGAAATAGCCGGCCGATACCTGGTCCGACAGCTGCGGAGCGATGTTGGGCGAAGCAGGGAACCAGATATCAAGCGGAGTTCCTGCCGCTGAATTGCTGGCCATCTGAAGGTACTGCCGGGTTCGTGAGTAACTGGCCTTTAAAGAGCTTGCTTCATTAAGAAGATAGTTGACAGCCAGCCTGGGTTCAACTCCACCGTAATGGTTGAAAAAATCGCCACGTTCGTAGCTTGTGGAGTCAGTCACTTCGTATTCCTGGTTATAGGTGAACAGCGTGGCCGGACCCACATTTTGAAACATGGAGTACCTGACCCCGTATCGCAGGGCAATATGTTTACCAATTTTCGATTCACCCGACAGGTACAATCCGGTCTCAAATGCATGATTATGTGATAATTCCGATTTTGAGTTACCCCCATTCTCATCATTTACGGTAATTACACCGGGCTTGATGATGTGGTAGGTGCCGGAGCCTCCGAACTTGAATGTATGGTCCGGAATGGGATACCAGATGAAATCACCCTTTCCACCGTAGTCCTCCAGGAAGGAGACCCAGCTAAAGAGTGGTTGTGAACCCTCCGGAGTTCCCAGGTCATAGAAGTAGTGGGAGTTCAGAAGGGTAAAGTTGCTGAATAGTTTTTTACTGAATAGGTGGTTCCAGCGAAGGGAGAATGTGCGGTTCCCGAAGCTCATTCCGGCAAAATCGTTGGCAAAGATGTCTTTGCCGGAGTATCCTGACAGGAAAATCCGGTTATTGTCGTTGATTGTGTATTTGAACTTACCGTTCAGATCATAGAAGTAGAGTTTGCTCCCCCTCATGGCTGAATCTTTTGCAAAAGCAAGGAAAATATCGGCATAGGTACGCCTGCCGGAGAGAAGAAATGAGGCTCTCTTGTTGAACAGGGGCCCTTCCAGGGTGAGCCGGCTGGAGATGCTCCCGATTCCGCCTGTGGCACTGAACTGCTTGTTGTTCCCGTCTTTCATCCTGATATCGAGCAGGGAGGCCAGCCTGCCGCCTGAACTTGCCGGGATATCGCCTTTATAGAGTTTGACATCCTTGATGGCATCGTTGTTAAAGACAGAGAAGAATCCCATCAGGTGAGAGGCATTGTAGACGGTGGCCTCGTCAAGCAGAATCAGGTTCTGGTCGGGAGTTCCACCCCTTACACTGAACCCTGAGGAGCCTTCACTGGTCACCTGAACCCCCGGCAACAGCTGTATGGCTTTGATCACGTCAACCTCACCCATAAATGCAGGTATCTTTCGGATGGATTGAATGGGCAGGCGGACCGATCCTGTTTCGACCCTGGTGATGTTGGCATTTCCTGCTTCGGCCGTGATGGTCACCTCCTCCAGCTCCTGGGCAGATTCCACCAGATCGATACTCAGCTCCATCTCCCTGTCCAGGTTAAGAGGCAGATTAACTGTTACATAGCCTATATATGAGCAGATCAGTGTATAGCTGCCCTGATCCACAGAAAGGGCATAGTAGCCGTAGGTATTGGTAACAGTTCCTGACCCGGTTTCCATGATGATCACATTGGCTCCGATCAGCTCCTCCCCTGTGGCAGCATCCCGCACATACCCGCTCACCACCACCTTCCCGGCCATTTCAAAGGCCGGTAAAAGCAGGAGGAGCAGGAGGAGCAGGCAGGATTTTGTCACTTTCACTTTCACTTTCACTTACAGGACGATAAACACATTGAAATTAAAGACAACTGGAATTACGGTTTGTTGCATGTCACGCATACAAAGTATATGAAATTTATATAAAAGGAGTAAAAACCCACGTTTATCAGGTATGCGGATGATCGCTTTGATGATTGTTTCTATGGTTACCGTTACCCTCGGCTCATCACTTCTGGCCCAAAAGTAAATAACTACCGGCAGGTATCAGCATCGCTCTCCTACCCCGTGGGGCGGATCTTTGACCTGCTGGCTGGGGCTGGCTCACTTCTGGAATAACAAACCGGGACGGAAGATTGCTTCAATTGCCTGTCAGACGATCTGGCTCATGGCATCGATAAAGGCTTCGACCGATGCAGTGACAATGTCTGTGGAGGCTGAGAAGCCGTAGTAGACCACATTTTTGTGTTCGAGCTGCATATGCACCTTGCCCATATCGTCGCTGCCCCTGGTGATGGCCTGGATCAGGAACTCTTCGATCCGCACCTTTTTCTTCAGAATCCCCTTTACCGCGGTGATGGCGGCATCTACCGGTCCGTTTCCAGTCCCTGTGGCCGTATGGCAATCACCATCCCATTTAAGTCTGACTGTGGCCACAGGATCGGTCCCTTTTCCACAGAGTACCTGCAGGCCCTCAAGGTGCAGGTTTCTCTGCACATCGCGTGAACTGGCTCCGGCCAACATCTTCAGATCCTCGTCAACAACCTCCTTCTTTGAATCGGCCAGCTTGATAAACTCATCATAGATGCCGTCAAGTGCCTTCTTTGTGAAGGTGTAACCCAGCTTCTCCAGTCTGTGCTTAAGGGCAGCCCTTCCGCTTCGGGCGGTGAGCAAAATGGAAGATTCAGTGATTCCCACTGTCTTCGGGTTGATGATCTCGTAGTTCTCACGCTTCTTCAAGACCCCATCCTGATGGATTCCCGATGAGTGTGCGAATGCATTCCTTCCGACGATCGCTTTGTTGGGCTGAACCGGCATGCGCATCAGTGTGGAGACCAGCCTGCTGGTTCGATGGATCTTCCTGGCATTAATATTGGAAATAAGATTCAGGTGTTTGCGGCTCTTCATAATCATGGCAACCTCCTCAAGAGAGGTGTTTCCTGCCCGCTCACCAATTCCATTGATGGTCACCTCAACCTGCCGGGCGCCGTTGATCACACCGCTCATGGTATTGGCAGTGGCCATACCCAGGTCATTGTGACAATGGGTGGATATAACCGCTTTGTCGATATTGGAGACGTGATCCATCAGGTACTTGATCTTCTTTCCATACTCATCAGGCAATGTATAACCTGTGGTATCGGGGATATTCACCACAGTTGCACCTGCAGCGATCACCGCTTCGATCACGCTGGCCAGGTACTTGTTCTCGGACCTGCCTGCATCCTCCGCGTAAAACTCCACATCCTCCACAAAGGACTTGGCATATTTCACTGCCTCAACACCTCTTTGCAACACCTCCTCGGGTGTACTGTTTAACTTATGGTGAATGTGATAGTAGGAGGTTCCTATCCCTGTGTGTATCCTTGCGCGTTTTGCAAACTTCAGCGATTCGGCTGCCACCTCAATGTCCTTCTTTACAGCCCTGGTAAGACCGCAGATGGTAGGTTCAGTGACTGCCTTGCTGATCTCAACCACCGAGTTAAAGTCACCCGGGCTCGAGATGGGGAATCCTGCCTCTATGACGTCAACTCCAAGCTCCTCAAGTGCCTTTGCTACTTCAATCTTCTCAATGGTATTTAACTGGCATCCGGGAACCTGCTCTCCATCCCTCAGGGTGGTGTCAAATATGTATACGCGATCTTTGGCCATGGTTGTATTGGTTTTCGTGTCTGAATCCCGCTCGCATATCAGTGTTGCTGCCTGGAGCGTCAATTACATCACAAAAAAACAAATAAAATGCAACATATGCTATTCAACATATATTATTATTGGACATAGGGCATATTATTTCCGGACCGGGGGTGGTCCGATGCTCAGGAGAACTCCTTTTTCAGCTGTTCAACCCAGCCATTAATGCGCTCTTTGATCATGGAGCCCTGGTTTTCATAATCGATAGCCAGTCCTGCGAACTGATCACCCCGCTGAGCCCGGGAGCTTTCAAATTCGTACCCTTCAACCGATGTAAACCCTGTCAGTATGGCTCCCTGCCCTTCCAGTATCTCAGCCAGGAGTCCCACACCATCGATGAAGTTCTCAGGATAACCCTTCTGGTCACCCAATCCAAACAGGGCGATTTTCTTACCTTTCATATCCAGCTCCTCCATGGCTGGAACAAATTCATCCCAGTGGTTGGGCAACTCCCCGTCAAACCAGGTGGCCGTCCCCATAATGATCTGATCAAAAGAGGCAAACAGCTCTTCTGTAAGGGTCTCTGCATTAACCATCTCCATCTCCATCTCAACATCATTGAAGGCTTTATGGATCTGCTCTGCCACTATCCCTGTATTCTTTGTATTGAAACTGTAGATGATTGCACTCCTTTTCATGCTTTCTGTTTTAGTAGTTTAACAGCTCCCTGACCGCCTCTTCTATCCGTTTAAGATCGGGGAGTGTGGCAGTCTCCAGGATCCGGTTGAATCCCACAGGGGTGAATGTGGACCCCACCCTTCTCACGGGTCCGTCCAGGTACTCAAATGCCAGGTCGTTGATCAGCGCAACCACTTCGCCTCCAAAACCACCAAAGATTTTATCTTCGTGGACCACAAGGGCCTTTCCCGTCTTCTTTACCGTGGCCACAATGGCACTGGTATCCAGCGGACTAAGTGATCTGAGGTCCAGCACATCCAGGCTGGCAACGCCCTCCTCACGCAACTTCATGGCAAGCTCCACACACATAGGAGTTGTATTCCCGTAGGTGATCAGGCTCAGGTCGGATCCCTCACCTCTTAACCGTGCTTTTCCAAAGGGGACCTCAAAGTCGTCAGGGATCGGGGTGGCCGCTTTAGGTGCATTGTAGAGCGCTTTTGGCTCCAGGAAAAGTGTCATGCCACGGGAACGCATGCTGGTTCGAAGCAGTCCGGCCGCATCATCGGCATAGCTGGGATAAACCACCCTGACACCGGGCAGTGAGGTGAGGGATCCCTCAATGGTCTGGGAGTGGTAGAGACCTCCGCCAATGTATCCACCCGAGGCAAGCCGGACCGTGATATTGGGAGAAAACTGTCCCCTGGTGCGCCAGTATTCGTGTGTGGTCTCCACAAACTGCTCCATGGCCGGCCAGAAGTAATCTGCAAACTCGGCCCCCTCCACAACAATGCGGAGCTTGTCGTTGAAACGGCTCATCCCGTTGGCGGTTCCCATGATATAATCCTCGGCAATTGGACCATTGAAAACCCGCTCCCTGCCAAACTCCTGCTGCATGCCCTTGGTGACGTTAAAGATCCCACCCTTCTCCTTGTTGGCCACATCCTGGCCCCAGATGAAGGTGTCGGGATTCATCCTGAACTCAGCCTTTAACGTCTCATTAAGTCCATCGATCATTTTTTTTGGTTCCCCCTCAAAGGTGTGTACTCCTTCGGGATACTTTTCGCTTATATAGGGGTCGGGGATGACGAACTCATGGACCGATTCGGGTGTGGGCTGTGGCGCTTTCATACCCACCCTGTGTGCAGCTTTGACAACCTCCATGGCCTCTCTCTCCATGGTTTCGATCTCCGCTTCGGTAAACCGCTCGTATCTGAGCAGAAGGCGCCTGTACCTGGCCAGGGGATCATAAGCATGCACATAGTTCATCTCATAATCGTCGCGATAGAGCTCATGCCGGTCAGAATTTGAATGGGAATGGATCCTTACGCAATTAGCCTGGACGATGACCGGGTGTTCATGTTCGGTCACATAAGCCTTGGCTTCGGTCAATACATTCATGCTGTCGAAGACATCTTTACCATTGCAATGGAATATTTTCAGGTTTTTAAATCCCGTGAAATTATTGGCTACCTTCCGGTTGGCGGTCTGGTCGGACTTGGGGACAGAGATTCCGTACCCGTTGTCCTGGATCACAAAGATAACCGGCAACCTCTCTTTGGAGGCACCGTTGATGGCTTCATAAACATACCCTTCAGATACTGAAGATTCGCCCTGTGAAGAGATGGCAACCCCGGGAACCTTGTAATTTTTCATGGCCCTGGCCACTCCAACGGCATGCAGTGTATGGTTGCCTGTGCATGATGATACATTGTGGATGTTCCATTCGGGCTTGGCAAAGTGGTTTGACATGTGCCGTCCGCCACCAGCCACGTCGGTATCTTTTGAAATTCCATTCAGAATAAGCTCTTCTGCACTCAATCCGGCCGAAAGGGTGGTGAGCATATCCCGGTAGTAGGGAAAGAGGTGGTCATGCTCCCTGTCAAAGAGCTGTCCGATTGCAAGCTGGATCCCGTCATGGCCGGCATAGGGTGCATGATAGGACCAGCCGATGGCCTGCTTCAGATAGTTGGGAGCCCTGTTGTCGATGGCGCGCCCCACCAGCATCAGTTTCAGCCATTTGGACAGGGTCTCCTTATCCGTTTTCTTTATGCTGTATTTAGCTTCGCTGTGCTCGCTGGCTCGATTTTTCTCTTTTGACATGTTCTCTGGATGTTTTTTAGTAGCCCTCCTCCGCTTCAAACGATTCGATGTTATCTCCCAGCTGCTTCAGGAATGCGCCACCCAGGGCCCCGTCAATAATCCTGTGGTCATAGGTGAGTGACAACCACATTTTCTGCCTGATGGCAATCACATCTCCCTCTGCTGTCTCAAGTACTGCAGGCTTCTTCTTAATGGCTCCAACGGCAAGTATGGCCACCTCTGGCTGATTAATAATGGGGGTTCCGATGTCGTTTTGGAAAGATCCGAAATTGGTCACCGTAAAGGTGCCTCCACTGATGTCGTCGGGTCCGAGCCTGTTGCTCCGGGCAGCCTGGGCCAGTTCATTCATACGTTTGGTGATCCCAGTAAGGCTGAGTGAAGCGGCATCCTTGATGTTTGGAACGATCAGGTTGTTACCGGGCAGCGACACAGCGATTCCCAGGTTGATCCTTTTTTTGATGATGATTTTATCATCCTCCACAGATGCATTGATCTGCGGATATTCACGAAGTGTTTTCACCGTAGCCTCAAGAAAAACAGGCAGATAGGTGAGTTTGACACCCTCTCTCTTCTGGAATTCATCCTTCACCCTCTCTCTCCACTTCACCACACCGGTCACATCCACCTCAATCATGTTGGTCACATGGGCCGACACCTGCTTTGAGTGGATCATATGCTGAGCAATCAGCTTTCGCATCCGGCTCATCTCAATGACCTCATCCCCCCGTTCGGTTGTCATCGCTGCCGACGCAGCGACTGATGGGGTTGATGCGGCGCCAACAGGTTTTTGAAGTGCAGGATCGGATGGCAGGGTTTCTGCCGGATGGACAGCTCCCCTTTGTTCGAGAAATTTTAGTACATCCCTCTTCTGCACCCTTCCATGCAGTCCGCTGCCTGCAATTGAATCAAGTGCTGCCTGGGAGATATTCTCCTCGCTGGCAATTTTTCTTACCAGGGGTGAATAGAATCGTTCTGCACCGGAGATAATCCCGGGGATTGGCCGCCTCTCTTCCGGCTCCTCATCCTTTCGGTCTGAACCAGGTGGTTCATCAATCTTCCCTGATTTAGTCTCCTCTCCAGCTTTGGATGAAGCCTCACCATCCATATCGATGATGGCGATCACTGTGCCCACTGCCACTACTTCGTCCTGTTTGAACAGTATTTTTTTTACGACACCTTCGACCGGTGATGGTATTTCAGAATCAACCTTGTCAGTGGCAATTTCAAGCAGGAGATCATCCTCTTCAACTTGATCATCCTCTTTTACAAACCACCTGGTAATGGTTGCCTCCTCAATACTCTCCCCCATCTTTGGCATGATGATATCAAAATTTGCCATAACACCTTAAATTTGGGTAAAGTGCACATCAAGAGATGTGAAGATATAACAATGATGAACGGAAAAAGTTGTTTTACTCGTCCCCTTCGAAATAGGCATCAAGCACAACAGGTTCACCACATGATTGCCTGTCCATCATCGGGCTGTTTTTAAACACCGGGTAACTGATCTTTGTGTCCGGATAACCCATGTGAACCAGCATGGAGGCGACGGAAAAGATCTTGGGCCCCTGGGGAATCAGTGTAATCGAATAATCATTTCTGAGGGGCAGGATCGTGTTGATCAGGGTTTGATAGATGACCTGTCCATTGTTGATGGGGTAGGCAACCAGGTTCCTGATGGGAGTTTCATTAATCAGCGCATGGTTGTTTATAAAGAGCTGTTCCACAAAACGTTTGTCGACAGGAGGATCGGCATAGAAGAGGTACAGCAGGTCAGGTTTCTCAATTTTCCAGATGGATTCGGATACATTGGCTTCGTGGCCCAACCCCAGGATCAGGGCCTTTTTGGGCTTTGTTCTCCTCTCTTCATTTTTTAGAAATTCCTCTATCCTTTTCACCTTTCTGGGTGATCTTTCACTTTCATATCCTGCCATGGAGTAAACGAATCTCAATCTAGCAATGCTAAAGAGATCCTGGATCTCACCAAACCATCTGAAAAATTCATAATACCACTGCTGGGACATGCAGGTGCAATCAAAAATGAATCTGATCTCCTTCGTGGACACCTCCTTCACAATCTCTCTCACATCAGGCACATCCGTGCTCACCGGGATGATTTCGAACCCGTGTGCCTGGTAGTATGCCTGATTCTCTTTGAATGCATACTCTTTACAGCCATCGGTCTTGGTAAGGGCTATTTTCCGGCACGAAAGCCTCTCCATCTTCCGGGCAATAGTCTGGCACCTTATCTCGTGACTTAAGGTGGTGACAAATATATCAGCCTGGCAGTCAGCCAGATTTTCCGAATTAATATGATAGATGGAAGATAGCTCCATGGTTGGTCACTGATGCTTCCAAATATAGTTTAAAGTTTCGGGTTCGTGGCAGGAATATCGGTAATCGGTTCAGGGCTTCCGGTCTCCATGCTGAAAAGGTCAATGGTTGGCCAGTCATGGACCCTGTTCACGGCATTGAACATCATTCCGGAGACATACCTGTGGATCCTCGAGTGCTTGTAGGTACTTGTATTCATCATGATCACCCAGTTCAGTCCATCCTGTTGTCTGACCATCAGGGCTGAAGAACCGGTCAGGTATCCGGTGCGCCACCAGGTACCATAGTTGTCACTACCCCGCCAGCCAAAAAGCCCCTTTCCTGATTGATCAGAATCAGCCATCGCCATGATGGTCTCTTCCTTCAGAATATCGGGCTGTTCGGGGAATCCGTCGATGGCAGTCAGGAACTTGATCAGCTCGGGAGCAGAAGCGACCCATCCACCTGCCGGTCCAAGCAACTCGATGTTATTGCCCCCGTAATAGATTGGCACCTGCTCTCCGGTGCCATCTTTTGAGTAGGCAGTCATTTTTCCTGCACTGCTGTGGTAGCGAACCTCATTGGGATACTTTTCATAATAGTAGCTTCTTCCAATGTGCATATCATGTATATCCAGCGGCTTTAACAGGTTCATCACCACGTAATCTTTATAAGCCATGCCACTTTTCCTGGCCACAATCTCACCAAGTATACCGTATCCAAGGTTCGAATAGCTGTACCGGGTTCCCGGGTTGTAATTGAGCCTTCGGGAGAGTGCAAACTGAAGCACTTCATTGAACTGTGCCGGTGCATCAACATCCATTTTTCTGGCAATGTAGAGGGAGCTAAACATGGGATCGCCCGAATACCTTGACCATCCGGCCGTATGGTTCAGAAGGTGCCTGATGGTTATCTGCTCAAGCCGGTTATCCCTGTATGTCAGATAAACAGAGTCATTTAGGATTCCATTTTTCCCGAACACCTGATCATCAAGATCAAGAGCTCCATCTTCATAAAGTTTCATGACCGCAACGGCTGTAATCAGCTTGGATACAGAGGCGATCCGGAAGAGGTGGCCCGGCTGCACCACTTCTCCTGTTTCTGTATTGGCAATTCCAAACCCCTTGGCATACACCAACCGCTCTTCGCTGGTGATGGCCAGGCTGGCACCTTGAATTTTCCACTTCTTCAGAAAAGCGTTTACATTCTGATCTATAACATCGGTCTCCTGGTAATCCGAAAACCGGTTATCAAGCATCAACGAGAGTGGCACCTCCTTGTCATTGAGCAACGAGGGATATCCCTTATCTGATAAGGTAATTGCAATCTCACCAAAAAAGAAGAGGAGAAGAAGGAACAAGAAAATCAATAATTTCTTCACAATTTATTCAATACGAACTTTGTTAGTTCATGTTTCTGGTACAAAAATACAGCTAAATCAAAAATATGTGAGAGTAATGCGTTGACGTGATATCAACGCTTTTGTGTTAATATCTGCAATGAACAGTCACACAGTCTCTTGTGATGCTAAAAGAGAAGGCGCGAATAGGATTCATTCTGTTAATAACACCCCCTCTTCGCATAAGAATAACCACTTTGGTAGGATCTATAGCAGCCATTAACAGCAAAACTTCCTGCATTGATCAAAACAGTGATCCCGGCAGCATCAAATTGGACCGATCAGGGGTATAAAACACGAATGGGAGCCAAATTTGCATCTGGTTCCCATTCCACTCGTTAGCTACCGTAGTCGCTAAGTCGCGCCAAGTTACTGTTATTATGACCGGAAAACCTGACCGAAGCCCTGAATTCCCTGCTGCTGTCCGACGAATCGAACAACTTGCATGATGGCTGTCCGAAGACAGTTTTTCATGCTCAACTGCTAACAACTTCCTCCGCGTTTTCAGGTACTCTACGGTTTCCGTTTTGAATCTCCCGGTGTGCCTGTTACAGCGCACCTGGTATTCCAGTCAACAGTCCGGTCCGAAGACCGGCTGAGGCAGCTTCAATACCTGTTTAGCTGTCTCGTGACTCATGTTCACGTATCCGGGTTGCCCCGGTTACTTGTGATCTGCATCATTTAAAGAACTGAGTGGCCTTTTATCGCTCACTTGATAGAATCAAATGTATAGGCTTTTTGTCCCCGCACCAAGAAAAATCGGGTTTAGAAGTAAACAATGAATAAACATTAGTTATTAACAAACTGTTGATAACCTCAAGCTGGGATTTTATGAGTTTAATTATCAGCAATTTAATAAATAGCCTTCAAGGTTCAGAATAGTGTTCCGGGCGATGGATAGTTGCAGGGTTGAATAATTTCAGGGTCTGATGGATTGGCCCCGGCTCCTGAAATGGCAGGGGATACCGCGTGGGCATGCATCATTTTCTGGTCATAGGGTAATAGCAACTGCCTGGCTCTCCCCAGAGATATATCACCGGATATCCATGCTTCCTCATTCTCACGGGTGAGGATCACCGGCATCCTCTTTTTGGTGTTATGGATCTTTTCCATCAGGGGATTGGCAACGGTTGTAATGATGGAAAAGGTTCGATGGATCTCTCCGCTTTCCGGATCTTTCCATCGATCAGATAAACCGGCAAAGGCAAATGGTGTGTCATCTTTTAGTTTTATGTACCAGGGTATCCGGGCTCCCTTCAGATGCTGCCATTCAAAAAAGCCATGTGCCAGAACCAGGCAGCGGCCACGAAGAAGCGGTTCCCTGAAAGATGGTTTCTCATGCAGGGATTCGGCCCTGGCATTGTAGGTGCCTTTACGGATCTGCATCGCCCTCAGGTGGTTCCTGCTCCATGAGGGAATCAGGCCCCACTCCATCAATCCGGCCCGGTCAGGTTGATCCCCCGCTATAACAGGGATCAATGGATTACTGAAAGCCCTGTAAAAATAGTTGAAATCGAAATCATAGAGGGCCGAGGTGTCCACTGAGAACCTTGATTCAATGGCTTTTCGGGTCAGATGGATTTCTATTGTAAAACACATGTTAGTTTTAAGTTGAACCGATCCGCCAGCGGCGGAGAGCTCGGTGAGGCCTAAAGCCGAGCCAAAGTACATATTTGAAAGTAAAAAAAACTACATTGCGTGCCTCATATTTGTATAGGTAGATGTTATCGGTGTGTTAAAAGTTAAACAATTTTGAATTAAAATTTGTTAAATGTTCAGAGCCAATTGGAATGGAGCAACAAACTGAAATACTTCCCTTCTTCCCACTGGGTGTTTTTCTTTTTCCGGGAGAGGACATTCCCCTCAGGATTTTTGAACCACGGTACAAGCAGTTGATTGAGGATGTCCGTGATTCGGAGAGACACTTTGTCATCCCCTATGTGATTGACCAGGAGATACAGGAGTATGGTTGCGAAGTGATGTTGCTTAAAGTGGTTGCAGAGAATCCGGGAGGAATGATGGTTGTTACAGTGCAGTCTGTTGCAGTTGTCCGGATCAGCAGTTTTTCCAAACAGATGGAGGGAAAGCTGTACGCGGGAGGTGCCATCGACCGGCTCCCCTGTTCCATTCCGGTGGAGAGCGATGAGCTTAGACAGATGATCAGGAGTTACACCGATACATTCGATCAGGATTTTCTTAGTTGCTGTAGCCCTTCCGGTTTTACCCGCCAGGATATAATGAAGGCCCTGAACCTGCCATCCGATGATAAATACCGGTTTATTAGCATGGCAGAGGGAAAACAGAAAGAGGGATACCTTACCGGGCAGCTCAGGTACCTGAAGATGATCCGTAAGCAGGAGGTTCAGCTTGGCAATGACTTCGGCAGGAATTAACTTTCGCTCCCCGGACGTTTCATACTCAATTTTAACTGATCCATTTCCTGCTTTATACCCGCCACCGTTCGGACGAGCTGGTTTTCCGGAATAATAGGTTCCGGGATCTCGTGGCTGATGAAGTGTATAAACCTCCATATTTCCCGTATCTCATTTACATTGATCTCATATGGTTCGTAAAGCGGGTTCAGTGAGTAGAGAATAAATTTGCCCTCTTTTTCGATGCTGTTCTCGAGAATTTTGAAGACGATCCCGTCATTAACAGTCAGTACCACACAGGCCTCTCCGGTCTTCAGGGTCTTCCAGTCTTGCACATACTCCCCCGTTACCCACGCTTTCTCAGGAATGGGGAGCATCGAATCCCCCTGCAGCTGAAAGGTTCTGTACTTCTTCTCTCTGGAGAGGAACGGAAGCTGGAAAATCTGCAGATCTCCGATGTACTCAGGATCGGAAAACCCGGTTGTATATCCGGCCTGTGCTTTTACAGGAACCAGTTCAATGTTCTCCTGGTTTTCACTGTTGACCGTTGATGCCAGCACCCTCAGGTTACCACCCCGGAGAAACACATCCTCGCCATGTTCAAGTTGCCTGAGTTGCGTTTCACTCAATTTGGAGAGATCAACCTTCAGCAGTGTATCAAGGGCAATCTGGTAGAAGTCCGAGAAGAGCAGAAGCACATCCAGCCCGGGTTGGGCCACCCTGTTTTCATATCCGCTCAGGGTGGAGCGTTTCATTTTCAATTGTACTGCCACCTCATCCTGCGTACGCTTTCTGCGTTTTCGCAGGAGCTTAATGTTCGAATCAAAATACATAATTAACTCCCATTTGTTGTTGCATGAAATAGTGTAAATGATTATATTGTAATCACAAGAATGATTATAATCTAATCAAAGATAGGAAAAAAATCTGAATGGTGACTGGTGAGGGTGATTGGTGACTGGTGAGGGTGACTGGTGAGGGTGACTGGTGAATGGTGAGGGTGATTGGTGAATGGTGATTAATAAAAACGAAGTGAGTAATTCGAGGAGGGTGGTACATATGGATCTGGACACATTCTTTGTGTCGGTGGAGCGGCTGATGAACAGCAAGCTGGAGGGAAAACCTGTGATCATCGGGGGGATGTCGGACCGGGGTGTGGTCTCAAGCTGTAGTTACGAGGCCAGGCGGTTCGGGGTGCACTCGGCCATGCCCATGAAGATGGCACGTTCGCTCTGCAGTGAAGCCATTGTGATCCGGGGGGACATGGATGCCTACAGCCGTTATTCCCGGATGGTGACCGATATCATTGGAGAGGCGGCACCCGTGTATGAAAAGGCCTCCATCGATGAGCACTACCTGGACATTACCGGCATGGACCGGTTTTTCGGGTGCATGCAGTGGAGCCATGAACTGAGGCAGCGCATTGTGAAAGAGACCGGCCTGCCCATCTCCTACGGGCTTTCTGTTAACAAGACCGTATCGAAGATTGCTACAGGGGAGGCCAAACCCAATGGTGAGATCGAGATCCATGACAGGCAGGTGAAACATTTTCTCTCTCCCCTCTCGATCCGGAAGATCCCCATGATCGGGAACCGCACCTTCCACCAGCTGCGTTCCATGGGTATTGCCAACATAGGCACCCTGGGAGAGATCCCTGTCGAGATGATGGAGAGCCTGCTGGGGAAGAATGGCATCGTTATATGGAAGAAGGCCAACGGCATCGACCCCACCCCCGTGGTTCAGTATTCGGAAAGAAAATCCATCGGGAGTGAAAGGACCTTCCAGCGGGACACCATGGATGTGGAGGGGCTGCATGACCTGCTTGCCTCCATGGTGGAGAAACTGGCTTTTCAACTGCGCAAAGAGGAGAAACTCACCTCCATTGTAACGGTGAAGATCCGCTACTCCAATTTCGACACCCACACCCTGCAGAAACGGGTTCCATACACCTCTTTCGATCACCTGCTGATGCCCATTGCCAGGGAGCTGTTCGACAGGCTTTACCAGCGTCGCATGCTGATCAGGCTGGTAGGGGTCAGGTTTTCCGGGCTGATCCGCGGAGCGCAGCAGCTGAACCTGTTCGAGGACAGATCGGAGATGGTCCACCTCTACCTGGCCGTAGACAAACTGCGCCGGCGTTACGGAGCCGACTCGGTCAAAAGGGCCAGTGGTATACAGCTTCGTGACCTGGAGGAGCGCACAGAACATATTACACAACAACAGCCGACACAACAACAGCCGACACAACAACAGCCACACCCCTCCCCCGGGAACCGGCAGCAGGTGGATAATTTAAAAAATCGCAGGTTCAGGTATTGGTTAAGATAAGAGTTAGGTAGTTGGTGATTGGTGAGGGTGACTGGTGAGGGTGACTGGTGAGGGTGACTGGTAGATTGGTGAGGGTGACTGGTGAGGGTGACTGGTGACTGGTGAGGGTGATTGGTGAGGGTGATTGGAGAGTATAGAAACGAAGAGCGAATGTACTTAAATAACCACTCATATTATAGCTTGCGGTACGGGACCATGGCCGTAGAGACACTGGTGGAGGCGGCGGCAGGGATGGGTATTGAGGCGTTGGCGCTTACCGATATCAACAATTCCATGGGGATGGTCGATTTTGTAAGGGCCTGCCACAGGCACGGGGTCCGTCCCGTTGCAGGGATCGAATTCCGCAACGGGGACCGCTACCTCTATACGGGCATTGCCCGGAATCCCGGGGGCTTCAGGGAATTGAACGAAATGCTCTCCTATCACAACGAGTCGGGGGTACCCCTGCCCGACCGTGCACCGCCTCTTGATGATGTCTGGTTTATTTACGATTTCGAGGCAAATCCGTGGGAGGAAGAGCAGGACAACCAGAAGAAACAGGATCATCAACAAAAGCAGAACAGGCAGCGAAAACGACAAAGAGAGCAAAATCGGAAAGAACGAAACCGGATAGAGAAGATGCGGGAGCGGGAGCTGATCGGGGTGCGTCCGGGTGAGGTGAACAGGATTCTACGGTCCAGGTGGGCCACGGACTGGTCCAGGCTGGTGGTGCGCCATCCGGTCACCTTTCTGGACAAACGGGATCACCTCCTCCACAGGCACCTGAGGGCCATTGACCACAATATCCTGTTGAGTCAGCTAAAACCGCAGCAGCAGGCCGATCCCTCTGAGGTATTGCTCTCTCCCGATCTGCTGAGCTGCGCCTATGACGACTATCCCGCGATCATCCGAAACAGTGAACAGATCATGGCTGGTTGCCGGATCGATTTTGACTTCACAACGGTGAAGAACAAGCGGACCTTCACCGGAACAGCGCTCGATGACAAAATCTTGCTGGAGAAGCTGGCCCTGGACGGGATGGCGTACCGTTACGGCTCCGGGAACAGGGAGGCGCTAAGGCGGATCAGGCATGAACTGGAGATCATCGACCGGCTGGGATTCTCCTCCTATTTCCTGATCACCTGGGATGTGATCATGTACTCCATGTCCCGCGGATTCTATCATGTGGGAAGGGGAAGCGGGGCCAACTCCATTGTGGCCTACTGCCTGCGCATCACCGATGTGGATCCCATCGATCTGGACCTCTATTTTGAACGTTTTATCAATCCCAAGCGGACCAGTCCACCCGATTTCGATATCGATTTTTCATGGAAGGAGCGCGACCAGGTGCTGGACTATATATTTAAAAGGTACGGGCGGAAACATACAGCACTGATCGGAACGGTCTCCACCTTCAGGGACCGCTCCATCTTCCGGGAGCTGGGCAAGGTGTACGGTCTTCCCAAAGAGGAGATCGATCTGCTGGTGAAAGAGCCGGAAAACAGCCTTAATGAGAACGAGATCACCAGACGCATTTATGAAACGGGAAGCCAGTTGATGGATTTTCCCAATCTGAGGAGCATTCATGCAGGGGGTGTGCTGATCTCTGAAGAGCCACTCACTGCTTACACCGCCCTGGATATGCCACCCAAGGGATTCCCCACCACCCAGTTTGATATGTATGTGGCCGAGACCCTCGGTTTTGAGAAACTGGATATCCTGAGTCAGCGCGGCATCGGACACATCAAAGAGTGCGCCGAGATCGTCCACCGCAACCGGGGGATCCGGGTGGATGTACACCAGGTGGACGAGTTTAAAAAGGACAGGGCCGTACTGAAACAGCTGAAGGGTGGGGAGACCAACGGCTGCTTCTATATTGAGAGTCCGGCCATGCGCGGATTGCTGACCAAGCTCAGGTGTGACAGCTATCGTACGCTGGTGGCCGCCAGCTCGATTATCCGGCCCGGTGTGGCACAGTCGGGCATGATGCGTGAGTACATCCACCGGTTTCACCATCCTGCCGGTTTCAGCTATCTCCACCCCATCATGGAGCAACAGCTCAGGGAGACCTTCGGCGTGATGGTCTACCAGGAGGATGTGATCAAGGTGTGTCATCACTTTGCAGGACTGGACCTGGCCGATGCCGATGTACTGCGCCGGGCCATGAGCGGGAAATACCGCTCCCGAAAGGAGTTCGACCGGATTGCACAGCGTTTTTTTGACAACTGCAGTGACCGCGGTTATCCCGACACCCTCACCCGTGAGGTGTGGAGGCAGATCAGCTCCTTTGCCGGCTACTCCTTTTCCAAGGCACACTCCGCATCATTTGCTGTGGAGAGTTTTCAGTCGCTCTATCTGAAGGTCCACTACCCCCTGGAGTTTATGACCGCTGTGATCAATAATTTCGGGGGCTACTACCGCACCTGGGTCTACTTCAATGAGGCACGGCGCTGGGGAGCTGCCATCCACCTCCCCTGTCTGAACCGGAGCGGGCACAAAACCTCCATTACCGGCAAGGATATCTTCATCGGACTGATCCATCTGCAGAACCTGGAGCAGCAGGTGGCCGGGATGATCATTGACGAAAGGGAGCAGCACGGTCACTTCCAAAGTCTTGAGGATCTGTTGCAGCGGGTGCCCGTGGGGCTGGAGCAGGTGGTGATCCTGATCAGGATTGGTGCACTCCGGTTCACCGGGAAGAGCAAAAAGGAGCTGTTGTGGGATGCACACCTGATTCTTGGGAACCGGAAGAAGAGAGATCCCATGCGCGAGCTCTTCCCCGTTAAAAAGCGGGAATTCAGGCTTCCCCAACTGGAGCAGACCGCCCTGGAGAACAGTTACGATGAGCTGGAGCTGCTTGGTTTTCCGGTCACCATCACAGCTTTTGAACTGCTGCATACCAGCTTCCGGGGAGAGGTGATGGCCCGCCAGATGTTGCAGAACCTGGGAAAAATGGTACGTATGCTGGGCAATATGGTGACCATCAAGTATGTACGCACAAAACAGAAACAGTGGATGAATTTTGGCACCTTTCTGGATGCCGAGGGTGAGTTCTTCGACGTAGTGAACTTCCCCGGCTCCCTGAAGCACTATCCCTATAAGGGCCATGGCATCTACCTGCTCTATGGCAAGATCACCCAGGAGTTCGGGTTTCCCGGGCTAACCGTGGAAAAAATGGCCAAACTACCCTATCAACCCGATCCCAGGTATTAGTGATTGGTGATTGGTGAGGGTGATTGGTGAGGGTGACTGGTGAATTGGTGACTGGTGAGTGGTGAGGGTGAGTGGTGACTAATTGGTTCTACGGATGTTCATCACCCCTTTGACTTTCTTAAGTT
>JBDLIQ010000006.1:0-68330 GCA_039714775.1 Bacteroidota bacterium
GTAACCAACCTCAACGCTGCGGCCTCATCAATCCGGTGGCATCCTTCGGGTGACTGGATCTTCTTTATCAGCGCCGGAGAGCTATATATGGCCCGGGTGAAGTCCGGTGCCGGCTTTGGCAAAACCACAAGGTTAAGCGATGGCATGCCGGAGCGGGAGCAGCTTGTGGTCTCTCCCGACGGAAACCAGCTCGCCTATACGGTGCGCGTTCCCATGGAGAACAGTAACGGCACTATAGTAAAGGATGCCTCCGGAAAGGATTTCAGACAGATCTTTGTAATGGATCTGGAGATGGATAAGCTCCATCGTTAAGAGGCGTTGTGATGCCTGAAAGCATAATCATCAAGCAGGCGGCGAATTAGTTTCTGATACTGTGTACTGTGATCCTTCGCTACCTGTTTGAAAAAATCAACACTCTGACGACTTAGGGAAATTGTAATTTTCACAGTCTCATCCCTGAAAACAAGGTTATCAGGAGATGGTAAAAAATCCTCTACAATCTTCACCTCATCCAATGGTTCGTCACTATATTTTATTTTTTTCTTCATAAATCTTTTTTCCCTTTCTCCAATAACCAGCACCAATTATTCTTATCCTGTGCTCACGGTATGTAAACCTGACTGTAATGATACCCTCTCCAACCTTTCCGATGCAATAAAATCTATTCTCTTCGACACTGTGTTTCAGATCCTTTAATATAACCCGGCTGGTATCAGCAAAAGCATATTGAGCAAAAAAAAACGAGACACCGTGCTTACCAACATTTTCCAGATTCTTCTGGTCATCCCACTCAAAATGCTGTTGCTTTATCACACCATAAAGATAACATAAATATGGCTATATAGCAATACCCGGACTGGTGTAAGAGATTCCCTACTATCTCCGGTCAACCACAATCTCTTCGATCAGGTTGCCATTGATATCGATGGCCTTCAGGGTGGTTTTTTCCGCACCCACATCGATCGTCATGTAGTGTTCGATTTTCTTATATGCTACGGTCTCCGGCTGTATGGCATCGGTATTATAGAGCGGGGCTCCTCCCCCTGCAGTCACAATATAATGCGTTCCTCCATGTGCTGCATGGTGATAATAGTGGTCGTGTCCGCTCAGTACTGCTGTCACCCCGTGCCGTTCAAAAATATCTCCCCAGAAGGCCCTTCTCAGCGCTGCACCGGCAACACGGCTTGACTTGATGCTGTACATGGTAGGATGGGTAAAGAGAAAAATATATCCGGCATCGTCATTCAGATTCAACACATTTTCCAGCCATGCCCTCTCCTCCTCAAAATATGCCCTGCTGATGTTGGTCCAGAAAGCCTCCCGGCTCTCCCCTGCCAGGTATGCAGGGGCCTCCAGATCGGGACCCTCCATATCCAGGATGATGAAGAGGGCATCCCCAACTGTAAAAAAATAGTAACGTTCATTTCCCGGCAGGGAGAAGAAACGGTAGTAGTGGTCCGAATCCTGCTCATGATTTCCCAGCACCGGGTAGTAGGGAACATGGCGGATCAGGCGCTCATTGATCCTGAAGAAGTGCTCCCAGTCCGCCATGCTGTTGCCATTGCTGACCAGGTCACCTACATTGACAACAAACAGGGGATCTTTATCAATAATTTGGTTGACTATTTTCTGGTGTACGTCATGGCGGGTCCGTGTGTCTCCAAGAACAGCAAACCGGAATGGTTCAATGCCCCCGGGAAATGTAGTGATGGTCCCCTGGCCCCGCTCCGTTCCATCATTCAGCACATCGTAGTTATAGGTGGAGCCTGGTTCCAACCGCGTGACGATCGATTGATGATGGGTGTACTGGCTGACATGCTGACTGACTTTGTCATCCTTCAGTATCTGTGTAGAGCCATCACTGGTGGCCCAGCATATGGTCACCTCCTCATGGGTCATGCTCTGAAGATAGGGCCCTATGATTTCGGATTGTCCATGGCATGGTGTCTGTATACCCTGTATAAGAAGGATCCCAACTACCAGGAGGAATCCTGTAAAATATCTGCGTTTCATCTAATAAGGTTTTCCTGTTCCCTGCAGAAGCCACATCTTCGACCAGGCGCTGTTCTTACCATCCTCGGCAGAAAACCCGGTTGTTTCAAGCCCGTCAATGGCTTCCAGTGTATTCTCCAGATTGTAGTCCATCTCCTCCACCGAGTAGTAAAACCTGATTGGAAGGGCATCCCGTTTCACTTCGGTTCCATGCTGCAGGGCGGGAAGACCGGTTCTGCGGTAATCAAACCACGATTCAGCAGCAGCTGTCCAGCTTGCAATCCACTTCTGCTCCATAATTTGTTCTGTGGTCCCCTCATACGAAACACCAGCATTAAGTAGATAGTCATCGCTTACGCCACCAATCCCCCAGGCGTCAAAAGAGGATTTCACTGCATCCTCGTAATGCTCCTGCGCACTTTCAGTGGTCCATCCATTCAGGGCCGCTTCAGCAATGATAAAGTGTACCTCTGCGGCACTCATCATCCTGGAGACCAGAAGATCCCCGGAAGCATTCATATAACGGTCATTAAGGTGAGAAGCATGAGGGTTATGCGGAGCCTGCTCCAGGTTGGGGTTCAGGTTATAGGCCTGGGGAATAATAGACCATGCCGGAGGAAGCCCTACATACTCGGGATCCTCGTCCACCTGGAATCCCAGGGAGGTCACATAGGGATCAACCACATCTGGTCCAACATAGCGGACCCCGTCCACAATTTCATCCCTGTCAGCAGGTGCATCTACCACCACGAGGGGTATGTCAATCTTTGCTGCCCAAAGTCCCAGCCTGGGATCATTGAGCCCCTGTAAGGTATCCACCAGGGTGGCACACATCTTTAATCGTCTGAAGTTACTTCCCCCCGTGCCGTCAAAAATAGTATTTGCCGGCCAGGAATCCAGATCGCTGGTTCCCGGATATAACATACTGGCATCATCAGAGGTATTTAGAATGATCGGATATCCTTCCGGATCACCCACAATCATCTCAATACCTGCCCGTGAAATCTCAGGCTGTTTTTCTGACAACCGCATGTAATAGCGAAGAGCCAGTGAATTGGCAAATTTTCTCCAACGCTCTACATTGGCTTGATAAAGTACATCCTGAACAGCTGTAACACTTCCCAGCAAATAGGCACTGCTCTTCTGTGAAAGCCTGGTATTGGCACTATCCAGATCTGCCAGAATACCGGCATAAATCAATTCCTGAGAATCAAATTTTGGCACGAGGTACTCCTCCCCTCCCAGGTAACCCTTCAGGGCATTAGTATATGGAGCATCTCCCCACAGGTCAGTAATCAGGCCAAAGACATAAGCCCTGAATATCAGGGCCACTCCCTGCTGAAATTCCAGATCTCTCTCCACTGACTTACGGTACATCTCATCAACATTTCGAAGGATCGCGTAGTATCCGCCCCAGTCCTGGTCGGAGGGTCCCCAATCATACGAATTATGGCCACCACTCCAACCATCTTTCTGTGTATGCTGCATCACTCCGGCCAGATGGCCATAGCCCAGGCCAACCACCATCTTTCCGGTTTCGGTAATGATGGTGCTCATCAGCAGGTCGGGATGCGCTATGGATGGGTCTACACCATTAGGATTTCTATTGATCTCCTCCATATCCATGCATGAGACAAGCAGTATGGAGAGAAGGATCAAAAAGTACTTGTTATATTTTCGGGTAGATTTCATATTATCCGTTTTTAACATTTCTAGAAAGTCAGGTTTAACTTGATTCCAACGGGCATGACCCAGGGTTCCACATTGTACCTTTCAATTCCCTGTTTGAAGTGTCCGGCTTCGGCCTGGAAGGCGCGTTCCGGATCGATCCCGATCTTGGCCTTGGTCCAGAGCATGATGTTCCGGCTAAAGACCGATACAGAGGCATTCTTTATACCTATTCGGCTGACCAGTGAAATGGGAAGCTGGTAGGAGAGCGATATCTCTCTTAGCTTAACAAAGTCCGAGTCAAATGTGGAAGGTGCTGTAAAACCCCACGGATAACTCACAATGTAGGGCATCACTGTGGTGCCATTCGGTTCACCCATGTTCTCTCCCAGGTGTTCCACATAGGTTACTCCCCCTTCGCCATCAGGTACTTCAATCACCCCGGGAATAAAATAACCATCATTGACTGTCACGCCACTCCAGCTCTCAGGGAATCCCCCATACTCGGGGGTGGGGCCACCCACCACATGAAATCCGTTCCTGATATACTCATCCTCGTTGGCCACCAGCCAGTCTCTGAGCTCTTTACCTGTCCTGTTACCCGGGTGGATCAACTGGTCGAGCCAGTGTTGCGAATTGGCATTCTCGGCCATGTACCTGTAGGTCTGTGAAACAAATTGCCCGCCTTTCCTCCAGTCAAATGTCATGTTAAGGCTAAAACCCTTGAAAGTAACCGAAGTCTGCAGGCCCAGCAAAAAGTCGGGATTATAGTTCCCAATCTTATTCCTGGTATCCTCACTCTTAATATCCTGCCACTCGTTATCGCTACCCCCGATAATTGGATAGCCATAGTAAGGCGATTCCGGATCCTCTACAGTAATCACCCTGGAATCGTAGATGTCTCCAATCTGATCCCCTTCATAGGTCCATGCCCCCCCCTTTGCATCATTCCAGAAACGGATCAGCTCAACTCCTTCAGCTATCTCCGTCAGGGTGGTCCGGTCACGATAAAAGTTGGCAGTAATATCCCAGGTCCAGTTGTTGTTTCTTACCGGTGTTCCCCCCACAAGGAGTTCCAATCCTTTACTCTCAATCAGACCGGCATTTATTGTTTTCACGGGGTATCCGGTGGAACTGGCAAAGCGTACATCGTAAATCTGATCGCGATTATCCGCTTCGAAATAGGTACCTTCAAACCTGATCCGGTCATTGAACATGCGTAGGTCAGTACCAAATTCCCAGGATATGGCGTCTTCATTCTTCATTGCATTGTTATAGACTTTTCCCGGTACTGAAAGCCTTGTGGCATCACCCCACTGTCCTACATTTCCATATGTTGCAACAAGATTATAAGGATGGGTTCCATTCCCTACGTCTGCCACTCCTCCCCGCAGTTTAAAAAGATTTACATTGCGGCCCAGGTCCACCATCTCATTGATCAGCATACTCAGGGAGACAGAGGGGTAGTCATAACGCCAGTTCTCCTTTGGAAGGGTACTGGCCCAGTCACTCCTGTAAGTCAGGTCCAGATAAACCATATCTTTAAAGGAGAGGTTAGCCAGGCCATAGAGGCTGTAAACGGCCATCTGGGACCAACCACTCCCGTAATTAAGGGATCCCGACTTAATATTACTTACGGTATATACACCCGGCACGATCAGCCCCGCCTTGGATTTGGAAGAGTTGCTCAGGGAAGACCCTTTCGCATACCGGGCATTTCCTCCTCCTGAAACCGTAAAACTCAGAGCGCTAAGCTCCCTGGTGTATGAAAGCAGAAAGTCTGCGTTGCGATCATAGTTCATCAAATCCACCACCCCGTATGCTCCGTTGTTGGGTTCCCTTGAATAACTGGGTCCGATCTTGGTCTCTCTCTTTTCACTATACCTGTCCAGGGAATAGCGCCCCATCAGGCTCAGTTCGGGAAGGATCTGCCAGAGGGCCTTCAGGTTCCCATACACCCGGTCCCGGGTAAAGCTGTTGTTCACTTCATAGGCCAGGAAATAGGGATTGTCATAGACTCCGTTATAAGGTGTTCTCTGCTGAACCCCTTCCTGTCCTGGTTCCCAGTAGTCCTCCAACTCCGAGATGGGGATGTTGAGGGGCACCTTGTAGGCCCACTCCAGTGGATTGGTCCCCCGGTTGCTGGAGGGCCTGTTATCAGACCAGGAGCGATTGATGTTGAAGTTTGAACTGATGGTCAGTTTTTTTGTGGCCTTTACCGTCCCTGCAAGGGAGAGGCTGTTCTTGAAAAGATCAGTGTTGGGAACAATCCCCTGGTGGCTCATGTTGGCATAGCCGATCCTGTAGTCCATAAGCTCTGTATGGTTTGCAACAGAGAGCCCGTTGGTAGTGGTGATCCCGGTACGAACAAAGTTGGCTACATTATCGGGATTGGAGACAACCTCAATGGGTACAGGATTCCCAAGGGCATCTTTCGGACTGTGCCACTGCAGGGCATAATATCCTTTATCACACTCGATCCCGGCACCAGCTGCCTGTGCAGGCGAGATCTTCATTACAGACCCCGGGTAGTTCTCGGGTGTGAATGAAAAATAACCGGAGGAAAAATGCTTCTGGGTCTCAAAGTATTTATAGGGCCGGTCGAATACGGTATTGGAGGTCACATTCACTGTCATGCCACTGGCTCTATTTCCCGATTTAGTAGTGATCATTATAACCCCGTTGCCTGCCCGTGAACCGTACAGGGCCGCTGCGCTTGCTCCTTTCAGTACAGAAATACTCTCTATATCATCAGGATTGATGTCTGAAATTGCATTCCCATAATCCACAATGTTTCTTTCACCGAACTGGGTAGTGTTGTTGACAGTATTGATCATGGGAACACCATCTACTACAAATAACGGCTGGTTATCAGTGGTCAGGGAACCTGCCCCCCTGATTACCATGTTCACCGACGATCCGGTTCCCCCGGTTGAGTTGATCACAACTCCGGATACTTTTCCTGCCAGGGAGTTCAACACATTTTCATTCACCACCCGGTTGATCTCCTCACCGGCAACTTTCCCCACTGAGAAACCGAGGGACTTCTCCTCCCGGGTAATACCCAGTGCAGTGACAACCACCTCCTCCAGCTGCTCGGCACTTTCTGCCAGGGCCACATCGATGATTCTCTGATTCCCGACGGTTAACTCCCTGGTTTCATAACCTATGTAAGAGTAAACCAGGATCGCCTGGGTACCAGATACTTCAATAGAATACTCCCCATTGTTATTGGTAATCACACCTGTTCGTGTTCCTTTAATGACCACATTGACTCCGGGGAGAGCGCCTCCATCCAGAACAGATGTCACTGTTCCTGAGACTGCAAAGGATTGTTGGGCCATGACCTGACTCACAGGCAGGAGCCCGGTTAGCAGACATGCACAAAGGGCTGCCGAACGCAAGCGCTTCAGCAGCTTTGGCAAAAAAAGATGGTTGTTCATAGTTTTAGTTTAGTATGTGTAGTTCAGGTACAGTACAAGCAAAAGTCAGATAAACTTATGAAGACAGAATCACATTGTCAAGTTTTTAGTAGTTTTACAAGTAATATTAACCAAATTTTTAATATGCTAACTCTACGTCAGATAATAGGGTTAATTTATTATAAGTATTGGTTAAAATTCCATAAAATCGAGACAGAGTCAATCATTCAAGTCAGTTGCAGTCAGATTACCTGTTTAATTAAAACTAACGGAATATGAGCGGGCAGAGGAGAGAGAGACTCTGGAAGATTGCCGGAATCACAACCGGGACGCTCCTGCTGTTGATCTTTTTTCTATTCTCCTATCCCTTCAGGGGGAGGCCCTTTAACGGTCAGCGCCACGGCAATCCACCACTTACCCCGGCCTGGGCCCTGGAGTGCTGGCTCTGGGAGGATGATGACAATACAGCCACGAGGGTTGATGAATTGCTGGAAGGGTATGCTGCCCATGACATCCCGGTCAGGACCATCCTGCTGGACAGTCCGTGGAGTTTAAGGTACAATGATTTCCGGGTGGATGAGGAGCGCTATCCCGAACCAGAGAGGTGGTTTGGAAAACTTCAGGATAGCGGATACCGGGTGGTGCTCTGGATGACCCCCATGGTGAACAGCCAAAACGATGATACCGGTATTGAAGATTCAGAATCGTGGTACCAGGTGGCCCGTGACAGCAACTATCTCGCGGGCAAGGGAGCCCGGATCGACTGGTGGAAGGGAACCGGAGGATTTATCGATTATACCAATCCGGAAGCTGTTAACTGGTGGCATGGTCTACAGCAGAATCTCCTGGATTATGGCATTGATGGATGGAAACTGGATGGTTCTGCCACGCTTTTCCACAGCAAAGCAGGTCCCCTGCCCCTCCCCTACATGAGAACTTACAAAGGGGTGACAACCACGCGACAGTACATGGACCTTTACTACCGGAAGGAGTACCAGCATGGATTGGAACAGAACCCTGAATTTGTCACCCTCTCCCGCTCCATCGACCGCGGCTTTCATCCCGAGGGCTTTGCGCCCATCGATGCCTCCCCTGTTAACTGGGTCGGGGACCAGAAACACCACTGGAGTGCAGGGAGTCAGGATAAAGAGGGTGAATCCCGTCAAAAGGATATTGCACTGAGAGGCATCGAAGGTTTCGAGTCCGCCATTGAGAGCATTCTTGAAAGTGCAAAACTGGGATACAGCGTGGTGGGCTCTGATATCGCAGGATTCTCAGGCGATTCGATCCCTTCCCGCCTCTACATCCGCTGGGCACAGTTCTCCACCTTCTGCGGACTCTTCCTGAATGGGGGACACGGAGAGCGGGCACTGTGGAAACGAAGTTCCCGGGAGCTGGAGATCATCCGTGAATATGCATGGCTGCATACCGAACTGGTCCCATACATCTACAGTGCTGTTGCTGAAGCACATCTGGGAGGAGCGGTGCTGCAGCGCCCCATACGGGGAAAATACCAATATATGTTTGGGGATCATTTGCTGGTAGCTCCCATCTACAGGGATGAGTTGAAAAGGGAGGTCCTGTTACCTGCCGGAAAATGGCGGTACTGGTTTGATTACCGGGAGGTTATTAATGGACCCGTTCAATTTGAGAGGGAGTTTCCAATGGATGAGTACCCGGTCTATATCCGGGAGGGTGCCATCATCCCCATGCATATTGAGAGATCCTATACGGGAATCGGAGATGAGCACTCCAAAGGTTTTCTCACATTAAGGATCTATCCGTCCGGGAAGAGCAGTTACACGCTTCACCATCCCGGTAACGAGGAAAGAACAGAAATTTTTGTGAATGAAACGGAAACATCCATTGAGGTCACTATAAATGGATTGAAAAAACCTCATATCCTGAACCTGCACTGCCCGTCAGCCCCAAAAGAGGTCACCCTGGATCAGCGGATCCTCAACGATCCTGAAGTTTACTATTTTGATACAGAGAAAGAGATGGTGGTGATCAGAACCGATGCATATACCACAGGAAAATACACCATCAGTAAATAATAAATTATATTAGAACACGAATTAACGAAACATCCATGATGAAAACATTGATAAAAAAGGGATTCTTCAGAATCATGGTCCTGCTCATCTCTACCGGCACTATTTTCACCTCCTGCGTTGATCAGAAGAGGCAGGGTGAAGCAGAAACCTGGGCCGAAAAACTTGGATTTCCTCCGGGCAAGCGGGTCATCATACTCCATGCCGATGATGCGGGGATGTGCGGGGCTGCCAACCTGGCAACTGCAGAGCTGCTTGAAAACGACCATATACAGTCAACCGCTGTGATGGTTCCCTGCCCAAAAGCTGATGAATTCATCCAGTGGGCAGTTGAACATCCCGGTGAAGATGTGGGACTGCACCTGACCCTCACCAGCGAATGGAAGCATTACCGGTGGGGACCCGTATCTGATCCCGACTCGGTGCCCGGCCTGATCGACCCGGATGGCATGCTATGGCGCAGTGTACCTGAAGTGCTGACGAATGCCACACCCGAAGAGATTGAGAAGGAGATCAGGGCACAGATTGAGCGATCCATCGCCCTGGGGTACCAGCCCGATCACATCGACTCCCACATGGGAACACTCTTCAGTCATCCCGATTATCTGAATCTGTTTTTGAAAGTTGCAGAAGCGTATCATATTCCGGCCAATGCACTCAATTTTGCAGATACAGCGCTTGTCAGCAAGTTACGTGAAGCGGGTTACCCCATCGATGAGCGGGTCATTGAAATCATGAATGCATACACCCTTCCAAAACTCGACTATATCACCTGGGTACCCAAAGGGAAGAGCTATGATGATGTCATGGACAAGTTCAAAACCATGGTCAGCACACTCTCTCCCGGTCTGATCGAGATTGTTTTTCATCCTTCGGTGGAGACAGAAGCGCTTAAGACCATCACCAATTCATGGCAGCAGCGGGTGTGGGAATATGAGATGTTTTCAGATCCCGGCCTGAAAAGTTTTTTTGAGAAGGAGGGGATCATCTTCACCAACTGGAGAGAGGTGATGGCAAAGTTTGAATTGATAAGCCAATGATGATTCAACATGCAACAGGGATGATCCGAAAAGCTTCCACTGCGCTCCTTTTACTGCTGGTTATTCACTCCCCCGGATCCGGACAGGAATCCAGCGAAGCTGACCGTCCCCTGAAACCACCAAAGGGCTACAGGAGCGAAACCATGTTGAAAGCAGCTTATGCATTGGGCTTCCTTGATCTGATCGACAGAGAACCTCCTGTTCCCAGCAACATCCGGGCCTGGAAGGATATTGTGTATAAGGAGGTGGACACCATCACCCTGAAGCTGGACATTTACAGAAAAACGGAGTTAAAAGATCCGGCACCCATCCTTATCTTTATCCATGGCGGATCATGGTCAGGGGGAGAAAGATCCGACTACCTGCCCTACCTGATCGACTATGCAGAGAAAGGATATGTCACAGTCACTGTATCTTACAGGTTATCGGGTGTTGCACAATACCCGGCGGCTGTGGAGGATGTAAAATGTGCCGTGAAGTGGATCAGAAGCCATGCTGAAGCATATTCAATCGATCCGGAGAGGATCGCCCTGGTTGGAGGTTCGGCCGGTGGCCACCTGGCCATGATGGTGGCCTATGCTGATGAGAAGGTGTTTGGGGGTGCGTGCAATAATGGGACCGGCGAAAAGGTGAAGGCCATTGTGAATCTATACGGACCGGCTGACCTGACCTCCGAAGATGCCCGCAACCACAGCAAAGTCAGACAATTTCTTGGTAAGGGCTACCAGGATGCTCCGGAACTTTACAGAATCTCCTCACCCCGTACACACATCTCCCGGGATGACCCACCGACGCTGATATTTCACGGCACCCTGGACAGCACGGTTCCGGTGGGCCAGTCCGACTCCCTGCACCGGTGGTTAAACATCGCAGGGGTCCCCAATGAGTACCACAGGCTGAAGGGGTGGCCACACACCATGGACCTGTCTCAGAAGGTCAATGCCTATTGCCAGTATTACATGGACGCCTTCTTTAAAGAGCATCTGTGAGATACTATTTTTACCTGAAAATGGGGAAATGGTTATGAAAAGTCATAAAAGGGTTAAAAAAAGAGTAGTTCACATATTATAAATAGCATTACATTGTATAACTTATTTTGAATATAAACCAATACCAACCTTTAAACCATACAGATTATGAAAAAAACAACAGCATTTCTTACCAGGTTCACAACTTTTGTTGTCCTGGCAATTCTCGCCTACTCCTGTGGAGATCCGGTTCCTGAACCAACCCTGCAGGTCTTCTCCAGTGTTGACGGATACCAGGTAGCCTTTACAGCAACCGCCACCAATGCAGACAGCTATGCATGGGATTTTGGTGATGGTGAGACCAGTACAGAGCAGAACCCGGTTCACACCTATGCATCATCAGGCAGCTTTACAGCCACCTGCACCGTCACCGGTGAGGGAGGTACAGCCGATGCATCGACCGAAGTGACCATTGCAGCCTCCGAAATGGAGATGCTGACCGGTGGTTCCTCCATGGCCGATGGCAAGACATGGGTCTTCAGTCCCACTGCATCGGAAGGTGATGGAATTTACTATGCCAATGCAGATATGGAGTTTCAGGAACCTCTGCCAGATGGAATTTTGGGTCTGATTGGCCTTCCAAGTGAATATGAGGATGAATTTATCTTCAAGCATGACGGAACCTACACGCATGATGTGAAGAATGACAGCGTGGTAACTGACCTGGTTTTTGCTATGCTCAACCAGCTGGAATACAGGCCATCAGCAGAGGATGTTGTGGTGCTTTGCCCGTTTACTCCGGCAGCTGCCACCTTTACCTATGCAGAAGCAGCGGGGCTGACACTTGAAGTAACTGATCAGGATACCCCTGAGGAATCATCTGATGTTACATGGGATGGTGTCACTGTGCTGGAGATTGCAGGAGGAGAGTTTATCGGGGTGATGGACTTTACCAGGAAGTATATCGTTTTCGAGATTACCCCTGATAAAATGGTGCTTGGAATATTTATCTCCACCACTGCCGGATCCAAGGCAGACAAGCCCACCCACTTCTTAAGAATGACCTTTGTTCCAAAGTCGTAGTACCTTTTTCTTAGAAGAGGTTCTTACAAGTTAAACTGAAGAGGTTCACTGCGGATCAGTCCGTAGTGAACCTTCTCTTTTTGAGTGATCTTTGGTGTGATCCCCTGAAATCACACCATTGATAATATCAACTTCATTTCCGCTCATGCAGTAAGAATTCTTCCTGAAATTAGTTTTTTCCGGAAATGATCAGCCCTGAACAGAGCTGGAGTTTACTTCAGAGGGATTCTTGTTAAACAACTTTTTAAATGCTCTGCTGAAATAGGCCGGATCATTGAACCCCACCCTGTAGGCAATCTCAGAGACTGAGAATTCGCCCTTTAACAGCAGTTTATTTGCCTCTTTGAGCCTGATGTTCCTGATAAACTCGGAGGAGGTCAAACCCGTCATCTTCTTTAGCTTCATATGCAGATGGGTCCTGCTAACATTCATCTCCTTGCAGAACTGGTCCACGCCAAATCTACCGTCATCCAGGTGTCTGAAAACGGTATCCGAAAGTTGTTTGATAAACACCTGGTCCCTGTTCCCGAGGCTGTCTGTTGTTTCGCTGAACGAATCAGTTCCTGAAAGGTGTTTGCGCAGGTTTTCGCGTGACCGGAGGATATTTCTGACCTGCAGATCCAGCTCCTTCAGGTTAAAAGGTTTGGAAATGTATGCATCAGCCCCCAGAAGAAGGCCATCCACACGGGATTCTGCATCAACCTTTGAGGTCAGCAAAATCATTGGGATGTGAGAGGTTTCGATGGAATTCTTTACTGCATTACAGAGCCTGAACCCATCCATATGCGGCATCATGATATCACTTATAATCAGATCAGGCTGAGCTTTCTTAATCCTTTTCAATGCTTCTTCTCCGTTTCCGGCAATGATTACTTTAAATACACCTGAGAAATGGTGCTTGAGGAAAGAGGCCAGTTCCATGTTATCCTCAACGATCAGGAGCTCATACTTTGTCACTGAAGCATGATCCTGAACATCAAATTCAACGAAAGGCTCCGACTTGTAGTCTGGCAGCACATCATCCGGCGTAAAGCTTGTGTTCTTTTCAATGAACCGGTCATCCTGGATCAGTCCCGGATCCGGGTTATGCACCAGGGGTAACTGAACAACGGCCCTGGTCCCACCAGCACGGGGAGAGGTCATTACAATTTTCCCGCCCAGGTATTTCACAAGGCTGTGAACCAGAGAGAGCCCGATGCCGCTGCCCGGGAACTCCCGGGAGTCGGAGGAGACAAATGGCTCAAAAATATGCTTCCTGTTCTCCGCGGTGAGGCCCTGCCCGTTATCTGTGACTGTGATGATGATGCTCCCGGTTTTCTCCGATTCCGGACTGGCCAGGTGACTTCTCTCAGAGATTCTTACATCCACATCAATCTTCCCCTGCTTCTCAAATGATTTACAGGCATTGCTAAGCAGGTTGGTCAGTATCTTTTCAAACTTATCAGCATCGAAAAATGTAATATAGGAGTCCCGGTTTGTAGTGAAGGTACCTTCGACAGATCTCTTCTCCATCAACGGATTGAAGGATTCAAAGGTTGATTGAATAAATGCAACAACATCACCCCTGTTGAATTTGAGCCTTACATGGTCGGTTTCAATTTTACGAAAATCCATCAACTGGCTAATAAGCACCAGAAGCCGGGTTGCATTTTTCTTCATCAGGGTCCCGTAATCCTTCATGGCCGGCAACAGGTTTTCATCACTCATCACATGCTCCAGTGTGGCAATGATCAGGGTCAGAGGAGTTTTAAATTCGTGACTGATGTATGTGAAGAAATTGATGCGGTGCTTGCTTATCTCTTCATTTTTCTCCTTTTCCATTTTTGCAAGGCTTATGTTCATCAGTTCCCTTTGCCTTACCATATAGAAGCGTACAGACATTAGTGTTACAGAGACAATAAGGAATCCGTATAGAATATATCCCCATACAGATAACCAGAAGGGAGGCTTCATATGAAGTGATACCGTTCGCTCCTCTCCCGTCCAGACACCTCCACCCGCTGAAGCCTTTAAATGAAAAATATATTTTCCGGGAGAGAGGTTTGTATAGGTGGCACTGCGTTGATTTCCTACATAATTCCATCCCTCTTCCAGTCCCTCAAGAAAAAAAGCATATTCAGTATTTCCGGGAGCGTAATAGTTCAATGCCACAAAATCAAATGTGAACACTTTGTGCCTGTATCTCAGAGTGATCTCCTCCTGAAAATCAATATGGGTGGTAAGAATATCCTCCTTTCCAACTTCAAGGGATTCATTTGATAACTTAAAATCAACAAAGTGGATGACAGGTCTGGTGTCTGGCTTCTCCAGCTTCCCAGGATCAAAATAGGTCAACCCGTTCACAGCTCCGAAATAGATGATTCCGGATGATGTAAGCAGTCCGGACCGGAAATTAAACTGGTTGCTGACCAATCCGTCATTCCCTGTATAATTCACAAACTGTTCTGAATGGGGATCCAACATAGAGAGCCCCCTGCCAGTACTTAGCCAGAGCTTACCTTCCAAATCCTCTGCGATGGCATATACCGTGTTACTGGGAAGCCCCTCCTCCACGCCATAGGATGTGAAATGATCCCTGGCCGGGTCGTATTTCAGCAGACCGCCCTCCTCGCTCCCGAACCAGGTAAATCCTTCCGAATCAAAATAGCAAAATATGAATCTGTCACTCAGTATATCCCTGTTGGTCCCCTTCCGGTAGTTTAAAACATGCATGTCGGGGTCAATCTTATAAATACCCTGTTCATAACTACAGGCCCATATGTTGCCCGAATGATCCTCCTCTACATGATAAATGAAGTTGTTGTTGAACAGTTCCGGTTTCCAGATCTTAAACTGATCATCCTCTATCTCTTTCATATAGAGGCCCTCAATAGAGCCCACCCAGATCCGCCCCTTTGAATCGATATGAATAGAGAAGAGGGATTTGGAATAGACATCCTCTTCCATATTTACCGGGGGGGAGAGCTCAATGCGCTCCACATGTCCGCTCTGTGCATCATACCTGTTCAGTCCTCCGATAAATGTACCGATCCATACATTCCCCTCATGATCCTCCTCCAGTGCATGTACATTATTGGAAGACAAAGAGCCCGGATCCCCCGGGGTATGTTTCAGGTAAGAGAATGTTCCGGTACCGGGATCCAGAATACTGATGCCACCATCCTCAGTGGCAATCCATAATTTTTTATCCGAAGTTTCAATAATCTCGCTAACCGCATTTCCACCCAGGATTTTATGGCCTCCATCTGCATATATCCTTCTGAAACCCTGCGGCCTCAGGGTTGTATAGTTGACCCCTCCAAAATAGGTCCCGATCCACATCATGTCATCCCTTGACCTGAAGATTGAATAGATGGCCTTATCGTTCAATCCCTTTTCATACAGATTAAAATTCTGACCATAAAACTGAAAAGTTTCTGCGGAGGCATCATAGATGTACAGACCCGATTCCGTACCTATCCACAGCCTGCCGTTTGCATCCTCGCTGATGGTCCGCACAAAATTATCTTCGATGGGGTTCACACCCCGCTGTAGTTTAAGGGAATGAAACTCATCTGATTCATAATCGTAATAAGCCAGTCCGTCCCTCTTGGTACCAAGCCACACCTTTCCTGAGGAGTCTTTAAACAGGCACTCCACATTTGAAGAGGACATGTCGAAACCGGCCACATTCCCCATTGCATTTGAGTATCTCCTGATGATCTCACCCTCCACATTCATCACCAGGATTTCATTTCCATACAATCCCCAGATCACCCCCGTTCTGAACTCACAAAGGTCCCTGAACTGGCTGTATCCTCCCAATTGTCTGATCTGCTTCTCCCGGTTGACCAGAAAAAGGCCCACGTCAGAGGATATCAAAACCTCACCGGATGACAATTCAATCATACTGGCAACATTTCCCAGGGATTTTTGCCTGCAGAGTAATTCGGTAAATGAATCTGTCAACTTTTCATAAACCGCACCCCCCTGCAGGGTTCCTATAAACAGATCCCCCGATTCTGTCACGCAAAGCCGTGGAATGTGGTTCCCGGGAATGGTCAATATCCCGTCCCGGTAATAGGATGTAATCTCGTGTCCGTCATATCTGTTCAGCCCCTGCCTTGTGGCTATCCAGATGAAACCCTCCTTATCCTGGATGATACTAAATACCGTATTGTTTGACAATCCCTGTATGGATGTGATCTGATTAAACTGAAGATCAGCATAGATCTCTCTGCCGGAACCATAGAGGCCCGGAGCAAAGAATAGCAGGGCCAGGATCATCCATAAATTGATATATGAAGCTATATTTCGCAAGAATTGACCTGATTGAACGTGAGTACCCAAAATCTGAACAAATGTACAAAATGGTCATTACATCCGTTCCGTAACTTGTGTACAAATTAGTTTTTTATACTAACTAAAACCTAATCTAACTATGAAACGTAAGTTACTCTTCGTTATCCTGTCAATTTTTTTTGTTGGCATAATCAATGCACAGGATAACCAGATAACCGGAAAGGTTACCGAATCTTCCGGAGAGACACTGCCTGGGGCTACTGTAATGGAGAAAGGCACCTCAAACGGAACTGTCACAGACATTGATGGGAACTATACCATTACTGTTTCAGACCAGAATGCTGTCCTGATAATCTCTTATGTTGGTTACCTCTCACAGGAGATAGCTGTAGGGCAACAAACTTCAATCAGCGTAGTCCTTGAGCTGGATATCGCCTCCATGGAGGAGGTGGTAGTCATTGGTTATGGTACAGTCAAGAAAAAGGACCTTACCGGTGCTGTTTCAGTGGTTGACACAGACGCTTTCCAGGATGCCCAGTCACTTTCAGTGGGAGACGCTATCCAGGGACTTGCCTCAGGTGTAACCGTGCGTTCAAATGGTGAGATCGGCAGTGAACCCAATATTATTATACGGGGAATCGGCAACATCAGCAACAACAACCCCCTGTATGTGATTGATGGTTTCATCACAACAGGCGGCATCAGGGACCTGAACGTGAATGACATTGCATCGGTTCAGATACTGAAAGATGCCTCTGCAGCAGCCATTTACGGAAACAGGGCTGCCAACGGGGTAATTATTATCACCACAAAGAAAGGTAAAGCTGGTGAACCAATGATTGACTTTTCAGCCAAATTCGGTATGGAAAAATTACCGGCACTGAACCTGATGGATACAACCGATTTCTTCTACTATAATGACATGGCCTATGACAATGCCGGCAGGCAGAGGCAGGATCATTATGACAACAATACCGACTGGGAGAAGGAGGGTTTGCAAACAGGCTTCTCACACGATTACAACCTGGGAATTTCAGGAGGAAGTGAGAACAGCAGCTACCTTGTCTCTGCAAACTATCTGAAGAACACCGGTACTTTCATTGGCACAGACCTCGAGAGATATAGTATTCGGGTAAATACTGAAGCCACAAAAGGCATACTTACCGTGGGCGAGAACTTTGCCTTTAGCAATACCGCAGTCACACCCTACAGCGGAGGCAATGCAATTACAGATGTGATGCGTATGACACCGGATATTGCTGTGTATGACTCAACACATTTCGGAGGATTCGGTTTCGGAGATGAAGCCAGAGCCCGTACTTTTGGAACCAACCCCATTGCCATCCAGGAGCTTGTCAGACGGCGTCAGCAGAACGCCCGTATCCGTGGTAATCTGTTTGCAGAGGCACAGATCTTTAAGTTTCTGAAATATAAGATGACCGTGGGTTATGAATCCAGTTTCGATGCATTCCATATGTTACGAAAGGAGGGTGACTTTACCCTAAACCTGCCCTACCAACCATCTTTTGTCTATGATAACAGAGCAAGGTACCAATCCTTCCTTTTTGATAACCTTGTTACGTTCGATAAGAGTTTTGACGGACATACGATCAATGCAATCGTTGGTTCAAGTTACCAGCGGGAAGCTTACGATCAGATAAATGGCCATTATCAGGATATTTTTGTAGCAGGTGGGGAGTATCTTGATGTCCTTGATGCAGGATCCACCAGTCCCAAAGTTGGAGGATTTCGCAATGAGATTTACCGCATCTCCTATTTCGGGCGTGTAAATTATGACTACAACGGAAAGTACCTCCTCAGTGCAACATTAAGGAGAGACGCAACTTCCCAGTTTGGCCCCAATTACCGGACAGGCTATTTCCCATCCCTCTCTGCCGGCTGGAGGATGAGTGAAGAGGAGTTCTTTAATGTTGACTGGATCGATAACCTGAAGGCAAGGGCCAGTTATGGTGAATTGGGAAACAGCGCCTTCGGCGGACAATATGATTATATAGCGAGCATGACCACATTCCCGCTTGCAGTATTTGGAACCGACACCGAAACAATATTAAGTGGTGCCACACAACGGGAGCTGGTCAATGAGGACCTGACCTGGGAAACATCGAAACAGACAAATATCGGTGTTGATGCCGGATTTCTCTCAAACAAACTGCAGATTTCAGCAGACTACTACATCTCCATTACAGAAGATGTGCTGGTTACCTTCCCGATTCTCATTGCAACCGGTAACGATGGAGGTAACCCCTGGGTCAACGCAGGGAGCCTGAAGAACTCCGGAATTGAACTGGACCTGACCTGGCGAGAGACACGGGGTGACTTCAGATACTCTGTTTCTGCCAATTTTACCACAATTAAAAACGAGGTTCTGGACCTGCCCTATGGCGACAACACCATTATCACCGGACTGTGTATCACAAAAATCGGGGAACCTATGGCCATGTTCTACCTGGTTGAAACCGATGGCATCTTTCAAAGTGAGGAAGAGGTGCTGGCCCATGTGAATTCTGAAGGGACCGTTATACAACCCGAAGCAGAACCGGGTGACATCCGGTATGTGGATTATGATGACAATGGCATCATCTCAGCAGCCGGCGACCGCCAGGTTCTGGGAAATCCCTGGCCAAAAATTCAGGCAGGTATACAATTCAGCGCGGCCTACAAGAATTTTGATTTTGCGATGAACAGTTTTGGTGCATTCGGACAGACCGTATTTGCCGGGACCCGGTCCATGCTGGAGCGGTTTAATGACAACTCCAACTACAGGTATGGGATGGAACATCCCTGGACGCCGGAAAACACCAACACTGATTTTCCAAGGGTACTTTACGGTGATGAGAGAAACTCCGTCGGATGGACTAACAGGTGGCTTGAAAGCGGTTCATACTTCAAAATCCAGCAGGTAACAGTTGGATACACCTTCAACTTCGAACCCATCAAGAAGCACATACAAAACCTGAGAGCAGCTCTGTCCGTACAAAACCCGATTACTTTTACAAATTACAGCGGGCTGGATCCCGAGTTTAATAACTGGAATGTTCTTGAGTTCGGAGTGGATGGCAACTCTTATCCTTCACCCAGAATTGTTAGTTTCTCATTAACCGCCAAATTCTAATAAGAAAAAAACAGAGCCATGTTAAAGAAATATATCATATTACTAGCAATATCTACAGGACTTCTCTCCTGTAACGAAGATATCCTGAACGTGGAGAACCCCAATGTACCTACACAGGATACATTCTGGGGAACCGTCGATGATGCCCAGAAAGGATTAACAGCGGTCTACAGCCAGTTTACCAGGGTTGGTAACTGGTCGCGATGGATCTATTTCAGGTATGACCTCACCTCGGACGAGGGTTACAGCAATACACCCTGGGGCGAACTGGGTGACTGGACCCGGTTTGTATATGTTAACTACAATTTCATACAGGGTGGACACACCATCTTCAAAGGGCACTATAAGCAGATATTTCAGTGCAACCAGATTATCGCCTATGCACCCGATATTGAAGGCGAGAATGATGCAGAAAATGATCTGCGGGATGCAATTATTGCCCAGGCAAAATTTATCAGGGCATTAGACTATTTTAATCTTGTGGTGTTGTTTGAGAACCTGCCCATTTCACTTGAACCCTCCAAGGCGGGTGACAAGCATGAGGTAGGCGGTCCCGATGTAATCTATCCAATCATCATCCAGGACCTTGAGGATGCCATTGCTGATCTTCCTGAAGTGTGGACAGAAGATGCTGATAAGGGAAGGGTTACAAAGGGAGCTGCATATGCCCTGCTGGGTAAAGTATATATGCAACTGCACCAGTGGCAGGATGCAAAAGATGCATTTGACCACCTGGTTACAGGTGATCTGGCTCTCTATTACGGGCTGATGGATGACTACGTTGATAACTTCACCCACTACAAAGAGAACAACATGGAGTCTGTTTTTGAGATTCAGTTCTCTGATGCAAATGAAACCTCGATGGACATGAACAACGGTTCAGATATTGATGATGATATTGCTGAAATGTCACTGGGCAGTTCACGCTCACAATTTTTTGCGCCAACCGGCTGGAAGGATGGTCAGCCAAGACCATGGCTGGTGGATGAGTATAAGCGGGAACAGACCGTTGACTCACTTGAAAACGGCAACTATTATGATACCAGGCTGTTGACAAGCATCATCTATCCCGATATGTTCAAGGACTTTCCCAACGTAACACTTTTCAACGGCACTATCACCAAGTGGAAGTTCACATGGAAGAAAAAACTCTTCTTCAGAAAGTATGGAGATGACTATTTTAAAGAGCGGACCGACTACTTCTCCCCCATCAATTACAGGGTGATCAGGTATGCAGATGTGCTGTTGTGCTATGCCGAATGTCTTGCTGAGCTTGACGATGTTGCAAACGCTGTAATCTACGTGGATAGGGTAAGGCAACGCCCCAGCACCAACCTGCCACCCATGGCATCCAGTTCCGATCCCGATATAGCTGCCAGTATCAATTCCAAAGATACATTCCTGAAGAGGCTGCAGATGGAGAGATCACTGGAACTTAGCCTGGAATCTGTAAGGTGGATCGATCTCAGAAGATGGGGATTACTTGAGACACAGGAGGGTATTGATGAGCTGATCACACGTGATGCCGATTTTGAGAACTTTGAACTGGGGAAACACCACATCCTGCCTCTGCCACAATTAGAGGTAGATAACAATCCGAATTTGGAGCAAAACCCGAATTATTAGAATTTTAAATAAGTACGTTTTATTAATCAAATGTTTAACTAAATCTTTTAATTATGAAAAAAAATCTATTCCTGTTGGCAGCAATTGCATTACTGAGCGGACAAATCTTATCCGCACAAGATCATCACTGGCCATTAGAAACTGATCTGAACGATGTTGTTGGCATACTAGACGGAACCAACAATGGTGTATCATTTGAAAATGATGCTGTTCGTGGTGATGTTTGTTACTTCAATGGAGAGGGATATGCCAATCTACCCTCTTTCATTAACGGAAATGGCACTGACCTGACTGTCGCAGTGTGGTGGCGTATGGATGAGAAGCAGGTGTGGTCACGTATCTACACTTTCGGTACCGGTGACCAGTCCGAGCCAAAAGATGTGATGATGGTCATTCCAACCAGTGGAGCAGTTGAAGAGGGCAGTGATCCAGCCCACAACATGTACCGCTTTACCCTGTCAGACCCTGCCGGTTGGATTGATGCCGATTTCTACAAGGAGGAGGTTGATGTTGCGCTTGACACATGGTACTACTCTGTTGTTGTGCTGAAGCCCGATTCTGTTATTGTTTATCACGATAACACCCGGATTCTTGCTGAAAGTGGTCTGACATCCAGGTCAATCGGAGAGATGAGTGATGTTGAGAATGCCCTTGGCAAAAGCTTCTGGCCGGATGCCTTATGGAAAGGTGCACTAAGTGACCTGAGGGTTTGGAACTCTGCATTAACATATGAAGAGGTGATGGCGCTATACAGTTCAACTATGCCAACAGGAGTTTCTGAAAAGAGCATTGATGAAGATGCTCCGAACGTATACTCCTATCTTGACAAGATCGCTGTGGACCTGAATGAACCGTATACCGATGAGGTTGCATCTGTATACAGCATTACAGGGGCCCTTATTGCAGAGAAACCGGTTCCTGAGATCAGCCAGGTCACATTTAACACAGGAATCTATATTGTAAATGTTCATGGTTCCAGGGTTAATCATGCAACAAAGGTTTTTGTTAAGTAATTAAACAACCTGATAAAAGAGGGTGTTCCGCCACGGCGGACTACCCTCTTTTTTTTCCCTTCACAATTTTGTAACTGTCTCTGATTAGGCGCTAAAATTATCTTCTCAGGTGTGGATCCGGATAATATTATTTGTATGAAAAAAGGAAATTTATTGGTTTTAGTGTTGCTGATATTTAGCATATCCGCATCTGCCCAGGGTTGGAAAAATCCCATGACATTGGATGGAGAGTGGTCCTACTATGGCATAGGAGATCCTTATGTATTGAAACACAATGGTGTTTATTATCTCTATTGCAGTACAAAGGATTGGGAGACCGGTGTTAAAACCTGGAGCTCTAAGGATCTGATGAACTGGTCTTATGAAGGACTCTGCTCAACAGATCCCATCAGCGAATCAGCCTTTGCCCCGGAGGTGTATTACTGGAACGGTATGTTCTACATGTACACCTCACCGGCAGGCAGGGGGCATTACGCACTCTCCAGTGACAGTCCCACAGGCCCCTTTACCGTTGCAAGTCCCATGCTCTATAAATGGATCGACGGGGCAGTATATATTGATGATGATGCCAACTGGTATTTTTACCATGCACATGTGAATGGAATCCAGGGATGTGAGATGCCCTCGCCCATTGAAGTGGGTACCAGTGTCAACCTGAATGCCCAGATGAACAGCTCATGGACCGAAGGGCCCTGCCTGTTTAAGCGAAACGGGGTCTACTATATGATCTATACAGGGAACCACCTCCGTACCACCGGGTACCGCATTGATTACGGAACCAATACCACCGGTCCGCTGGAACCATTCACCCCGGCATCTCTCCAGAATCCGATACTTCTGAACACCATGGGGGACCATGTGGGGCTGGGACATGGATCCATCTTTCTCGGACCCGATCTGGACAGCTATTACCTTACCTATCACAGCATGATAGACCGTGGGCCACGCCAGCTGAACTTTGACCGCATCGCCTGGAACGGAGAGAAGATGATACTTCTTGGCTCTACAGATTTCGAGCAGCAGAGAGCCGCCCTTCCCGATGCATATGACTATTTCGAAAGGGAATCTCCAGGTGAGGGATGGAGCTTCACCGGTGGCGGGCAATGGAGCATACAGAATAGTGAGTTCCTGCTTCAGGATGCGCCTTTTTCAGGTGTCGAAACATGGTACAAAGCCCTGTTGGACAGCACCACACAGGACAATTTCACTGCCGAATTCAACCTCAGGGAGATCAACAGAGAGAACGATGAGGCCCGGGCAGGTGCAATCTTCTCATATGTTGACGAAGGAACCTTCGGGATCGCATTGATCCATGGTTTCACAAAGAAGCTGGAGATCAACTTCCTGAAAGACAACGTATGGGAGGCACCTCAATATTATGAACTGCCTGCTGATTTTGATCTCTCCGCGTGGCACACCATTCGCATCGAAAAATACAATGGCCAATTCCGCTTTTTTGTGGATGGCCTGCTAAAAGGGTCCCTGGTCAACGAAGCAGGAGCGGGAAAAACAGGTTACCTGGCCAGCCGGAACCATGTTGCTTTTGGATTTATCGGTTTCAGTAACATGGTGAATGGCTCCGGCGTATTCGACATCCATAAACCGCTGCCCGGAGAGATAGATGCAGTGCTCTACAACCAGGGCGGTGAAGGGGTGGGTTATCATGATGAGACTCCCCCTGCAGAGCCTGGTAATATCATCCGCAGTGATGAAACTGAGATCATAGAGTGTTCCCGCGGAGGGTATGCGATCCATTCGGTTAAGGCCGGTGACTGGTACAGATACAATGTAAATGTAAAGCGTGACGGCAACTATAATTGCGAAGTGGTCTATGCATCTGCATCCTCCTCAAACAGTATCACCATATCTGTCGGTGAAACTGATGTTTCCGGTGTGGTTGAGCTCCCCTCCACAGGGGGAACTGATCAATGGCGCTCCTTTGTCATAAAGAATCTTCAGCTTCCCACGGGAACCCATACCCTGAAAGTTGAAGCTGTTTCCGGGGATTTCGATTTTTACTCATTCCGGTTTGTGGAGGCAGATAATGATGCACATGATAAAACGTTTGATTTTGAATATTCATTTGGCAAAGGCTGGGAATATCGTGATGGCGACTGGTCCATACAAAATCAGGAGGCTGTTGTGAACGGTTATGGCAAACGCACCTATGGCAGTGCTGCATGGAGAGACTATACTGTTGAAACAGATATGGTATTTACCAGGGGAAGGAATGCCGGATTGATGTTCCGGGTCAATAATCCAGCTCCTGGCGGAGCAGCTAATGATCCCGAAAACGATCCCGAATGGGGCACCAGTTTCTTCCAGGGCTACTCTGTCAGATTCAGTCCCAGCAATGTGTTACTCTTCAAGCACAATTATGACAGTAAACTGATCACTTTAGGTCCGGGTTCATTCCCGATGGATAGCTGGTTCCACCTGAGGGTGGTGGTGGTGTATGACAGCATAAAGGTCTATGTGGATGATATGGTAAACCCGGTGATCAACTACAGAGACACCATTCCCTTTATCAATGGAATGGCCGGATTTCACTCTGTTGGTACCGATGTCCGGTTTGACAACTTCAGGGTTACCTCCAAACTGCTTACCACCTCGGATAGGAAAAACCGGGAAGAGGTAGCGCATGAATTGATGCATGTTTACCCCAATCCATCATCCGGGTCAACCATGATTGAGTTTGGAAGTGCAACCCGGAGAAAAATCCGGATTGCAGACACGAGGGGTGTCACCCTAATCTCATACAACACCAGCAAAGAGAGGGTGGTTCTGCCGGCAAATACAATCCCGCCGGGCTTCTACATTGTGATAGCCGAGGATAAAACCGGAATTCATACAAAAAAACTATATATTAAATAACTAATAATCCTGAATCATGAAGCGTAAATCATTGAATGCATTGACTGTACTGACTACACTGATCTTTTTACTTGCAGGATGTGGTGCCAACCAAAAAGAGGAGATTAACAAGGGAAGAACCGAACCCTGGAGTGTTGAGCAGGCGAAAGCATGGGGGGAGCAGAACCCCTGGCTGCGGGGTGCCAATTTCAATCCAAGCACAGCCATTAACCAGCTTGAAATGTGGCAGGCGGAATCGTTTGATCCGGAGACCATCGACCGGGAGCTTGGATGGGCCGAAGAGGCCGGATTCAACAGCATGCGTGTCTATCTGCATCACCTGGCCTGGCAGATCGACAGGGAAGGCTTTAAATCCCGCATGGACCAGTATCTGGATATTGCCAACAGGCATGGTATAAAGACCATCTTTGTATTTCTGGACGACTGTTGGAATGCTGAATACAAGGCAGGAAAACAGCCCGATCCCAAGCCTGGGATTCACAACTCCGGATGGGTACGGGACCCGGGCGACCTGATCTTCCGGGATCCGGGACTTAAAGACACCCTTGAGGTATATGTGAAGGATATCCTGAATGCTTTTACGGAAGATGAAAGGATCGTGATGTGGGATCTTTACAATGAGCCGGGGAACAACGGTCTGGGCAACAAGTCCATGCCCCTGTTGCAGGATATCTTCACATGGGCTCGTGAAGTGAACCCAAGCCAGCCTTTGTCTGTAGGAGTATGGCACCATGAGCTGACCGACCTGAACAGGTACCAGCTGGAGAATTCTGATATCATCACCTACCATAATTATGCCGATGAGGTGCAACATGGCAATGCCATTGACACACTGAAGGCCTATAACCGGCCCATGGTGTGCACAGAGTATATGGCACGTAAGAACAGCAGCAGGTTTGAAAACATTATGCCGCTGCTGAAGCAGGAGGGTGTGGGTGCCATCAACTGGGGATTGGTTTCCGGTAAATCCAACACCATCTATGCCTGGGACACTCCCATACCCGACGGTTCGGAACCGGAAGTATGGTTTCATGATATTTTCAGGGCCGATGGCAGTGTATTTGACCAGGCTGAGATCGATCTGATCAGGAAACTGACCGGAACAGAGGAATAAAAGCTATACTTGCATCATGAGAACAATTATCATCATTCCATCCATATTTTTGGTGGCTATCTTACATTCATGCACTGACAATCAAACTGATGTTCAATACCAGCGGTGGACCCTGACCGATACCGTTTTCACATCCCGTCCTGACCATCCTATGGACAATGTGGCCGTAAAGGATCCTTCCATTGTCAATTACAACGGAAGATACCACCTCTTCTATACCGCCAAGTCGGTATCTGATTCGGGAAGCGGTCCCGTCTACAGCATAGGATGCGGTTATGCCAGTGCCCCAACACCGAAGGGGCTTAACAGTGCCGAACGCGTCAATATGGATTCATTGGCAGGAAGGGATGTGGTGGCCCCCCAGGTTTTTTTCTATGAACCCCAAAAGCTGTGGTACCTTATTGCCCATACAACGGTTGTGGAGGGTGAGCTGCATACGCTGGAACCGATCTATCTGACCAATCCGGATATTGAAGATCCGGGTGGCTGGTCAGAGGCGCAGATTCTGGAGACGGGCAAAAGCAGTGATGAATTCTGGATCGACTTCTGGGTGATCTGTACGGATGAAACGGCATATCTGTTCTATGCCAACCAGAAAGGTTCCATACTCAGAATGGAGTGCGGCCTGGAAGATTTCCCATCCGGATTCGCGGACAGCACTCCGGAGGAGGCCCTGAATGTGAACCATATGGAGGATGAAAAACCATGGCGGATGTTTGAAGCGGTCCATATCTACCATGTAAAGGAAGATGGCACCTACCTGGCGCTGCTGGAAGGGGCATTCTCCAATCCGGAGAGGCATTATGATGTGGAGAGCAGGACCCGGTTTATTTTTGGGATGAGGGCAGATTCACTAAACGGGAGATGGAGCAGGGTTGAAAACGGCGTGACTGAATTCCTGGCCGATGCGGGCAATCTTTATAACGAGGATGGAAGCAAATCAGCCTATACACAGGTAAGCCATCCAGAGCTGATCAGGTCCGGCTATAATCAGAAACTGGAGATCGATGACTATAACCTCAGCTTGCTGTTCCAGTCATTTGACGGCACAAAAATTCCTGATTCATACCACTACAATGAACTGCCATGGGAATTGATATTGATGAAGAATTATTAACATTTCGATATAATCACAAAATGAGAAAACTGCTTTTTATTTTAAGTTTCGCTACAAGGATTGTATTTGCACAAGAGAGTGGTGTGAATGAGATTTCCAACTTCGACAAGTTATCCCTGCTCAGAAGTGATATTCTGAGTTTACAACAAAGCAGTCATGATCCGGCCGGCGGCAATCACAATGACGGCTTTGTTGGTGGAAATTTCCCCGATACTGTTAATGGTGAAAATGTGATGCTTCATGTTGAGGGACCGGGAGTTGTAAACAGAATCTGGCTCACCGGATACGAATTGTCTGATAAGATAAAGATATATTTCGATGGAGAAACTACAGCCTCCGTTGATGAAACTGTATCCAGCTTCTTCTCAGGAGAAACCGCACCCTATTTATCACCTCTGGTAGTCAACGATGCTGTTTCAAGTGGTGGTTTCTTCAGTTACATGCCCTTCCCTTTTGAACAATCAATAATGATCACTACAACCGGTAACCGTTTTTACAATATTAATTACCAGTTGTACGATAAGAACAATACAGATATTTCAACCTGGACGGGGGATGAAGATCTTTCTGACGTATATAATATCTTCACTAACAAAGGAGAAGATCCTCGCCAGACAAACGGTTACGAATCCGATACAACCACCTTTAATCTGCCCGGTGGCAGTACAGAAGCAGCAATAAGCATTAATCAGCCAAACCACAATGTACGCGGAGTGTTCCTGAGGGTCCCGGAGTTGAATTACACATCCCTGGGGGGGAGCACTATCATAACAGATGATGGCAAAGCGACTACCGGATACAGTCAGTTTACTTTAACAATAGACCCTTCAGCAGACTCAGTTGAGTTGGTCCGAAGACTGGATTATTGGGTAGCAAACCAAAAAGCCAATGTATATGTTGATGATGCCCTGGCAGGTGAATGGTTTACCGAGGGGAGCAATGGCACCGATAGATGGTTGGATGCATCATTTCAAATTCCACCGGCCCTCACTTCAGGGAAGAGTCAGATCACCGTTAAAATTGTATTTGTAAGTTCCATGATTGACTGGAATGAATTCTATTATTGGATCTATTGCGATGGGGAACTTACTGATGAGCTGGACGTTGGAGATACTGACAGCGAGTCGTCCCATAATTACATCATTGACCCTATGAACTGGAGTGGTTCCCTGAGTTCTGAGTATCCAACCGAAGAATCTGAAGACACTTCAGATGATGGAAGGGCTTTTACCGGCTTCAGCGAATTTACGATGAACATCAGTCCGGATGCTTCAGAAATTAAGCTCATCAGGAAATTAGATTACTGTATCAGAGATCAGAAAGCAAACATATTTGTTGATGGCGAGCCTGCAGGAGAGTGGTTTAATCAGGGGAATAATTGCATAGACAGGTGGTTGGATTCTGAGTTCATCCTTCCAAATAATCTTACTACAGGCAAAAGCCAGGTTACCATTAAGATTGAATTTGTCAGTGCAGCAATTGACTGGAATGAGTTCTATTACTGGATCTATTCAGACACCAATTTAACAGATGAACTTGATGTTGGTAACAGTGATAGTGAGACAGCACATAGTTACACGATCAGTGGACAGACATGGGCCGGATCAGGCGATTTTACCTATCCGGGCTCGGTTACTAAAGGAGATAATTCTAAAATCCTTGAGGGCCTTAAGATACAGATGTACTACGATGGAGAGACAAGCCCCTCGGTTGATGCACCTGTGGGCCTGTTTTTTGGCATGGGAACACTTGATGCCATCAGATGTCAATCCCTTCCGGTGGGGGTTGTACAGGATACAAACCAGATGTACTGCTACTTCCCGATACCATTTGAATCCTCTTTTGAGCTTGTTCTTATAAACAACAGCGATATCGACCTTTCAGATGTTGAAGTCATTGTTAACCATGAGCCACTTACGCTTAATTTTTCAGATCTTGGCTATTTTAAAACCCAATACAGGGAGGAGAATCCAACCAGTTCGACCAGGGATTATATTTTTCTTGAAGAAGAGGGGCTTGGAAAGTATGTTGGTATGATCATGGAGACTGATGGTGCTGAAACCGATCTCTGGCTTGAAGGAGATGAACGTTTCTACATAGATAACTGCAGGACCCCATTGTTCTACGGAACCGGTACCGAAGATTATTTTAACGGGGCATGGTATTTCAATAGAGGGCCATTTAGCCTTGCTACCCATGGATATACAGCAAGAATTGATAGAGACCGTAGTCTATACAGGTTCCATCTCAGTGATCCTGTGTATTTTATGAGTCATGCAAAGCTCGGTATTGAACATGGTCCGGTAAATGATATCAATACAAATTACAAAAGTCTGGCCTTCTATTATCACCAACCTGATGCAAAATTCAAACTTACAGATGAACTGGTATTGGGCAATACCTGGTCAGAGCAGGAGCACAATTATTCAGTTACCGGCAGTTCTCAGGAAGAGTTTGATAAATCATATTACTTTGAAGGTGACGAGGAGGATATTACAATTACTGAATCGGGTTATTTAATTGATGGAAGTTCTCAATTCACAGTTAATATTAAACCAGATAAGCCGGTAAGAGTAAAGCGGATGTTTGATTATAACATAAAAAATCAAACTGCTGATCTCTATGTTGATGATATGCTGGTTGGCACATGGTACAGTTGTGGAAACAACTCAACACTGCGGTGGCGGGAAGAATTTTTTCTGATTCCTGCTGAGCTCACGGCTGGGAAATCCCGGATAACCTTAAGATTTGAGTCTCAAAACAGTGGTTTAAACTGGTCTGAATTTCATTATTGGATCTATTCTATTGAGCCTCATTATGTGAATATTGATCATCATCCGGTTAATGGGATTCTGATCTACCCCAATCCTGCAAATAGAGAGATTGTAATTGAAAGTGGAGAGTCAGAAGTGAAGCGTATAGAGATTTTGGATATGAGCGGAAAGATCATAAAACAATTCAAAACTCACAGTTCAGAACTCAGGGTTGACATATCTTTTTTGAATGAAGGGATCTACCTGATAAAGATGCATACTGATGAAAGAGAGATAACTAAAGTTTTTATAAAAAATTAATCAAATTCAGATACTTTGAGCCGTTGCTTTCGTGGTTCATAAACCTATTGTCATGAAAAATCATAAGACATTTGTCCTTGTTCTTGTTGTACTGATCCTTAACTCATGTAGAAATCCAGTCGAGATAGATGATACAATATCGAACCAGTCAGTTCCGGAGTTCAACTATAAAGAGTGGACCGTCAGTGAACCGGTACTGGAAGCGGACAAGCCGGGCAGTTTTGATGAGATCTCGGTAAAGGATCCAACCATCGTGTACTACAACGGGAAATACCATCTGTTTTACACCAGCAAGGCCACCTATGAGACCCGTGACAGGATGTCCCACCTGAGCAGGAACGGATCGGGTCTGGGATATGTGGCTGCGGAGAGACTGGAGGAGCTGAAAAATGCGCAGCGGCACGATCTGGGCAGCATTACCGGGTCGGTCATTGTGGCGCCACAGGTGTTCTATTTTGAGCCCCAGAAATTATGGTATCTCGTAGCCCATACCCTGGTGGAGGGCAGACCCGACCTGATGCCCATCTACCTGACCAACCCTGATATAGAGGATATCCATGGCTGGTCTGCTCCGCAGGAACTAAAGACACGTAAGATCAACAACGGTTTCTGGATCGATTTCTGGGTTATCTGCGACAAGGAGAAGGCACACCTCTTCTATACCGACCATGAAGGATCACTCTTCAGGTTCGAATGCCCGGTGGATCAGTTTCCCCATGGATTCGCCAATAAAAAAGAGGAGACCGTGCTGACGATCCGAGGCGAAACCAGCACAGGCCGCTGGCGCATGCATGAGGCGAGCCACATCTACTATGTAAAGGAGCATGACTGCTACCTGAACCTGATGGAATCGGTCTATCCGCACCCTACGATAGAATACTACTGGGACAGCCGGAACCGTTTTCTTTTCGGGATGACAGCAGAGAAGCTTGAGGGGCCGTGGACCAGGGTTGAAGCGGGTCTGAACGAGTTCATGGGCGATCCGGAGAATCTCTTTATGGAGGATGGCAGCCGGGCGGTATATGACCAGGTGAGCCACCCGGAGCTGATCCGCTCGGGATATGATCAACGCCTTGAAATCGAGAATTTTGACCTTCAACTGCTCTTCCAGGCATTTGATGCCGATACCATTGCTGTACCGTATGATTACAACTACCTGCCCTGGAAACTGATGATCATGAAAAACTATTAAACCGGAGAACAGATGCACCACAACTTCTTAAGACCGGCACTGACACTGATATTTGGCGTGGCCCTGATGTATCTCTATGGCCAGAAACCACCTCCTCCGGGACAGGTACCCAGCGGGGAGAGGGCGGTTAACGAGGCCTACCTGTTTGCCCATATGACGCACCAGGACTATGGAAAACTCTACTATTCCGTAAGCCTGGACGGACTGCATTGGGAGAAGATCAACAGGGGCAAGAGGATTTTCGATGAATACCGCGGACATCCCGATATCTGCAAGGGGCACGATGGGAGGTATTACCTGCCAGGGAATCCTGAAGGAGATGCACCGGTGATCCATATCTGGGTCTCCGATGACCTGATTACGTGGGAGTATTACGTGGAGTACACCCCTGCCCTCTCCAAAACACCCGGGTATAAAGATGCGCTTCCCCGCATCGGCGCTCCCAAGCTCTTCTTCGACGAGGCTTCGGGGAGATACCTGCTCACATGGCATACACCCCATGTGGATGACCCCAGCGATCCTGAACGTTACTGGGCCAGCCAGCGTACACTCTATGTGACCTCAACCAATCTGAAGCGTTTTCCGGAAACACCACACCGGCTCTTTGACTGGGAGATGGGGACCATCGATGTCTTTATCAGAAAGATAGACAACCGCTATTATGCCATTCTTAAGGATGAAAAATATCCCTCCATGGAGTGGGTGACCGGAAAAACCATACGGATCTGCAGTTCAGATTCGCTGCTGGGACCCTGGTCATATCCCATGGATCCGGTCAGCCCCAACTTCAGGGAGGCCCCCATGCTTATCCCCTCCCCTGATAACAAAGCCTGGTACCTCTATTATGAACAGTACCCCGGCGTATCGTACGGTCTCTCCGTCTCTCATACCCTTCACGGACCCTGGTACCAGGTTTCCGGCTATACCTTCTACCATGACTGGGATCAGTACGCCCTCCCCCCCTCTGTCAGGCATGGCTGTATGATCACCATCTCAAGGAAACAGTACGACCAACTGGTTGACAACTTTGGAAAAAAATAATATATTGTAATCCTCGAAGAGAGAGGCAAGGGGGGGGGATCAGAATGAGCAGGATAAAACTTATTATTTTCGCATGTGTAATAACAACAGGGATATCATACAGTCAGATCCTTATAAACGAGGTATGCGCATCAAATATGAGTGTAATTCAGGATGTGCAGGGTGATCACCCCGACTGGATCGAAATCCTGAATACCGGACCGGATACAGTGAACCTTGCGGATTACTGCCTGAGCGACGACCCGGCGAATCTTTCAAAATGGTGTTTTCCTGAACACCCAATATATCCGGGAGAACATTTGATCATATTCGCATCAGGAAAGGATATCTCTTCATCTGCCGGAACCTGGAACACCCTCATTAACCATGGTGATGCGTGGAGATACATCCTGCCGGCTGCAGACCTTTCGGGGGAGTGGAGAAACAGGGGATTCGATGATTCGGGCTGGTCCGCCGGCCCGAGCGGATTTGGTTATGGGGATGGTGATGATGCAACAGAGATACCTGCTGCCATTTCGATCTTTCTGCGAAAGCGCTTCACACTGGAAGATACCTCAGGAATCACAGCCTGTATATTACATCTTGATTATGATGATGGATTTGTGGCCTATATCAATGGCCGTGAAATTGCCAGGGATGGCATCATGGGAAATCCTCCTGACAACAAATCCACAGCCACAGTCGGAAGAGAAGCCATCATGTATAGTGGTGGAGAGCCTCTTCCTTTCTATGTGAATGAGCTGACGGGACTGCTACAGCCGGGAGAGAATATACTGGCTATCCAGGTCCACAATATTTCAGCGGGCTCATCGGATCTGACAGCCATTCCTTTTCTTTCTGTCCTGGCTCCCCGGCAACCTCCTGAACCTGCACCGGAGATCCTGAACCTGAGGGGCAACCATTTTCATACAAACTTCAAACTGGATGCAAATGGTGAATCTCTTTATCTGACCGGACCTGGTGGCATGATGGTCGATTCAATAGAGATCCCCTATATCCCTCCCAACCACTCCTATGGAAGAGACGAAACGATGCAGGAGAGATGGGGGGTGTTTGAGATTCCGACACCAGGGGAACCAAATAATACGACGATCTATGATGGTTATGTTGATGCGTTGCCCCTATTCTCCGCTCAGGGAGGGTATTTTCCGGCCCCGTTCCAGTTAGCCATCAACGCACCAACACCAGGAGACACCATCTACTATTCGGTCGACGGGACCGATCCGGATCTCAACTCACCTCTCTACCAGGGACCCATTGAGGTTGCCAGTGACATGGTTGTCCGTGCCAGGATCATTCAAACCGGTTCGCTCCCTGGAAGAACTTTGACACGGACATTTTTCAGCAATTCAGGCAATGGACTCCCTGTTCTCTGTGTGAGTACCGATCCATACAACCTCTGGGATAACGAAAACGGCATCTATGTGAAGGGGGACAATGCGCAAACCAGTTTCCCCTTCTTTGGTTCAAATTTCTGGGAGGACTGGGAGAGAGAGGCAAGTATTGAGTTATATGATGAGAAGGGAGATTCAGCATTCAGTCTGAATGCCGGAATAAAGATTTATGGAGGATGGTCAAGGGGACACCCGCAAAAATCGATGGCCATCTTTGCCAGGAAACAGTACGGGACCGGTAAAATCAAATACAGGCTGTTTGAAGATAAGGAGATATCTGAATTTGAATCGATCATTATCAGGAACTCAGGAAACGACTGGTTTGGTCTGAATCAGGAATCGGGTAGCATGTTCCGGGATCCGCTGATGACACGTCTGACCCGAAATATGGATATAGAGCATCTGGCTTCCAGGCAGGCTGTGATATACATCAATGGTGAATACTGGGGGATTCAAAATATAAGGGAGAAGGTAAATGAACATTTTCTCTCTTCAAACAAAGGGGTGGATCCGGACAATCTGGAGCTGCTGGAGTCAGATTACAGGGTGATACAGGGAGATAATCAACACTATGTGGCCCTACTCGATTTTCTGAACTCAAATGATGTGATGAATCCGCAGAATTATGCATGGATCAAATCCCAAATGGATATTCAGAATTTTATCAACTACCAGCTGGCTCAGATCTATTATGACAACAGGGACTGGCCGGGTAATAATATAAAATACTGGAGGCCGGATACCCCCAAAGGCAAGTGGAGATGGATCATGTATGATACCGATTTTGGGTTTGGAATGTGGGACAAGAACAAAGTCTATTACAACACGCTGGCATTTGCCACTGATGCCAATGGCCCGGGATGGCCGAATCCCCCATGGTCCACATTTATGCTGAGAAAGCTACTCAGAAACCAGGAGTTTGGAACCCTCTTTATTAACTCATTTGCCGACCAGATCAATACCAGCTTCCATACAGAGAGTGTGGACCGGCAGATCGATGAGATGAGAAACGCGATCCTTAATGAGATGTCCAACCATGCAGTCCGGTGGGGAGGTTCATACAGCAACTGGTTAAGCCGGAGTAACGAACTAAAGGATTTTGCAAGGTTGCGACCTGATATCATGAGGAGGCATATCGAGAATCACTTTGGTCTCACCGAACAGTGGGAACTGGGAGTCGATGTAAGCGATCAGGATGCCGGCTATGTGCATCTCAACACAATCTTCCTGAACGATTTTCCATGGTCAGGCATCTATTTTCAGGATGTTCCCGTTCAAATCACCGCAATTCCAAAAACAGGATACCGTTTTACAGGGTGGAGCGGAGGGGTAGTCTCCGGCTCCCCGTTGATAGAGATAGATCTGAATTCGGCATTAACGGTGACCGCAAATTTTGAAATTGATCCTGGCGACAGCATCATCCCGATCGTTATCAATGAGATATGCTACATACAGGATCCTGTGTCCGACAGCGAGGACTGGCTGGAGCTCTTCAATAACAGTGACCATTATATTGATATCTCGGAATGGATCCTGAAAGATTCAGATGATGCTCATTTTTATTCAATTAAGCCAGGAACCCTGCTATCTCCCCACGGTTACCATGTGGTTTGCCGCAACCTGGGTGCATTTGAAACGGTCTATCCGGAGGTGAAAAACTACGAGGGAGAATTTGGGTTCGGATTAAGTAGCAGCGGAGATATGGTCAGGCTCTATACCCATGATACGGTACTGGTCGATTCGGTAAACTATGGAATTTCCAGTCCGTGGCCAACCATACCCGCCGGAAGCGGACAGACTTTGGCGCTGAACTCACCCTATGCGGACAATTCATTGGGAGAATCGTGGGAATTATCCAGTGAAAGCACGGGAACTCCAGGGCTTGATAACGCTTTCATCCCGGGTACCGGATCGGAGAGGCTGATTCATCCAGAAGATATCCTCTACCAGAACAGCCCCAATCCATTTTCGCATGAAACAAAGATCATCTTCTTCTCAGGCACCGTCCAGCATGTCAGGATCTCTGTATATGACCTGAATGGCCGGCTGGTGGAGATCCTTTCCGATCAAACCCTTGAAACCGGATACCACGAATTCAACTGGATTCCGCGGAACCGGGCTGATGGTATCTACATCCTCAGGGCAGATACCCCGGGAGAGGTGCATGTCAGTAAAATGATCAAATCATCCAGGTAGGGGCCCATGTTTTAGTACATCTCAGAAGGATTCTTCCCAAACATCTTCTTAAAGGACTTGCAGAAATGGGAAGGATCGTAGAATCCCACCTTGTATGATATCTCCGAGACAGACAACCTGTTTTCCTGAATCAGCCTGTATGCTTCATCCAGCCTGATTTTTCTTATAAATCCGGTGGTGTTCAGCCCTGTGAGTTTTTTAAGCTTGGTATGCAGGAGTGACCTGCTTACATTAGCCTCAGAGCACAGCATTTCGACATCTAACCCATTATCATCCAGGCGCCTTCGAACCGTCTCTGTCAGGTGCTTGATAAACATCTGATCCCTATTCCCCAACTGTTCAACACCCTCTGGGAATTTTTCAAAACCAGACAGATGACTACGCAGGATTTCCCGGGATCTCAGGATATTCCTCACCTGCAGATCCAGCTCCTTCAGTTTGAAAGGTTTGGACAGGTAGACATCTGCACCCCTGAACAACCCCTCTTCCCGGGATTCTGCATCGGCTTTGGAGGTCAGCAACACCACCGGGATATGAGAGGTTTCAATGGAATCCTTAACAGCATTACAAAGGGTAAATCCATCCATTTCCGGCATCATGATATCACTGATGATCAGGTCGGGTTGGTTCTTTTTAATCCATTTCAGGGCTTTCGCCCCGTCTCCGGCGATGCTCACTTTAAAAATCCCTGAGAAGTGATGCTTTAATAAAGATGCAAGCTCCGTATTGTCCTCCACGATCAGAAGTTCATATTTGGTACTGGAAGTGTAATCTGCAAGATCAAATTCCACTTCGGGTTCACTTTCAAGATCAAGCAAGGTGTATTGCAGGTTGACAGTAGAATGCCTTTCAATAAACTGCTCATCCTGGATCAATTCGGGTGAAGGATTCTGAACCAACGGCAATTGCACTACCGCCATGGTCCCTCCCTCCTGTGGAGTGGAAATAATGATCTTCCCGCCCAGGTAATTCACCAGGCTTTTCACCAGTGCAAGACCGATCCCGCTTCCCGGAAATTCACCTGATTCAGAAAGCGTAAAAGGTTCAAAAAGATATTTCAGCTTATCCGGCAGAATTCCCGGTCCGTTATCTGTTACAGTGATGATCAGATCACCAGTTATCTCCCCGGTAGGGCTTGCCAGATGACCCTTAGCTAAGATCTTGACATCCATACCGATTTCACCTGGTTTTGTGAACGATTTACAGGAATTGCTGATCAGGTTAGAGAGAATCTTCTCCAGTTTATCGGCATCGAAGTAGACGATGTAAGAACTTATATTGGATGTGAACACACCCTTCACAGAACTCTTTTCCAGAAGGGGTTGAAAAGATTCAAATGTTGATCTCAGGAAGGTAACCACATCCCCTTTATTGTATTTTATCCTGGCATGATCCGTTTCGATCTTTCTAAAATCCATTAGTTGGTTGATCAGTACCAGCAACCGCACAGCATTTTTGCGCATCAGGATCCCGTAATCCTTTGCCACAGGCAGCAGCTGTTCATAGTTCATCAAATGTTCCAGGGTAGCAATGATCAGGGTCAGGGGAGTCTTGAATTCATGGCTTATGTAGGTAAAAAAGTTGAGGCGATGCTTGCTGATCTCCTCATTTTTCTCCTTTTCCACCCGGGCCAGACGGACGTTCAAAATCTCCCTCTGCCTGATCGTATAGAGCCGGATGGACAACAGTGTTGCCGCAACCAGAATAATGCCGTAAAGAGCAAATCCCCAGACAGATAACCAAAATGGTGGCTTCATGTACAATGAGATCGTTCTCTCCTCATCGGGCCAGGCACCTCCGCCTCCGGATGCTTTCAGGTGGAATACATAGTATCCCTGCGAAAGATTGGTGTAGGTTGCACTGCGTTGATTTCCTACATAATTCCACCCCTCTTCCAACCCCTCCAGGTAAAATGCATATTCAGTATTTCCGGGAGAGATGTAGTTCAGCGCTACGTATTCAAAGGTCAGTACTTTGTGCTTGTGTCTCAGTCGGATATCGTCCTGAAAGTCAATACAGGTAGAGAGAATATCCGCTTCTCCAATCCTGAGTGACCTGTTGGATAGTTTAAAATCGGTAAAATGAACAACAGGCCGGTATACCATATCCTCCAGCGCCGCTGGGTCAAAATAGGTGAGACCGTTGACCGCACCGAAATAGAGCGTACCATCTGATGCGGATAATGCCGAATTAAAATTGAACTGGTTTCCTATTAAACCGTCGTTCTCAGTAAAGTTCACAAATTCCCCGGTGACCGGATCGAACATGGAGAGTCCCCTGCCTGTGCTAATCCAGAGCATGCCCGACGAATCTTCAGTAATTGCGTACACCGTGTTATCGGGCAGTCCCTCCTCTACGGTATAGGTTGTAAAATGATCCCTTGAGTAGTCATATCTCAGCAGTCCCCCCTCCATGGTACCGAACCAGGCCTCCCCCCGTCTGTCGAAATAGGAGAAGATAATCCGGTTACTCCGGATATCCCGGTCGCTACTCATCCTGTAGTGCGTAATCTCCATCCCCTGGTCAATCCGGTAGAAACCCTCTCCCTTTGAACAGACCCAGATATTTCCCCGGGGATCCTCTTCCACATCGTGAACAAAAATACCGCTAAAAAAATCAGACCCCCAGGTTTTAAAATCATTATCATTCTTCTCTTTCATATAGAGTCCTTCAATGGAACCCACCCAGGTGCGCTCTTGCGAATCAATATGTATGGAGAACAGAGATTTTGAGTATACATTTTCTTCCAGCTCAGCAGGGAGGACAAGCTCGATTCTTTCAATACTCCCGTCTTTTGCATTATACCTGTGCAATCCTCCAATAAAAGTGCCGATCCATATGTTTCCCTCCGCATCTTCTTCTAATGCATGAACATTATTGGAAGAGAGAGAGCTTGGATCCCCTGGTATATTCTTCAGGTATGAAAAGGTTTTCTCCCGGCGATCCAGAATAGTAATGCCTCCATCTTCGGTGGCTATCCACAATTTCCCGTCCTTTGCTTCAATCATCTCACTAACGGCATTTCCGCTTAAACCCTCTCTGCCGCCGTCAGCATATGTTTTAAAGAAAACTTTTGGCTTCAGGCTGGTGTAGTTAGCTCCCCCGAAATAGGTTCCGATCCACATCAGGTTGTCCCGGCTCCTGAAAATAGAATATATCGCTTTATCATTCAATCCCTTCTCAAACGGATTGAAATTCTGGCCGTAGAACTGAAAAACCTCCGAAACTGGATTATATATATAAAGGCCCGATTCCGTGCCGATCCATAGACAGCCATTCATATCCTCATGGATGTCCCTGACAAAATTATCTTCGATGGGATTTACACCCTGTGGAAGCTTCAGGGAATAGAACCTGTCGGTGGAGGGATCATAATAACCCACTCCATCCCTCTTGGTACCCAGCCAGACCTTACCTCCGGAGTCTTTGAACATGCACTCAATATTTTCTGATGACATGTCAAAGTCGCCCACGTTTCCAATTGAATTCGAATATCTCCTGCTCATTTCGCCATCGGTATTCAATACCAGAATTCCCTCGGACTCCAGGGCCCAGATAATACCGGTCCTGAATTCACAAAGCCTCCTGATATCCTGATGATCTCCCAGTTGCCTGATCTCAAGATTTTCGTTCACCCTGTAAAGTCCAGTGGAGGTAGAGATCACTACATCACCCGATGTCAGCTGAATAATGCAATCAGCATTATCAAGGCTTTCCTGCTGAAAGAGCAGTTCAATAAATGAATCTGTTGTTTTATCGTAGACACAGGCACCCGTTTGTGTTCCCACAAATAAACTTCCCCTCTCTGAAACCAGAAGGCATCCAATAGTATTTCCCGGGAGGCCCGATATCTCCTCACGATAATATGACTTGATGGTATACCCGTCAAATCTGTTCAGTCCTACCGATGTGGCGATCCATATAAAACCCTCCTGGTCCTGGACAATATCGAGAACGGTATTATTGGTCAGTCCCTGTATGGAAGTGATCTGCTCGAACTGAAGGTTGCTATAAACACCCCTGTCGGACGAATACAAAAGCAGCCCGGGAAACATGAACAGGAGAACCCATAATGACTTTCTGTATGACTGATAGTGATTGAACATGATATCTGCTATTCCAGACAAATGTACGAAAAGCTGAGATCGTGTACTACTTAAGGATTTTAATAAAAGGGAGTTATGAACCAATCTTAATAGTGTAATTGATAGGGAAATCAGCGTTCAATTTTGTCTCCTCTTCGTTATTATCAATGTTCTTAGTATGAAGAATTACATTCGACAGATCAGCATCTTTATACTCCTCCATATCCACGAAAAGATCTGCTTCTTTACCATTATCAGAGACAGACAGTTTTAAACTTAAAACACCAAAATGAGTTAATACACCATTTAGCTCTGTTTTCATTCCCGGATTGGTCCACTCTTTTGGCAACCCTTCGAACAGGTGCAATTCACCTCCTCTTTCCAGAGCAATCAGATGCCTGACCAAACGTATAAACTCTGCACTGGCCCAGTTGTGTGGCATATCGCCAACGGGGGAAAAGTCTGATGTTTTTACACTTTGCTCTTCTCTCCAGGCCAATGTAGGTGAAACGTGGTTAGCCATAGCATATAGCTTTTTTACGGCCTCATCTCCCTTGTGATTCCACAATAGTGCATGTCCCATAAACGAAGGGAAATAGTTCCAGACACCATCATTGTGCCATCCGGTATTGTATGTTAATCCCTCTCTTTCTACAGCTTTCAGCATTTTCATATTGGCTTTAACCAGGTCATCATCTTCGGGATAGATCTTTCCCGGGAAGATCGAATGCAGAAATGCCCATTGCGCCTTTTGTGGTAATACATTGTCCGGGTCTTCCATTCTGACAGGAAGGTAATCATTACCAAACTCATCGACTTTCATATCCCTTTCAGCTGCTTTTCGGAAAAGAGCATAAAACTCGTCATACTCCTTTTGCCACTTATCAGCAGTCGATTCCTTATTCAGCCACTTTGCACTTTCTATTGCAGCTTTCATTCCGTTCAATGACCAATAAATATTTGTGTATTCCGGAAACAGACCCCAGAGACCCCCATCGCTGTTTCCTGCCGGAATAAGTCCATAGTTAGGTGCATCTGTATCAACACTTGCTCTTGTACGCATTGTATCGATATAATCAAATGCTCTCTCCATTTTACTCCAGTTGGACTCTAGCCACTCTTTATCACCTGTTAGTTTTGCGTGGTTCGACACAGCCCAGAGAACAATACCTGTCTCTTTCCAGTGGTCTTTAATCATTTCGAAAGAACCATCGGCATTCTGGTAACCCATAAGGTACTCTATACCATTCCGGACATCTCTCTTTTGATCCAGAAAAGTCATAGATTCTAATAAGAAAGCACCATCAACAACCCATAAACCTCTGTAAACAGTGGGTCCAACCTGGAAAGATAACATCCCATTATCATTTTCGCGAGCCTGGAAAATATTTCTGACAGATGAGTTAACAATATTTTGAATACCCTGATCGGGAACCGAAATCTTATTATAAGGAAGATCCAGATTTGCCCAGTAATTATTCGAACTCTGTTTAAGAGATTCAGCCTGTTCAACACTGTTTGGAACAATTACAGGATCTTGTCCGGCGTTTACTCCGTAAGTAAATGACTGCTCTTCTCCCGGTTTTAGTTCTATTTGATCAAGTGTAAGTGTATAATAGAATGCCTCTACACTGTCTTTAAAGACTTTAAGTTTTTTCGAATGAACCTTTGAATCAACAATTTTTTGAGAAAACTTAACCTTCAGGTGCTCTCCAATATTGACAAAATATCCATCCAGTTCAGCCTCAAAATTGTATACTGTATTGATGTGCATCACAGGAGAGAAGACGATTGTTTCTTCTCCATTGTTTACATATTTCACTATACTAATATCATTTCTCGGAGCTCCGATAATTGAATCGTTGGAGTTATAATCTCTTTGGGCTTTAACTCCGAGATATTGATTCTCCTCATTGCTAAGTTTGTCGACAAATGCAGGAGCAACAGTGAAACTGCTCTGCTGAATCTGCAAACTGTTTGATTCAAACAGTGTTTCTACTATCGGAATTTTCGGAGATGCTATTTGTTGATCTTTCCATTGGCAGGTTTCAGGAAGCTGTAAATAAAATTCTGTCCTGAAGCCTCTGAAAGGTCCGTGTTTATCTCTCTTTGCCAATACCCTTACAAAATCGTAATACATCTGACCCTCCTTTCCAACAACAGTTTTCATGTGGTCATCGGGCAGACCAATGGCAGTCTGCCACCATTCGGGTGCGTACTCCAGATTGACTTCCAATCCATTATATTCTGTCGGGTTTTGAGTACAGGCACCACCTGCAATTATAGCAATGATGAGCAGTAATGTATTTCGATAAGTCATATGGCTAATATATATTTAATTGACAAAATGTTACATTCATTTATGTGTCTATGGATCAAACTCAATCATGGTTCTATAACTCCCATCCCGGCGAAAAAAGTCGCCCGGAGTGATATTGTCTTTCACACCTGGGGTGTATACAAATTCGACAATGCCGTTCCATTTTGCAGTGTGAACTTTGCCATCGGCATCAATACAGATACCATAATTGGCGTTGTCCTCAAAATGGCCTGTATATGCCAAAGTAGCCGCATCAAAAAGGTGGATCCCTCCATTGTGGACAACCCACATTCCATCTGCACCAATTTCGATATCGTTGACAGAACCGGTGGTACGGGAAAAACCTAAATCGGTGTAATTTTGGTTATTTTCATGATATACCATGTTGTTCACACCATCAAATTTGCCGTACCGGATAACATCATCATCACCCACGTAAACCGCACTTCCCGAGTGGTAAGCGCCTCCCTGAAACGCCTGTTGCACAAAGGTCCCACCGGAAAATGTCCAGGTGGAGAGCCCCTCGCTCTGGGCCACATGGATGTATCCTTTTGAATCGACCGCAATATCCATTGCATTCACAGAACCGTGGTGTCCCATATTCGTGTAGGTGCCGTCCGCATAGGTCCAGCTGTCAAGACCGCCCTCATTGTTTCTGGAAGTATAGATGGTGCCATCCGGCGCTATCGCCATGCCGGTTGCATCGGAGAAACTGGTGCTGCCATCCTCTGCAAATGTACCGGTGGATGCATTGTAGCTGAAAAAGGTGAGTCCGGTGGCACTGAGCAGATGCATTCCACCCGGAACAGATGCCATCTCCACAACATCTGCAGGAGATCCCCATCCTCCCACAATGGAATAGGCAGATCCATTGTGTTCAAGTGCAGCAACTCCACCGGTATGCCCGGCAAACAGATGCGTCCTGTCATCATTTGCAAACAGGGGGGAGTCATGATCAGGGTCTCCGATGGAAACATGGAAGGAGGTTGTATCCGTCCATAAAACAACTGCCGAACCACATAAGGAGCTGATATCCCAGTTGCCATGATACGCATAACTTACACGGAAACTATACTGATATCCTTCCGGCAGATCTGCAATATTCAGCCAGCTCATCTCACTGGTACCAACAGGTGTAAAATAGAATCCTCTGAGATCGGTATAACTGCTGAATCCGAGCTCATCAGCTCCAAGGAAACAGCTCCCGCTGCCATATCCCGGAATCTCAACAATCTCATGATCATCCTGAAGAATCTCTATTCTGTTTTCATAGTTTCCAGGACTATCCCACGACAGATGAATTCCCTCCTCAACAGCTCCATCGATCCGGAAATGTTGACTCGTTCTGCGATTGTATCCTGTTTTGAAACTTTGAGAACTTGTCCATGAATCGGAAGAGTAACTCAGTTGAAATCCATCAAGATCTTTAAACTCATCAATGGAGATCATCTCATTATTTCCGGGATAGGTTTCGCTCACAAATTCAATCGCCTCCAGGTTCCAGCTTGTACTGCTCCCCAGAACTCCTGCATTCAGCTGAGCATAACCCATACCGAAGGCACCCGGATTGGTCGGATGCTCAATAAGCAGCTCTCCGTCAACCAGAGCATTAAGGTGATATTCATAATCCCCGGGATCGGTCCAGCTTAACTGAATAGCCGATGGGATACGGTGTGGATCAATCTGCATCGTAGGCTTCTGCTTCAACGGTACAATGGTTCCATCGGGGTTGAAAGAGAGCTTGCTGTAATGCGGTCTTCTCCCCTGATAATTACCCAGATGATCAAATGTGCCTATCCCGTAGAACATGAACATCTCGCCGTTACGCTTTGTAACAGCTCTCCCCGAACCTCCTATTTCTCTTAGTCCCGGTGTATGAAACGGCACATCTCCCAGATTTGGGTAGGCCTCATATAGTTTATGCTCCTCTCCAATGCCGCGCGCTATGGTTTCAAAACTATCACCAATAAAGTAACTCATGCTGTAGTTGCCAACCACATGACCATGGGTAAATATGAAGTAATACTTACCCTCTTTTTTAAATGCAGTTGCATTTTCGTTTATTCCCTGTTCTCCTGCAACCGGATTGCTGTTTTGTACAATATTGATGGGTTCGTGCCATATCTTCTTTGCATCGGAAGGATCGTCAAATCTGAAATCATCGGCTATTCTTGCAGAAGCGATGTGGTTACCCTGTTCGAACCAGACCCAGTAATACCATCGTTCTCCTTCAATTTCAAAAATATCGCCATTCAGATGTATTCCGTTTATCTGGCCACCTGCCGGTGCACTCCACGACTGATGAGTGCGTGGCATACCTCCCTGAACTACAAGCTGCGTTCCCAGATTAGTACCAATATCCACATTTACCACATAGGCATTAATCATACGGGGATAGCCTTCCCATTCAAAATCGCCATTGCTGTTTTTGTACGCCATCTGGTAGAACTGGGTCTGAATTTCAACATTATTATCTGTTGCCCATTGGGCGCTTTTTCCTTCGGGAACTCTGGCTGCTGCAAAGGTTAAGACGTACTTATCGCCCTCTCTGATTGCCAGTTGTCCTCCCACATAGTAATAATCGAAACGGGGATCCTGGACACTTGGATCAAAAGTTGCTTTGTATTTAAAATCGAAGTCTTCTCCATTTGACGGATACATGGGCGATTCGTAAATATCCAATTTATTATAATTGTGCGTATGTCCCACACCATAAATTGTCTCACCGTCATCAACAACCACAAAATCACCGTTAACATGGTGATCACCATGGGTAAGAGAGCTACGGGGCAGTTCCGTGCGTGTTGTAGCATCAACTTTGGTCGCCAGATAACTGATTTTACGGGCTTCACTTACAGTATACATGTAGTACCGGTCCGGTTCGTTCTTAAATTTCAGACAGACCCTGTTTTCTGTTCCGTAATACCCGGGTGGTGTGGCAATTACAAAAGCCTCTCTCAACTGAGACAACCATTCAACCGGGCAGATAATATCATATGGCAACTTCTGTGCATCTGAACATAAATCGGCATCAGCCCCTGTCATAACATCCACTCCCAAAAGGGTACCCGACATTACAATGGATAGCAGAAAACCAATGATTATCATTTTTAATCCCATCTCCGGATCTTACAATTTGATTATTTTTCCCAGCGGGGTATTATTTGATACAACAATATAAATACCCGAACTCAAAGTTGATATATCGATCTTCCTATTTGGATAGATGGTTCCGCTTAAAACCATTTCTCCACCGATACCATAGATCGTAAATGGCATAGGTGTGCTAATGTTTGCTGCGTATATATAGTTGAGGGATGGATTTGGGTAAAAAGAAAACTCTTCAACACATAAATCACTGCTACCTAAAACAAGCGTTCCAAGTACAGAGATCTTTTTCCCGTAATTCTCTGTGATTAACAGGTTCTCACCTAAAAATGCAATGTCGGTGGGTCCGTTTAATCCGCTTACAACATCAACTGCAACCTGTGGACCATTTAAAATATCGACTTTAGATATTTTATTCTCATTTTTTACAGCTATATACAACAAATCATCCTGAATTTTAAGCCCTATGGGGGCTCCAAGTTCGCTTACAACAGTATTTGGAACAGGCAGATCACTCGAAATATCAATTTTCGACACCCTGTTTCCTTCAGTTTCTGAAACATACAGATCGTTCCCATTTAAAGCCAGTGAACTTGGAAAACTCAGCCCTTCCACAACAATTTCGGGCGTGTAGGATGAATTGCCAATATCAATTCTGGATATTGTACCTGCCTGACTCTCGGTGTAATACAGATAGTGGTCATGGATTGCCAAACCATTCGGCAACCTTAAATCGCTTAATGCATCAACAAGCGTTGGTGAATTGTCTGACAGATCAATTCTGGATATCTTATTATCGTAAGCAATTGCAATGTACAGTTCATCTCCATAAAGAGCCATACTGCTTGGGTCATGAATTCCGTTTACTACATCAACCGGGGTTGGTGTGTAACTTGAAAGCCTGACTTTACACAGTTTATTGCTGGTTTGTTCGGTAAAATAGAGATAATTCTCCACCACAAACAGCCTGTTTGGCTGGCTTGAGGTTCTCTGTACAACATCCGTGGTCTGGGCCACAGCGACCATACAGCTTAAGATGAAGAAAAGTACCAGATTAGATGCCTTGCCCATAGAAAAAATATTAAGTCTCAAACGCAGAAAAAGTCACTGCCGGAAAGCCGGCAGTGACCCATGCTTACTTAAAAAACCCACCGACTATTGAACGACAACTTTTGCTGAATAGTCAAGCACTTTCACTACATACAACCCTGCACCCAGTGAGATATCGCCAATTTTCGAAACAGGCTTCTCTGCAACCAGTTTACCTGCTATATCAAATACCGAAACCTGCTCATCACCCAATGAACCAGCAACATCAACAACAATCCTGTTATAACGGGTATAGATGTTTGGGGTTTGTCCATTGCTGATATGATCACTGATACCGAGTGTTCCATCAAAGAGTTTGCCCACTTCATCAGCTGAAAGCGCCCTTTTAAAAACCTGCAGATCACTCAATGCACCATTGAAGGGGATATCATCATCCCACATACTTCTCGGAAGCATATTCTGACTATCATCTATTGTGCTGAAATTTCTGGTAGCAGCCTCCATAAGAATCTCAACACCATCCTGATACCCTCTTATTTCATCAGCTGTAAGTACGATGACCGAGTGATGCCATACCTCATATTTAATCGTATCAACAGCCGTAATAGCATGAGCCCATGGCCATGGCGGAACCCCACCTTCGGGTGACAAATAAAACTGAGTTTTATTCATATCTAAAACCAGGGTCATATGGTCCTTGGGCTCAACGGCCCCATGTCCGGCACCGTCATCGAATCCATTACCAATAGACCAGAGACGCCCTAATCCTGCACCTACATCACACCTGAACCATAAAGAGATAGTTACTTCATCAAGGCCGTTAACGAAAGAGGGGAGACTGATATAACTATCTGTTCCATCAAAATATGCTACATCTCCCTTATTAACATCAGTAATAAAAGTGACATTGCCTACTAATGTCCCGTTTAATCCAGCCACGATTTCATCTGCATTCGCCTGCAGCGGCCAGTGATAATCCTGTGCGAACAGTGCTTGCCCACATACTAAAAACATTCCGGCTAAAAGTAGAGTTGTTTTTTTCATAATTAATTGGTTTTGAATTAATAATAGGTTTTAGTAAAAAAAATTGATATAACAGTAATATGCTAATCTCTAAACACTCAACAGGACTTCATTGACCACTACCAGTTAAGATTCTGAACCAGGTTGGGATTCTCGTGAAGATCGGTTGTTGCTATTGGCCACAGGTAATCCCTGGGTACAACAAAATTCCGTGTCTGAACCACCTCCTTGATCTGGTTATACTCTTCCAGTGTAGCGCCTGTTACAGTGAGCCCCTTCAGGTCCTCGTTAAACTCTTCGCCCCTTTTCCATCTTCTGACATCCCAGATCCTGTGGCCCTCGAAAGCAAGTTCAATCTCTCTTTCTGTCTGAATTATTTCGCGTAATCCCTCCTTGGTAGTGGGTATGCTGGGATCAATCGCAGAGGTCCACGCCTGGTTAACCCCCGGGATACCCGCCCTGGAGCGAACCTGATCCAGGTAATAGATCGCATCGTTACCCTCATCATCGGTTGTGCCATGTCCGTATTCATTCAATGCCTCGGCCAGGTCAAGATAGAGCTCAGAGAGCCTGAGAAGCGGCCAGGCATAGAATTTCAATTTATAATTGGCAGCAGTCAGGCTCGATTTTGGATGGACTCCCTTTTTTACCATATAACCGGTTAAGGAGTGGTTCATCTTCTGACCTTCATAACCAAACCCGTCGATCTCCTCATACCTGAGCTGTATAAGATGTTCCTCTTCACTTGCCAGGAAAGTACCCCTGTCAAATCCAATGTTCGCATAGAAACGGGGTTCCCTGCCCCTGTTCATGCTCAGGGTACTGTCTCCCGGGGTAACAGTATAACGGTTTGCGTAGTCAAAAGCGGGATCCTGGTCCATGGGCAATCCATTTTCAGTAAGGTATATTTCAGCCTGGTTAAATGTAGCGGCCAGGGTGCCGAGCCCTCCATGCCTGCTACCCTGGATATCGCGGGGGCCACACCATTTCTGATGGCTCCACCAGGTATCTTCCCTTCGGCTGTAACCCCAGATAAGCTCACTGTTCCAGGCCTCTACCATGGTATATTTGCAATTTTTCATGGCAATCTCAAAATCATTGTCGCCTGTCTGCTCCCTGTAGAGTGTATAACCCTGACCTTCTGCTTCATCGATGGCCTCTTTCAGCGCATCTGCTGCCCTCTTCCATTTTTCGGCATCATAGCTCGCCGGAAACAGGGTTGTTCCGTCCGGTCCGGCTACTCCAGCATAATCGGGATTGCCGTTAAAGAGGGGACTTGCGGCATACATCAGCAACCTCCCTTTTAATCCTTTCGCAATGGATTTGGTAATTCTTCCCAGGTAGGTATCCTGATGCTGGGCCGCCAGCATCGGGTACGCTTCATCCAGCTTCTGAACAATAAAATCAACACACTCATCATAGGGGACACGCTGCGGATAGTACTCCTCCTCAGGGGCATCAAAGGGAATAACCCTTCTTACAAGTACAATGGGTCCATATTGCCGCAAGGCAATATAATGAAGGTATGCGATGATAAAGGTCGCTTCTCCCTCCATTTCGGTAATCTCCTTCGCGGTAAAACCCGGTGTATCTTCTATATGCTCAAGGAATATATAGGCCTGCCTGATCCCTTCGTAGACGGACAAACATACAGCTCCGCCTCCATGAGCTCCTCCTCCGCTCCAGTAGTTAAAGAGAACGTGACTCGGGTTACTTTCACCTTTAACCAACCGGTAAGCTGTCTGGTTATCAAAGGGGACAGCCACCTCGTCGGACCCCCACAGATCGGGAACAGAAACTGCATCACCAGATCGTGGTGTGTAAGCATACAGTGAGTAGAGGAATCGTTCTGCCTCCTGTTTCCGGGAGAAGGCATCCTCAACCGTAGCTGTATCATCAGGAACTATATCTAAATAGTCGCAGGCTGAAAGGCCGAATATCACTAAAAGTAGAGCGGTATATTTATATGTCCGTTTCATATCTTCAATTATTAAAAGTTAAACTGAGCTCCGATTAAGATATTTCTTTGTGGCGGATAGCTTGCGCCGTCAGGACTGAGCATTTCAGGGTCCCAGAGCTTGAAATCACTAAATGTCAACATATTTTGACCTTGAAGATAGACCCGGATCATCTTGCTTATCCTATAGCCAAACTCAGCATCCTTCCACCTCATAAAAGAGCCTTTCCTTAACCACCAGGAGTTAAATTGACGGTTGTTGTCATTTCTGTCCTCCGTCACCCTGGGATAGGTAGCATAAGGGTCCTCGTTTACTCCGGGCGACCAGTAATCATCTGCAATAAAGGTCATTACATTGCTCTCTGTCTCAATGGAAAAGGGATGCATTCCACCGCCAACACCCATTGACAACCTGCCTATCCCCTGGAAAAAGGTGGAAAAATCAAATTTTTTGTACTGAATGGAAAATCCGAATCCATAGGTAATTTCCGGAAGATAGGGAGCCCCCAGCGGAATCAGATCATTCATATCAACGATACCATCACCAGTTACATCCCTGAATTTCAGATCGCCCACACCGTATCCGCCAAAGCTTTGAAATGCGCTGTTATCCACATCCTCCTGGTCACTAAAAATGTATTCGGCATCATATCCCCACATGGTATTTACCGGCTTTCCTACTTTGGACAGGTGTGGATAGTTCTCTTCAAATCCGGGTGGTTCATCAGCAGCAAGCACCTCGTTCCTGGCAAAGGTAAATGTTCCCATCGCTGTAATGATCAGATCGCTGGTAACGGCCTTGTTGTAGTTAAGCGCTATATCAATACCTCTGTTTACAAGTTCGCCGGAATTCGCCAATGGTAAAGCCGCTCCAGCACCCAGTGTGGTTGGCACAATGCTTCTTTGTAAAAGTATCCCGGTGCGATAATCACGGAACAGGTCAGCGGTTAAAATCAATCCATTTCTCATCTCAAGATCGATACCCACATTGGCTTTATGCGATATCTCCCAGGTTACATCTACATTTTCGTATGTATTAATTACCACACCATTTGCCCAGTTGTTGAAGTCACTTCCAAATGAGTGATTCAGGCCGGAATAATTAAGATCAACACTGGATCTGTAGGGGAACCTTCTAATAATACCACCTGCCTGATCGTTTCCTGCCAATCCATAGGAGGCACGAATTTTCATCACTGAAAAGAGGCTGCCCAGTGTCTCCTGAAAGAACTTCTCATTCGAAATGGCGTAGCCCACCGAAATAGAGGGGAAGAATCCAAACCTGTGATCTGGTGCAAAGTTTTCACTGCCGGTGTATCCCATGTTTGTCTCCAGCATATACCTGTTATCATACATGTAACTGATCCTGGCCGCAAGTCCCTGGTTTCTGTACGGAAGCGCTGAATAAAAACTTCCCGCATTATTGTCCCTGAAGTCGTTCTGATTGTACACAAGCATGGATTGAATATCATGCTTTCCAAATGACTTGTTATAGTTTATGGAGGATTGGATATATACAGCAGAATTCCTGCCGGCGCTCCAGCTACCAAAATTCAAAGCTGTATTTCCACCCTGTCCCATCATGACCACATCATAATCATACACACCATCTGTTTCGGTGATAGAGGATTCGTCTACCATATAGTAGAAGGGTTCATATAGCCTTGTAAATCCTGAATTGGCATAATTCTTCACAGATACCATCACCTCCGCTGAGAGCCCCTCTACCCACTTAATATCCTGGGTAAGCTTTGCCAGCCCCAACAGGGTTGTTGATCGCTCTCCAACATACCCCCGCACCAATGAGGCGTAAGGATTTGGCAGGGCGAGACCGTCACCTCCCGGTTTTGAACCGAATTTTATGTGATCGACACCCTCCTCATCAGGAAAAGTGACAGGGAAATTGACAGGATTTGACCTCAGTACCAGTTGGTACAGATGGGTGGACCACATCCATGGCCTGTTATTTGAGTCAAAGTTTGTATTAATTCTTACATCAAGTTTAGTACTGTTGCTTAGATCATACGTGAGGTTATTTTGCAGGTTAAATCTCTTAAAATTGATGTTGTTATCGTTATCGGGTCCCTCCCTCATTAATCCGGTATCGTCGGTGTAGGAGACCGATGTAAAATACTGCACCTTCTCACTCCCTCCCCTGATGTTCACGTTGGCATACTGATGGGTTGCATAATCCTTGAAAACAGTACTCATCCAGTCAACATTGGGAAAAAGGTAGGGGTCCAGCCCCTGCATCGTACCATCTATTTTCTGCTGTGTGTACTCCAGCGGCCTCTCCGGATTGGAGTTGAACCTGGCTTCGTTTGACATCTCCATAAAGGTGACGGCATCGGAGTACTCCGGCAGCATGGTGGGTGACTTGAGAGAGCTCTCCACACGAACACTCACCATTGGTTTATCTGAAGCTATACCATCTTTGGTAACTATAAGTATAACTCCGTTGGCACCACGCGCCCCGTAAAGGGCAGTGGCGGAGGCATCTTTCAGTATGGTGAAGTTCTCAATAATGGATGGATCCAACGCGTTCAGGTCAGCATTACTGATCTGTACCCCGTCAAGAAATATAAGCGGATTGTTTGAACTTCCGGCCCCGAATGTTGATACGCCACGAATCCAAAAATCGGATCCGTCCTGTCCCGGCTCACCGCTGCGTTGCACCGCGATCACACCGGGCATGCGGCCCGCGAAACTACTGGAGAGGGAGGAGGAGGGTGTTTTAAGGATATCCGGATTCACAGCAGTAATGGCCCCGGTAACACTGATCTTCTTCTGTTTTCCGAAACCGACCACAACCAGCTCTTCGATACCGGCTGCATCGACGGCCATCTCCACATTGATCACTGTTCTGGATCCAACAACCACCTCCTGGGTGGCATAACCAATAAAAGAGAAGACAAGGGTGGCACTCTCATCCGGCACTTCAATTGAATAGTATCCATTCATATCAGTAATTGTTCCGGTGGTTGTACCCTTTACGAAGATGTTTGCACCAGGAATTTCGATCCCTTCCGCATCCCGGACGGTACCCGTAATCTCTATACCGGCTTTCCGGAGTTCATTTGAGGAACTCTCCTCTGAAGGATTTGCTGAAGCATATGAATACCCAGCCAACAAAAGGAATAGAATAAAGTGTGACTTTACTATTCTCTTTCTCAAAAACTGCGGACAATAAAATCGATTCATAATTGTATCAGTTGAAATTAAGTTGGTTGTATCTCTTTTTACTTATGTGCAAGATACAGAACAGATCATCTGGCTTTTTTGTACAGTTGTCCAGATTCTTAGTATCCATGTTCAGAACTACCTTCCTGAACAATCTCATTTCTCAGCTCTTAATCAATCTTCACTAATTTCCCTTTATTGATTATCTGCTTATCTGCTACTATTACATAAAAATAGACTGCGCACGCCGCTTGTCTGTTTGAATCTCCGCTACCATCCCAGGTATACACGGCAGTTCCTGTTCCCGGCGAATAGACTGTTTCAGATTTGATAATCTTACCAAGAACATCATAAATGAAGATAGATACCGACCCCGGCTTATCTGCTTTAAAACTGATCCTGCATGAGGAGCTAAATGGATTTGGAAACGGGGGTTCATTTAGATCTTCATCGCCATGATCTGCCTCAATGCGGTTATTTGAGGAAAGCTTTCCAGGCATATTTTCATCCATCCACACCAGTCTTGCGCTGATGAACTCTTTCATCTGTTCAATCTCTTCTGCCCATGTTGTTGGACCGCCGCTTCTAGGCGCGTTGTAGCCCATACTGCCCGATTCCGGAAAGCCTGGATTTGGCCAGAGGTATGTGCCAAGAATCGGATATGTAACAAAATTACGCTGCTGGGCCTCAGTTAATAATTCTGTCCATTTATCAATCAAAGAAAAAATATGCGTCTCCGAAAAAACTGTAGTCCGAAAACCGGTCCATCTGGTTTTGCATAGATCCTGAAATTGTGGTTCTTTATTAAGTGTCATCCACCAGTTCTTATTCCACCTGTCCATGTTTTGTATGATAGGCCAGTACCAGCCCGCAGCCGTCCAACCGTAAAAGTAGTCCGCATTGCCCAAAGAGAAGTTGTAATCCCAAACCGGGGCGGCAACAATTTTACCACCTCTCTCTTTATGGAAATAGGTGCTCAACCGGTAGCCATCAATATTCTTTGTTAGCTCAACAATTAAAAAATTATCAACAAATGACGGCAGGTCAATATACGCGCTGTAATCACCTCCGGAATAGAGAACATTTTCAAACTCATTCAGATGATTGTTCAGCCAGCTGGTTTGTTCTGGAAGGATACTGTCACTCTTTGGCTCCGTAATGACCAGCTGCATTCCTCGCGACAAAGAAATTACATTGTCACCCACATCTGTCCAATCTTCTTTAAAAATATATCCGCCGCTGACCTCGGGCTCATTGATATCTTCCGGTACCATTTTAGTAACATCAACCCTGTTGTTGTCGCGTTTAATTGTTTCAGTGAATAGATAAACACCCATATATTCACCATTTATAACAAGCTCACAAAAGCGTACCCGCGGTGCATATCTTCCTAACTGACCGGCAAGTGTATAGGACAATGCATTCCTCATCAGTGTTTTGTCGGAATAGGGTCCATTTAATACCCAGTCGTTTTCTTTCGGCATCCCCAGCAGGGAGACGTTGTTATTTGTCCCGCTATCGGTCTGTGTCTCTATTCTATATGATTTCTTATCAAATCCCTGTGATGATCTTCCCCGCCTCTCAATAGCGATCTGCCCGTCATAGTTATTGAATGGATCACCGGGTGCGTTGTAATTTCCCTCTCCGTTATAGATAAGTCCCATGTGGGCAACAATTCTTGGTTCATCAGGAATGACCTGACCCCTGGTGTCGATCAACACCAATGGCAGCAGTGTACTGTCTAATCCAGAGGACTCATAGAACCAATCCGGTGTGGGTGAGAAGAAATTTTGCGAACTGTTGATCCCTGCATGAAGGTATACATTGGAGGATAGGTCAGATGAGCCGATGTCAATGTTATGAACCTCCAGTGCAAGCAGATTGGTCCCGGATATAAGATTTGCCAGATGAAGATCGTCCAGGATGAACCTTTCGGGGATCCCTCCATCAAAAAGCACTGCGTTATGGTGATCTGCCGCATTCTGATCCCAGCTGGTCCCGGATCCTTCACTTCCCATATTGAACCTGGCAACCTCCACACCGTTCAGATAGGCCACAAAGCCATCATCAAAATCGATATCCAGTATCAACTCCTCTATGAACTGAAGTGAATCGACTGTAAAATCATAACGACAGTATACTGACAGTGCCGGATCAATAACCACATTGTCATCACCGTCACCATATCCGACACCCCCGGCACCTTCCGTCCATGATGAATCATCAAACGCTGTGTCCGCCCAACCGGAAGGCACTGGTGATTGCGGGACAAGGTAGGTGCAAAGATTCCCGGGCTGCAGAATGGTCTCCCAATGATCGACGGATTGACCGCTTACGGAAAACGCAGTAAAAGCAAACAGCAGAAGAAAAAAACCTCTATGAATCCAGCTATAAGGAGATTGATGGCATGCGATAATCTGCATGGCAATATTATCACTTTTATGTTCAATCATTTCAGGTGAAACAAAGTTCTACTAGTTCAATATGCCTGATACCGGTAAACAATTCTACAAAAGAAATTGCAGCCAATATAAAGAATCGTCTCAATTGAGACTCAATTGAACATGGGTACATAAGATCTGAACAAGCATACAAATTGATGAATGAATCAGTTCCCTAAATTGCAATGGAAACTTCACCAATAATCAACTAAACAAACCGGAATTATGAATCTTAAACTTCTCCTTGCACTCCAGAATACAAGAGGGCTATTCCGGGTCAATTATAGAATAATATCCTGTTTTGTTGCATTGGTCTCTTCATGCACCAACCCGGCCGGGAATCAAGAGACAACACCGGATCAATCTTTCCCGGAAGTCAATTATAGAAATTGGACTGTCACTGAGCCGGTACTGGAGGCGGGCAAACCGGGCAATTTTGATGAGATCTCGGTAAAGGATCCCACCATCGTGTACTTCAACGGAAAATATCATTTGTTTTACACCAGCAAGGCCACCTATGAGACCCGTGACAGGATGCCGCACCTGAGCAGGAACGGATCGGGTCTTGGGTATGTGTCTGCCAGTACATTGAAAGAGCTGAAGAATGCCCAGAGGCACGATATGGGCAGCATTACCGGGTCGGTTATTGTGGCGCCACAGGTGTTCTATTTCGAACCGCAGCAGTTATGGTATATTGTGGCCCATACCCTTGTGGGGGGAGGGCACGATCTGATGCCCATCTACCTGACCAACCCGGACATAGAGGATATCCATGGCTGGTCTGCTCCGCAGGAACTTAAAACCCGTAAGATAAACAATGGCTTCTGGATCGATTTCTGGGTCATTTGTAATGAAGAGAAGGCACACCTCTTCTATACCGATCATGAAGGTTCCCTCTTCAGGTTTGAATGTCCGCTGGAGGAGTTTCCCCAAGGTTTTGCAAATAAAAAGGAGGAGACCGTGCTGACGATCCGTGGTGAGACCAGCACAGGCAGATGGCGCATGCATGAGGCGAGCCATATCTATTACGTGAAAGAGCATGATTGCTACCTGAATCTGATGGAATCGGTCTACCCCCACCCCACAGTAAAGTACTACTGGGACAGCCGGAACCGTTTTCTGTTCGGAATGGTGGCAGAGAAACTTGAAGGGCCATGGACCAGGATTGAACCGGGTCTGAACGAATTCCTGGGAGATCCGGCCAATCTCTTCATGGAGGATGGCAGCAAGGCGGTGTATGACCAGGTGAGCCACCCGGAGCTGATCCGCTCGGGATATGATCAACACCTTGAGATCGAGAATTTTAACCTGCAACTGCTTTTTCAGGCATTTGATGCCGATACCATCGGAACAAAATATGACTACAACTACCTGCCCTGGAAACTGATGATTATGGAGAACTATTAAGCCACCATCGACATGACACTGAAAAACAACTTCTCTAAAACACTCAAATGGATCTTTATCATTCTGGTTGTTAGCTCCTGTGTACAGAAGACAGAGCCCACAAGAACAGCTGTACAGGATGCAATGGTTGAACTGCCGGTTGGTTCGACCACGCCATTGGGTTGGATCAAGGACCACATCATCGAAGATTATGAGAACGGGTGGATCACAAATGTGGAGAAGATGTCGGCCGAAGGCGACTGGTGGCAGCGCCCGGGAAGAATCGAATTATTGGGAGATTACGGGAAATCTCCCTTTTATCAACCCTATGTTGAACACCTCGGGGCACATGCCGGGGGAGAGTACCAGGCCCACTGGATTGACAACCTTTGCCGCCTGGGATGGGATTGTGGCATGGAGGAGTGCAGGACAAAAGCCAGCGAGGCGGTCAGCGCAATCCTGGAGCATATTCCCGAAAACGGATACATTGGAGTGGCCAGTTCTGAAATGCAGTTCACCAATGTCTCTCTGGCATTTTCAGAGTATGAGCTATGGAGTTTCGGAGAGCATCTGTATGCATTAATGACCTATTATCAAAGAACCGGAGAGAGGGATGTACTGGATGCCTGTATAAAGGCCGCTGATCTGTTTGTTGATACTTTTGATCCCGGTCGTGAAGGACATACGGAGCTCTACGGTCTCTGGTGGGCTACTGTGATCTATAGCCTTTCGGAACTGCATGGTTATACCGGTAACGACCGATACCTGGCAATGGCTGAGTATATGATGCCCACATTCATGAAGGCCCTAAAATGGGATACGCCCACTGTGGAGCAGCATGGTGTATCCGGCCATAGCGCGGGGCTTGGTGTGGCGCTCAAGGCTGAACTGGCCCTCTATCACCGCAATGGTGATCCTGCATTGCTCGAGAACATCAATCTAATAGAAGAACAGGTGCATACCACACACCTGTTGCCCAACGGTTCGCCAAGTGGCCACGGGGAGTCACTCAGAGGCAAAGGCCCCTATGTGCATATGGAGCTTTGTGATCCATTCTGGTGGGTCTGGCACTGGACCGAAATGCTTAAGTTAACAGGTGATCCCCGGTATGCTGATATGGCAGAGAAAGCCGCATTCAATGCCCTGCCGGCAGCCAGAAGCAAGGATGGCAAAACCATACAGTATTTTAGTTGCCAGAACCAGATTACAACATCAAAACATGTGGATCAGGAGAAGACCGCCCATCGCATCCGCCACGCGTGGGACTGCTGCCACTCCAACTCCTCCCGGATCCTGCCCATCATGGCGGCGAATTCAGTTCTTAAGGGTGAGGATGGGGCTGTGAATATGGTCTATTATGGTCCGTTTAAGTCCAGCTTTGAACTGAAGGGAGCCAGTGTCAGGCTGACCAATCGGACCAATTACCCATTTGAAGAGATAACTTCTGTGTTAATCAATACAGACAGGCCGGTGAAGTTCCCGCTACGGCTCAGGGTGCCGGGATGGTGCAGGGAGGCGATGGCTAAGGTTGGAGATAAAACTTATATGTGTGAAGAGAGCTCAAAAGGGTGGATTGAAATTGAACGCAGATGGAGCGACGGAGATGTGGTGGAACTGAGCCTTCCAATGGAAATAAAAGTGGAGAAGCACAGATTTAACTCAGATATACGCCTGGTACCGGACCAGCAGCTTGATGGTGAGTGGGCGGAGGCAGTGACAGTGGAGCGGGGACCGCTGCTCTATAGCCTGAGCGTGCCTGAAGAGATCCGCAAACCTGTGACGATTATGGGCAAGGAGAGGGGTGGTTTCGAATGTATGGCAGCCGTTGACGGTCCCTGGAATTATGCACTCCTACTTGACAAGGAGGACCCGGCCTACTCGTTCACCATCGTTTCCAATCTTCAGCAGGACACAGGCTTTGTATGGGAGAACCCGCCTGTGACTCTGCAGGTGAAAGCAGCCCGGGTACCTGAATGGAGATGCACCGATCAGCAGTTGTCAGGCATTGTCCCTGCCGAAGAGTTCGACAGATGGTCTGAAGAGAAGAGACACCGGATGCATGACAGGCGCTGGCTGGCACCGGACCTTCCAACACCCGGTTTCGAAATAGCCGAAGAGACAGAAACGCTGACTTTGATACCTCACGGTTTCACCCTGCTCAGAATGACCTATTTACCGTGGGTAGACATGGAGTAAACATATTTTACAGTAAATCATCACAGCTCTGAAACGGTGACCCGATATTTGACTTCTGGTTGAGACAATCAGGACCCTGGTGTAAGAACCAGGTCATTAGAGTACTGACAGTGTCTCTGTCATCCTGCGGATCATCTCGTCGGTATAGGGTCCCATGTTGGGGCCAAACCATGACATAAACCTCGACTCATAGGCATTCATGTGGTAGTATTTTCCCGGAATGATGTAACCCAGATAGGCGCCATTGAAACTGGTGACCATGGCCCGGTAACCCTCCCGGTACATGGCACTCTTATAGCGTATGGCCAGTTCGCCGCTGAAATCACAGGGAGCTGTAATCCAGATCAGATTGCCGATCCTGACCGCCTGGAGGTGGACCTCTCCCATGGGGGGGAAGAGCTTTTTACTAATAACCGGGTTGAGCCTCAGGCCATCCGTTACACGGAAATGCATCTCCGGCAGATGCATGGGAAGTGTCATAGAAGCCAACCCGATGCTATCCATGATTAGGGCAGCGTTAACATTTTGAAGCAGACTGTCTGCCAGCGCCTCACCAATATATCCTGACTTCTCAAAACCCTCTCCCTCGCCTTTCGCACTGTGGCTTCCCACACTTCCCGCAAAAAAAAGCGCCATGTCAAACCCTTCGCTTTCCAGCTTTCGCTGCCAGTACCCGGGGTAATCGCCGCTCAGCAGCATGTTATCACCACCCAGGGTGGTAGCATGTGCATCGAAGGAGCCCAGAACACCACTTTTTCCACCATTTTGCCTGGCCACCACAAAGATGAATTCGGAGTTTTCCTCCCCCTTCTCCCCCACCAGCCGGTTGGAGATAAGGCCGGGAGCCATGAAACTTCCGGATCCCAGCTCTCCGGGCTGAAGATCGGTCACTGCATCTTCAATGGCCTGACTGAAGCGGTTGATCAGCCAGCTGCTCACATTGGGATTTGTCTCCCCCGAGAAGCCTTTTCCAATCAATTTATCAGACCAACCGCCCACACCGGAGTGGGTATGTGTGGCAGAGAAGAGAAGCTGGGATCTGCTCAATCCGATTCGTTCAGCCACCATCCTGCTCACCCCTTCAGTGACATTGGGAGGTACAATCACCATATCGGAAGCCACCAGTACCAGCAGTTGCTCCTCCACACGAATGGCCATGGCCTTTACAAATAGCGAGTCGTGAACACCCTCTGCAGGTGCACCCTTCCGGTTGCCATATCCTGCCATGGGGATCTCCCTGAACACCCCTGCCACCGGATCATCCTCCAATGCCCCCATCCCCGGGGTGATGCCTGCCCTGCCAAACCCCACCTCCACCTTGCCATATGCGAGGTCAAGCCTTTGTGACAAACTATCCAGACTGCTCCTGGTTTCGCTGTAATAACCGGACTCGAACCAGGGCGTATAGTCCACCCTCTCCAGGGCCCATACCAGGCTAATCAGAATCACAAAACACAACACGCCTAAGATCTTTAACAGTTTTCGCATGATACTTTACCCTCTTTTCGTTGAAGATTCAATATAAGGTAAAAAAGGTTACCGTCATTTCTGAATGAAGAGGAGTTATTTCAGGTCCGGGACAGCACCTTTACAGAAGAGGGAAAAATCGGTCTGTGGACCAAAGCCGATGCGGTGACCTGGTTTGATGATTTTGTGATCAAAGCCAATTAGGCAGAGTCATCATTTGGATAGGTCATCTCCCAGGGAGCCCTGATCTCATCCATGATCCGCATGATCTGCAGTGACTCATCAAGGGGCATGCGGGGTGACTCTTTCAACCCCGCTTTCAGACACCTCATCACCTCTTCTGCCTCAAAAGTAAGTCCGCCTCCCGTGGAGGGATCTTCAATCGGTTCGGGCGCTCTGCCCTCCCTGAACAGTGTTGCTTTTGTGGGAATGGAGAAGAACTCATCCACCTGTATATGCCCTTTGGTTCCAAAAACCCTGGCATCACTGATCCCGTTTGTCCGCAGGGCAAAGGAGAGCTCGGCAAGCTCACCCCGGTCATATTTCATCAGGGCGACACCCTGCTCATCGGAACCAAGCGGGCCGATATGCGCATATCCAACCACACTTTCAGGAGGCTTGTTTATGACCATCGATGCAAAAGAGATTCCATATACACCCAGATCCAGCAGGCTTCCCCCACCCAGCTCCGGATTCAGATGCCGCTGTTCAGGGGTGTAATCTGAACGCTTGCAGAAGGAGGCTTTCACCATTCTTACATCACCTATCGCTCCCTCACTGATCCATCCCAGGATCCTCTTGATGATCGGAAGATGCCGGGTCACCATCGCCTCCATCAGGAAAACATCCTCTTCACGGGCCACCCGGATCATCTGCTCCGCCTCCAGGGCATTGATGGTGAGTGCTTTCTCGCAGAGCACAGCTTTCCCGGCCCGCATAAACATGACACTGTTCTCCAGGTGCAGTGTATGGGGCGTCCCGATGTAGACCACATCCACCTCCGGATCCGCTGCCAGCTCTGCATAGGAGCCATAGGCCTTTGAGATTCCGTACCGTCCGGCAAACTCCCGGGCAGTCTTCACATCTCTTGATGCTACCGCCAGGAGCTCCGCCTCATCAAGTTGCTGCAGTGCTTCGGCAAACTTTCCCGAGATGTTTCCTGTACTTACTATACCCCATTTAATCTTTTCTGTCATGCTTCCCTGTTTTTCTACAACAAATTAATTAATGTTTCCTTTCCTGAATAAAGTTAATTTTTATTGCATCAATGGTGAAATAGTGGTGGAATATTAATGTTTTAACCTGTTTCTTCGTCATATTATATTAAATTTTAACAAATTAGAACTTTCATGCGATTGGACCTCTGGATTCTCCTGATGATCCTCCTGGCCGGCACCTCTCCCCTGGCGGGACAGGCAGAAACAGGAATTGCCTGGGAATTTAACAATGACGGGGATGCAGAGGGGTGGATGGCAGAGAGCGGGTTGGAACAGGTGAGCGTCAAAAACGGGAGTCTGTCGGGAGTGACCACCTTAACCCAATATCCTTTCCCGAAATTCAGCAGCGGGGAGTTTAGCATTCCCGCAGACCAATACGGTTATATAGATATCAGGCTGAAAGCTCCGGGAGCTGACTTTGCCAGGCTGAGCTGGGATGATGACCAGGGGGGATTCTTTATTGCCACCTTTGATCTGGCCGGGGACCATAATTTTCACAATTACAGGCTTTCACTGGTAGGGCATGACCGTTGGAAAGATAACATCATCAGGTTACCCTATCTCAGTATCCATGAAGCTCCTGTTGGAACGAAGGTTGAGATCGATTACATAAGAATCCTGCACCTGGGACCGGTACCTGAGATCACAAGATTCAGGACAGAACGCATCACCATCCAACCCGGAGATACAGTTCCACTGTATGCCCTGGTGAGCAACAGCGGAGATGAACCGGTTTCAATGAGAAGCGAGCTGATGTTGCATGAAGGTATTGAGCTGCTGGAGGGGGCATTCCATCATGATCATGGAACGCTGCTTCCATTGATATCAGACACACTGAGGTGGCAGATCACCTGCAGCGATACCGGAACTTTCAATGCCCGGCTCAGGCTCTTTTCAGACACCGATTCCATTGACTCCGTCCTTCCTGTTCATGTGACCGACAGGAGATGGGAACAGAAGGAGTTTCTTCTGAGTGCCTGGTCGCCTCCTTATGCATGGTATGCTCCACCCTACCGCCTCAGCGTCTTCGACCGGTACCAGAAGGCAAATTTTGATGTGGCGCTCTGGGCCAGGCCCGAAGATGATCTGACCGGGTTGCTTGAACAATACGGTCAGAAATACTTCATCCTGGTGACCAAGCTTCTCGGAGGTGATGAGTATCTAAGGGAGCCCTCCACCCATGTTGCACCGCCCATCACTCCGGAAATGCTGGCCAGGCTCGATCCCATTATTGAGAAATACAGGAACAATCCCAATGTACTTGGTTACCACATTTGTGATGAACCCTATGATGCATGTTTCGAGAATATCGGCAAGGTGGTGAAATATATCAGGGAGCGTGACCCGGAACGGCTAAACTTTGTCAACATATGGCCCGGGGAGGATCATGACAGGTACAGGAACTACATCGAGGATCTGCTGGACCAGACCAAACTGGAGATACTCAGCTATGACCGCTACATCTTTCACAACGGATTTGATGAGCAGGATAAATTCTTCTCCAACATCCGGGTGATCAGGGAGTATGCCGGGCGGTACAACATCCCTTTTTACAACATCTTCCAGGCCATCGGAACAGATGGCACCATAGAGGAGCATCTGAACTGGCGCACACCCACTCCGGCCGAGCATCGCTGGCAGGTGTATGCATCACTGGCATACGGTGCCAAAGGGCTTATCTGGTTTCACTGGCACGGAAACTGGGGGGTTACCGGGAATCCGGACGGAGCGCAGGTAGCAGCTTCGATCGGGGAGCTCAACCCTGAAATAAAGAGGATCGGCAAGGAGATGATGCGGTTGCGTTCCACCCTCGTCTTTCATACAGATCCGGGCGATCCGATAATGCCGGAAAACCAGGTAATCAAAGGGATTGAACCGGTTACCGGACTGGTGGTGGGTCTTTTCCTCGACACGGCCAACCAGGACTATTTCATGCTGATGAACAAGGATTATGAGCATTCGGTCACAGCAACCATCACACTGACTCATTCATTTGATGAGATCAGCATGTACAATGCAGTGACAGACATATGGGAAGCTGTTGAATTTTCCAACGGGAGAAACAGTGCATCCTTTCAGGTCACCCTGATGCCCGGTGGCGGAAAACTGATCGATGCCAGTAAGAGACAGCCGGTTGGTGTGGAGGGCCCGGAACATGAACCGCAACCGGAGCTGTTACTGGAAAGTGCACCCAATCCCTTCGGGCACACCACACAACTGCACTACACCATCGCCAGGCAGGGCTCCGTCTCTCTCAGGATTTACGATCATGCAGGGAGGCTGGTCAGGATCCTGGTCGACAAATACCAGGAGAGATCCACCGCCTGTTCATCTGCCTGGGATGGGAAAAACAGCTCGGGCCGGGAGGTACCTCCCGGAATCTATGTGGCCCGGCTCAGTTCAGAAGGGCACAACAAGGCCTTTAAACTTGTGAAGACAGAGTAGAAACTTAATACACATCCATCTCATGCATAACAACAAACTATTTCTCACGCTTGTCACTCTCTCTCTTTTCAGTCAGCTCTCTGGCCAGCCGGCAGAGATCCCTCTTTACATGGATCCCCTTGCAGATACAGAGATCCGGGTGGAGGAGCTGCTCAGCAGAATGACCCTACAGGAGAAAGTGGACATTGTTGGAGGGAACGATTTCAAATCCATGTCCAACCCCCGCCTGGGCATTCCGGAGATGGTGATGACCGACGGACCGCTGGGTCCCAACACCAAGGGGCACTCGACCAACTACGGTGCCATGATCAACCTGGCAGCCACCTTTAATCCGGAGCTGATGCACAGCATCGCCCAGCAGATCGGTGAGGAGACCCGGATGATGGGTAGGAACATGTTGCTGGGTCCCAACATCAACATTGCACGGGTACCCCATGGAGGCAGGACCTTCGAAGGTTTCGGCGAAGACCCCTACCTGGTCTCCCGCATGGTGGTCCCCTACGTGAAAGGGGTCCAGAGCAGGGATGTGATCACCTGCACCAAGCACTTTGTGGCCAACAACCAGGAGTGGAACCGTTTCGATGTGAGTGCCGAGATGGATGAAAGAACCCTGCGCGAAATCTACCTGCCAGCCTTTAAAGCAGCCATCCATGAGGGCGACACATGGACCATTATGGCGGCATACAACCGGTTCCGGGGGACCTATGCATGCGAGAACAGCTACCTGCTGAATGATATCCTGAAAGAGGAATGGGGCTTTACCGGTATTGCTGTATCGGACTGGGGGGGCGCACGCTCCACGGTTCCCATGGCCAATTCGGGGCTGGACCTGGAGATGCCCAACGGGAAGTATTATGGAGAGAAATTGTTAAAAGCCATTGGTGCAGGTGAGGTTTCAGAGGCCACCCTGGACGACAAGGTGCGCAGGATTCTTCGGGTGATGTTCAAAGCGGGGCTCTTTAATGAATCGGTGGACCGGTACGGTGGACACTCCGACCAGCCCCACAGGCGCCTGATGGCCCTGCATGCGGCACAGCAGAGCATTATTCTGCTGAAGAATGAGGACAATTTCTTACCGCTGGAAAGGGAGCAGATCGAATCCATTGCAGTGATAGGCCCAAATGGCGGAGAGGCCCGTATGGAGGGAGGCGGCAGCGGGGGACTGACCGGAAACTATGGAATCTCACCCTATGAAGGGATCCTGCAAAAGGTGGGAGATGAGATCCCGGTGGAGTTTGCCAGGGGAATCCCCGCAAGACCGCTTGAACTACCCATAGCCGGACCCGAATTCTATCTCCTGGAGGATGGCACACCCGGTATCAGGGCCCAGTTTTTCAACAACAAGGAGCAGGAGGGCGAACCTGTGCATACCCGCGTGGACCGGGATATCAACTTCAACTGGGAATCGGCATCGCCGGCACCGGGGGTACGTCCCGACAAGTGGTCGGCCAGGTGGAGCGGAAAATTCAGGTCACCCGGAGATGGGTGGTACGAGATCGGGCTCAAGGCCGACAACGGCATCCGGATGTACCTGGACGGGGTGAAAATTCTTGATGCCTGGATCGACGGAAGCCCCGGTAAGTTTAAAATTGCACGGTACCTGTTTGAAGCAGGCCGGGAGTACGACCTGCAGATCGATTTCTATGAGAACATCGGGACCTGCAGGTTGAAACTGGGATTTGCCCCGTATGAACCAGGCAGCATGATGGAAGAGGCGATTGAGCTGGCCGCCGCCTCCGACATGGTGGTACTGGCCGTGGGACTGGACAAGGAGCTTGAAGGGGAGGCGGTAGACAGGGCCAGGCTTAACCTGGACAACGACCAACTACAGTTGATAGAAAAGGTACTGGATGTAAACAGCAACGTGGTGGTGGTGCTGAACAACGCCACACCCATCCTGATGAACGAATGGCTTGACCGGGTTCCCGCCCTGGTTGAAGCACTCTATCCCGGACAGGAGGGCGGCACTGCGCTGGCCGATATTCTTTTTGGAGATATTGCCCCATCCGGGAAGCTTCCACTGACCTTCCCCGCAAGGTGGGAGGACTCACCGGTTTACAAAACCTACCCGGGAGAGCATAGCATAGCAATGCATGAGGAGGGAATCTTCGTGGGATACCGCCATTTCGACCGGGAAGGTATTGAACCGCTCTTTCCTTTTGGATTTGGACTCTCCTATACAACATTTGAATACTCCACCCCGGAACTGGGTGCAAAGAAGATCGCTTGTGGTGATACCCTCACCGTGCAGGTGGAGATCAAAAACGCGGGGGAGATGGCCGGAGATGAAATCGTGCAGCTCTATATCCGGGATGTGAAAGCGAGCGTGGAGAGGGAGGTGAAGGCGTTGAAAGGATTTAAAAGAGTAAGCCTCAAAGCGGGTGAAAGCAGAACGGTTCAATTTGAGATCCACAGGGACCACCTCTCATTTTATGACACAGAGAGCGGAAGCTGGGTGGTTGAACCCGGAGCATTTGAGGTGCTACTGGGCAGCTCGTCAAGGGATATCAGGTCGACCGGACAGTTCAGGGTGAAATAGGTCATTCAATGACAAGGATAGATTATTCAATGACTGAAACAGATCAGGTACAGGCAAAGCCATTGAGCTACACAGGCAGAAGGGCCGGATTCTTCCTGACCCTCTTCCTGTTTACCTGCAGCAGCCTGCAGCTCTCTGCCCAGCTGACCGGACTGCTGGAGAAATTTCACGATGCAGCATCGGAGCAGGTGATGGTGGCAGCACACCGGGCGGCACACCGCGGAGGGTATCCTGAGAACTCACTGACCTCCATCAGGCAGGCCATTAAGCTGGGTGTTGATATCGTGGAGCTGGATGTGAGGCTCACCAAAGACAGTGTGGTGGTTCTGATGCATGACGAGACCATCGACCGGACCACCAATGGTACCGGGAGGATCGCAGATTATACCCTAAGCGAACTCAGGGAGTTCAGGCTGAAGGGAAAACAGGGCCGGCTTACCGATGAGGTGATCCCCACATTCAGAGAGGCCCTTGAGGTTGCCCGCGGCCATATCCTGGTTGACATTGATCTGAAAACAGAGCGGGTTGGAGCTGTTGTCAGGGCAGTCAGGGAGACAGGAACCGGGAAGCAGGTTTTCTATTTTGACAACAACTATGAGCTGCTGGAGGAGGTGCGCCTGCTGGAGCCGAATGCCATGATCATGCCCCGTGCATACTCCGCGCAGATGGCCGATTCAGCCATTCGGCTGTTCGATCCCACGGTGGTGCATATCGACCGGTCGTTTTACACAGGGGAGGTGACCTCCATGATCCGCAGCAGCAGTGCAAGGGTGTGGATCAATCTCCTGGGACTTCCCGATCTTTGGATCCGCCTTGGACTGCCGGGAGGGGCCGTCAAAAAGAGGCTGAAACATGGAGCCACCATTTTGCAGACCGATGAGCCGGAAAAACTGTTAACTTACCTCAGAAGAAAAAACCTGCATGACTGACCTTATAAAGATATCTGCAATGATGGCCGGACTGGCCCTTTCCGGCTGCAATCCTGAAGCGGGTCCCGGAACAGATCCCGGTTCCAACCTCTCCCATGTGGATCCGCATATCGGAGGTGTTGGCCACCTGCTACAACCTACAAGGCCCACGGTTCAACGGCCCAACCAGATGGTGCGGATGTACCCGGTCAGGGCCGACTACCTGGATGACCAGGTCAGCTCTTTTCCCCTCACCATCATGTCACACCGCAAAGGGGAGCTGTTTGGCATCATGCCCTATGGATGCAGGGTGCAGGATTCGCTCTGGAGGTACCGGCAGTGCTATGACCACGACCTGGAGCAAATCCGGCCCCACCACTACTCAACCTTTTTGATCGACCAGGATATCAGCGCCGAATTCACGCCGGGCAGCAGCACAGGACATTTCCGGTTCACCTTTCCGGACCGGGGCCACAAGCTTGTGAAACTGATGCTCAGTCAGGGGGGAAGCTGGCAGGTGGAATCGGAAAACAGCATCTCCGGGGTGGAGGAGTTCAGGGGAATGAAAGCCTATATGGTGGGCGAATTCAGTACCCCCGGGATTCCCACACAGAAACAATCCACACCGGAACACTCCGCAACAGACCGGAACAACCCGGGGCTGCCCCTGGTTTTGTTTGAATTCCCCGGGGATGGTAAGCGGGTGGTTGAGTTTAAGTACGGAAT
>JBDLIQ010000007.1:0-64820 GCA_039714775.1 Bacteroidota bacterium
GATTCACCCAGGAAGTCGTTGGAAACAACAGCCTCTTCAGTGTAACCAAGAACACCTTTCAGTTCGCCTTCGCTGGCCTCTTTCATGGCAGCACAGATGGCTTCATAGGAGGCTCCTTTGTCGAGACGGCAGGTCAGGTCTACCACAGATACATTGGGTGTGGGAACCCTGAATGCCATTCCTGTAAGTTTGCCATTCAGCTCGGGAATTACCTTGCCAACAGCTTTGGCAGCTCCGGTGGAGGAGGGAATGATGTTCTGTCCGGCTCCGCGTCCGCCTCTCCAGTCCTTCATGGAAGGTCCGTCAACGGTCTTCTGGGTAGCGGTTGTAGCGTGAATAGTGGTCATCAGTCCTTCAACAATTCCGAATTTATCATTCAGTACCTTGGCGATGGGGGCCAGGCAGTTGGTGGTACAGGAGGCGTTGGAAACAAAGTTCATGTCGCTGCTGTATTTCTTGTGATTTACACCCATGACGAACATGGGGGTGTCATCCTTGGAGGGAGCAGACATGATCACTTTTTTGGCTCCGGCGTCGATATGGCCCTGGGCCTTCTCCTTGGTAAGGAAGAGTCCTGTGGATTCAACCACATACTCGGCACCTACTGCATCCCACTTAAGATCTGCAGGATTTCTTTCGGCTGTCACCCTGATGGCAGAACCATTCACAACCAGGTTTCCATCTTTTACCTCAACGGTTCCGTTAAAACGTCCGTGAGTAGAGTCATATTTCAGCATATATGCAATATAGTCCACATCGATCAGGTCGTTAATACCCACAACTTCCACATTAGGCATGTCAGCTGCCGCCCTAAAAACCAGTCTTCCGATTCGGCCGAATCCATTAATACCAACTTTAATTTTTCCCATGTTTTTAATTATTAAATGATTACGATAAAATTTGTTTTTGAAATAACAGGAGTGCGAATTTACGGAATAATATCAAATTGACCAACACCGTTGCAGGCAATTTTTTTATATCAATGGAGTCCTAAAAAAAGGGGCTGGACAGCGACGGTTGCGCACGCTTTCTCTCCTGCCTGCGTTCTCTCCACGATTTGGCCCTGGCCGCTTCACTGATATCAATGATCTTTCCAAACCTGTACCCGACTATCAGATTGAAAAACAGGAAGTTATTATCATCTGTGGCCATGATCGGGATCTTTTTTGGATAGAGGGTGAGGCTCACCCCGGCTTCCAGTGCATGAATTATGGCGTCACGCTGACTGTATTCGAAACTGAGGCCGGTTTTGGCAGTGATTCCGGGTACTACACCAAGCTCATTGAAACCCATAAAGAAGGGACCCCGCCCTCCGATATCATCCAAATTGATGTGGGTTTCGAACTTTACGTATTCCCGGTTGGTAATCACGCCATTGGAGATATCAAGTATTTCGTAGTATATAGGTTTCAGGAATCCGAGGGATACTCCGCCTGCATAGAAAAACCTGACAGAGATCCCGTTCAGGTCATATTTACGGTATAGCTCCTTTTGCCACCCCATGGTTCCTTTCAATTCCCAAAAGAGGTTCTCTTTTCCGTAGACGTATTTGCGGGTTGAATACTCGTAAATCAACGCCGGGATTTTGACCTCCTTGGGGTGCTTTACATAGGTCAGGTCGGCATCAACGATAAGCTGGTTCCAGGCATTGCGGTAGAATCCATGGCGGTAGTTGAGGCCAAATCCATTGGAGGTGAGGAATGTCCCGAAAGTACTCTCATCACTGAAAAGGAGATGGGTCTGCTCATCGATCTCCCCCTGCCCAAACAGGGAGAGGGAGAATGAACCGCATATCATGATCAGTATCAGGCGCTTACTCATTGATGATCAGTGTTACCACATATGCAAAGTAACGAAATCTTCGGCAAAAAAAAAGATCTACCGCGTGGTAAATCTTCACCATGAACAACCAGGATCCCAACCGGATCCCAACCGGATACTATCCGGTCTGCTCTGTCTGCTCAGTGTCAACCTGGGTGTATGCAGGGCAGGCATGCTTGTTACAGGAGGTCATGAGAATTCCTGCTGCAAATACGACGGCTAGAATGATTGCTGCTCTTTTCATGGGTTTGATTTTATCATCAAAACTGATCGATTACAAATATAGAATATATCTGATAAGAAAAAAATTTACCTTTTAATCTGAAATTGCGCTGCCTCTCAAATGTTTTACGAATCGCCCCTTTCTATTGATGATTCATAAACCCCTGTTCTTCGAGAACATTAAGTAATGAATTGGAGAACAGGATGTTATCAGATTTTTTGTAGCGTACATCAGTAAATACCTGCGCCAGGGTCTCTCTCTTATTCTCTTTGACGAATTCTTGATAACTCTTGATTGATTCCTTCTCCCGGTAATGGTTGTCAATCGCCTGATCGGAATAATCAGTATACTTTTCCCTGTGAATAACAGCCTCCAGCGGCAGCCGGTCGGTGAGCTCTGGCTGTTCATCCGGGTATCCCACCGTTACTGTTGTGATTGGCACAACCCCCCCTGGCAGATCCAGGATCTCGATGATTTTTCCGGCCATATAGGTTGTGGTACCCAGATAGCAGATCCCGAGCCCGGCATCCTCGGCGGCCACGCACACATTTTGAGCTACCAGCAGCGCATCAATGGCAGCTGTAACAAAGGAGAGAAAATTGTCATAACCAGGCTCCGCCTTTCTCAGTCTGCACCACTTGTTAAACCGGTTGAAGTCGGCACAGAAGGTGAGCACCACAGGAGCCTCTTTGACCATGGGTTGGTTGAAATGGCAGGGGGATAGCTCCTCCCTGATGGTTTCGTCGGTGGTCACGATAATGGAATAGAGCTGCATGTTGCCGGTAGTGGAGGCGCGGGTGCCTGCCTCCAGGATGTAGTTCAGGATCTCATCAGGAATGGGGTCGGTACTATATTTCCGTATGGTGCGGTGGTTCAGAATGGTATCAAACATAACCTGGATTTTTTGTAAAAGTAGTCATTAAACATCAACTTTGGAACCGGGATTCTTGTCACAAATTACTATTTTCACACTTTCAGAAATCAACTTTAACAATCATGACATACACTGCAACCACAAGGACCATACTGGTTCTGTTGACGATATCGGGCCTGGTGTTTTCGACGCCCCGCTCTATCGATGCAAAGGAGAAGAAGAAAAATGAGACGAAGGAACAGACCGATGGGATCTCCTCGGAAACACTGAATGGCCTGAAGTGGAGAAGTATCGGGCCGGCCATGACTTCGGGACGGATCGCCGATTTTGCCGTGAATCCGGAAAACCACAGTGAGTGGTATGTGGCCGTTGCTTCGGGTAATGTGTGGAAGACCACCAATAACGGAACCACTTTCAAACCGGTATTTGACAACTACGGCTCCTATTCCACCGGTGTAATCACCATCGATCCCGGCAATCCGAACCTGATCTGGCTCGGTACAGGTGAGAACAACCACCAGCGGGCGCTGGGATATGGTGACGGGGTCTACAAATCGGAAGACGGGGGAGCCTCATGGAAGAACATGGGACTGAAAGCCTCCCGGCACATTGGTGGGATCGTTGTGGATCCGCGCAATTCGAATACCCTGTTTGTGGCTGCTGAAGGATCGGCCTGGGGACCCGGCGGGGATCGTGGACTGTACAAGACTACAGATGGCGGGAGGAGCTGGAAAAAGGTGCTGGAGATCAGCGAACATACCGGGGTAAACAATGTGGTGATGGATCCCGTGGACCCGGATGTGATGTATGCCACCAGCGAGCAGCGCAGAAGGCATGTCTTTACAAAGATTGGCGGAGGTCCCGAATCGGCCGTCTACAGGTCTGCCGACGGAGGAGAGAGCTGGGAGAAGTCGATGACAGGATTGCCAAAGGTGGATATCGGGGGCATGGGGATTGCCGTCTCCCCGGTTGACAGGAATGTGGTCTACCTGATTATGGAGGCAGCTGAGGGGAAGGGTGGTTTCTACCGGTCAGTGAACCGGGGAGCTTCCTGGAAGAGGATGGGTAGCTACAGTGCCAGTGGCCAGTATTATAACGAGATCTATTGCGATCCGGTGGATGTGAACAGGGTCTACTCCATGGAGACCTTTTCAAAGGTGACCCGTGATGGCGGCAAGACATGGCACTCCATCGGGAATGACAACCGCCATGTGGATGATCATGCTTTCTGGGTCGATCCGGATGATACAGATCATCAACTGATCGGTGGTGACGGGGGTGTTTATGAGACTTTCGACGGAGGAATGAACTGGCAGTTCAAAGCAAATCTGCCGGTTACCCAGTTCTACAGGGTCAATGTGGACAGTGAAAAACCATTTTACAATGTATATGGAGGTACCCAGGACAACAGAACCCTGACTGGCCCTTCGATGAACAGAAGCTCGGCCGGGGTGAGCAGTGACGAGTGGACCTTCATCAAAGGCGGCGATGGTTTCTGGGTGGCCATTGATCCTGAAGATCCCAATATAGTCTATTGCGAATCCCAGTACGGGAATGTACACAGGCATGACCGAAGGAGCGGAGAGGGTATCGTTATAAAACCGCGCCCCCGCAAAGGAGAGGATACCTACAAATGGAACTGGAATGCCCCACTGGTGATCAGTCACCACTCCAACAGACGCATCTACATGATGGCCAACAAGGTGTTCAGATCCAACGACCGGGGAGACTCCTGGGAGGTGATCAGCGGGGATGTGACCTCCGGAACCGACCGCAACAGCTGGCCGGTGATGGATCATTACTGGAGCAGGGATGCGGTGGTGAAGGATGTCTCCACAAGCCTGTGGGGAACCGGGGTCTCCTTTTCCGAATCGCGTCTGGATGAAAACCTGCTCTATGCAGGTACCGATGACGGGGTGATCTCGATTACCGAAGACGGGGGAGAAAACTGGAGAAAGGTGAGCAGCTTTCCAGGGGTTCCTGAATACACCTATGTAAGTGACCTGCTGACCGACCGGCAGGATGTCAATGTGGTCTATGCCACTTTTGATAACCGCAAAAGGGATGACTTCAAACCCTATGTGATGAAGAGTGCGGACCGTGGCAACAGCTGGGTCTCTATCGCTTCCAACCTGCCGGATAGTGGAACGGTGCATACCATTGAACAGGACCCTGAGGTGCCCGGATTGCTCTTTGTGGGTACCGAATTTGGATTCTGGTTCACTATTGATGGCGGGGGTGCATGGACCAGGCTAACTTCGGGCCTGCCCACCATCAGTGTACGCGATATGGTGATCCAGGAGCGGGAAAATGACCTGGTGGTGGCCACATTCGGGCGCGGCTTCTATATTATGGATGATTATAACGCGTTGAGGGAGGTGGCAAAAGATGAGGCGATCATGGATCAGAAGGCCCATCTGTTCCAGGTAAAGGATGCATGGATGTATATACCCACCGGCGGAAAACCGGGACAGGGATCGTCGTTTTACACGTCGGAGAATCCCGATTTTGGTGCCACGTTCACCTATTTTGTAAAGGAGGTTCCCAACACGCTTAAGGAGGAGCGAAGGGAGAGGGAGAAGGCGCTTTTCAAGGAGAAGCAACCCATTGCGCAACCTACCCGTGAGCAGCTAAAGGCAGAGGAGTCGGAAGAGCCGCCACAGCTTGTTTTTACCATCTATGATGGTGCAGGAGATGCCATCCGAAAGCTAACAAAGAAGGCGTCAAAAGGGGTGAGCCGCATCAACTGGGACCTGCGTTATCCATCCCCGAGGCCTGTCTCGGTCAGCGCCTCGGATAAGAGCAACGGAGGTTCTGACAGGAGCGGACTCCTGGCCATGCCAGGAAGTTACAGTGTGGGATTGCACATGGTTGCAGGCGGAGAGGTGACCACACTATCAGATCCTGTTGCTTTTAAGGCAAACCTGCTGCAGCATGCCACCCTCCCTGCAGGGGATTACCATGCACTGGTCGCTTACCAGAGGGAGGTCTCGGAACTCACAAGGGTCATGACAGGTGCGCAAAGACTCATTGGGGAACAACTGGACAGACTGGCCTCTATGAAGGTGGCCCTTTTACAGACTCCTGAGGCTGGTGTTGAATTGAGTCAGCGTGTTGGGGAGATGGAGGAGGAGCTGAAGGAGATTGACTATCTCTTCGACGGACCTTCGGCAAGTGCCAGCCGGGAGGAGCTGCCCCCCATGACAATGCCTCTGAACCAGCGCCTCAGTGTGATGATCTACACCCATTGGTCCTCTACATCGGAGCTGACCAGGACGGAGACCGATCAGCTGGAGATCCTGAAAGAGGAGTTTCCACCCATCCTGGAGAAGCTTAAGATGGTAGTGGGTGAGATCGATGAACTGGACCGGCAGCTGGAGGTACTCAATGCACCCTGGACCCCGGGAAGGGTTCCGGAGTTGGACTGAAATCACAAAAATGAGGGTTCCAGTGATCAGGAACCCTCTTCAAATTGCGCATCCGCAAGATGGGTTATCTCATATCAAAACCGATACCCAGGAGGTCGGCGATCTCCTTCATCTCCTTCTGGATGGGTTCGATCACTTTGATCCCCTCTTTGGAGATGCGTTCATAGGTCTCCCGTTCTATGTCGCCGGGGATCAGCACCCTGTCATGGCCTTTGGCAGGCTTGGCACCCTTGTAGGTCTCGATCCAGAGGTCCATCTGTTCCAGGAAGGCATCCTTCTCCTGGAACGCATCCACACGCATGGCCCCGAAGAAGTGGCCGGTTCCCTCTCCAACCTTTTCGTCAAGTACCGGAAGGTAGGCCAGGGAGGGAGGACAGAACGGGCCAAAGTTGGCTCCTGACAGAACAGAGGAGAAGATGTCCACGATGGAACTCAGGGCATATCCTTTATGACCGCCAATCGGCAGGATGGATCCTCCCTCCTTCAGGATATCCGGATTGTCCGAAGGGACACCATCTTTGTCCTGGACAAATCCCAGCGGTACTTTTTCTCCCTTCTTGGCCATGATGGCCAGTTTTCCCCTGGCAATGGAGGTGGTGGCAAAGTCGGCGGAGAAGGCTGGATGTTTTTTTGCCGGTACAGCCACGGCAATGGGATTGGTTCCCAGCATGGGGGTAACAGACCATGTGGGGGCCACCATCGGGTTGGCAATGGTCATGGATATTCCAATCATATCGTGTTCCAGGGCCATCCGGGTATAGTAGCTGGCCAGGCCGTAATGGTTGGAGCCCCTGGTTGAGACCCAACCGGTTCCTGCAGCTTTTGCCTTTTCAATGGCAATCTCCATAGACCTGGTTGCAGCAATCATCCCGATGGCTCCATCTCCGTCTACCACTGCGGTGCTTGGTGATTCATGAACAATCCTGATGTTGGGTTTTACATTGATCCTTTTGGCTTGCCAGAGTTGAAAATAGTCTTTGATCCTGGTCAGTCCATGGGAGGGGAGTCCATACAATTCTGCCGCAATAAATACTTTGGTTGCAGCTGCAGCATCTTCAGGGCTGCATCCCATTTTTTCAAATACTTTCCTGCTGAAGTCTTCCAGATAGTCTGCTGAGTACATTTGATTTAGTTTATTCGGTTTTTACAATTTTTCTTGTTCTGGCCTGTGCGGTGGCCATGATCAGCATCTCATCGATGTTCACATGGGGTGGCCGGGTCACCACGAACAGGATCGCCTGGGCCACATCTTCCGCGTTGAGCGGCCTGAATCCTTCATAGACCTGGTCGGCTTTTTCCTGGTCCCCCTTGAAACGGACCATGCTGAATTCGGTTTCGGCGGCCCCGGGGTTGATGACAGTTACCCTGATCCCGTGCTCTGCCAGATCGATGCGCATGGCCTGGGTGAGGCCGTCCACTGCAAATTTGGTGGCATTGTAGACATTGCCCTTTTCATAGGCCTCTTTTCCCGCAATGGATCCGATATTGACCACATGCCCTCCTCTTCGGGCCACCATGCCGGGAGTGATCTCTCTGGTGATGTAGAGCAACCCCTTCAGGTTGGTGTCGATCATCTGCTCCCAATCTTCGGCCACCCCCTCATGGATGTGGTCCAGTCCCGCTGCCAGACCGGCATTGTTGACCAGCAGATCCACATTTTCCCATCTCCCGGAGATCTGCTGACAGGCAGCTGTCACCTCCTGCGGATCCCTGATGTCGAAGGAGAGTGAAAGCACCTCAGCCGCTGTTTTTGACCGGATCTCCGTCTCGAGTGATTCAAGTCTCTCCTGCCGGCGACCTGTGGCAATAATGTCATACCCGTTTTCTGCCAGGAGGAGGGCTGTGGCCCTGCCAAATCCTGAAGATGCACCTGTGATAAGCGCAATGCTGCTCATTGAACAAACGTACATAAAGTTTATTATAAAAACCATACAGAGGCTTTATTAAAAACTTATAGGAGTTCATTATCTTTAGCTCAAATAATATATGTATGGATCCGGATGAATCACAACTCAGGGAGCGTGCCCTCTCATATTTGACAGAGGATGAGGCATACTCCATTGAATCGATGCTGGGGCGGGAACCCAACCCCTTTGAATGGAACATGTTTGCTGCCATGTGGTCGGAACACATCTCCTACAAAAGCTCCATCAAATGGCTGGAGGAGCTTCCGGTTAACGGGAATGATGTGTTTGTACCTGCGGGTGAAGAGAATGCCGGCGCGGTCCGGATCAATGACGAGCTGGCCTGTGTGGTGAAGATGGAATCCCATAACCATCCCATTGCTGTGGATCCCCGCCAGGGTGCAGTGGGTGTGGGGAATGTGAACCGTGACCTGATTACCATGGGAGCCGACCCGGTGGGACAGCTCAACATCCTGAGGTTCGGGGAGCCGAAAGAGAAACCGGTCCGCGAAATGGTCAATGCGGTGGTGACGGCACTGGGAAGTTACTCCAATAATTTTGGAGTGCCGGTAGTGGGGGGTGAGATACTTTTTGACAGCAGCTACAACTTCAACCCACTGATCAACCTGATGGGCGTGGGGATTGTGCCCCGAAATAAGATAATAAAAGCCGCATTCACAGATCCATCCCAGGAGGTGGTTTTGTTGGGGAAGATGACCTCCGGGCGGGGGGTTCACGGGGCTGAATTTGCCTCCGGAGCCCTGAAAAACAGGGGTCAGATAGTTCCCTCCTCACAGGTAGCTGACCCTGCCAGTGGAAAGGTATTGATGGATTGTATTCATGAGTTAAACGGGAAGGGACTGATCGAAGGTATGCAGGATATCGGTGCCGGGGGCGTTCTGTGCGCTGCCGCCGAAATGGCCCACAGGGGCAGGAAAGGGGTGGAGTTGCACCTGGAACAGATCCCGCTGCTCAAGGAGGATATTGAGTCGTTGGATGCATTGCTTTCCCAGACTCAGGAGCAGATGCTTCTGGCTGTAAACCAGGCGGATCTGGATGCCCTTGTTGAAGTGGCTGCCAGGTGGGAACTCCAGTGCACTGCTGTTGGAGCGGTTCTGGAGGAGGAGCGGATCAAGATTGTATCTAAGGAGGGTCCCCGGGGCGATCTGCCCGTAAACCTGCTTGTGAGGGGGGGAGGGGCCCCTGTATACATCAGGAATATAAAACCCAGGAAGAGCGATCCAAGAAGTGTTTCAGCCGAAGAGGTTCCCATGCCCGGAAACCTGAAAGATATTGCCCGGAAAATGGTATCACTTCCGAATATTGCCTCCCGCAGGTGGATCTACGAACAGTTTGATACCATGGCGGGGCTCTCCAACCTGAGCAGTGGATATGCTTCCGATGCGGGGATTGTCAAGGTCAGGGAATATGATCTTGCCCTGGCCATGAGTGTGGACGGGAACTCCAGGTATGGAAGGCTGGAGCCACGCAAAGGGGCCATGATTTCGGTGGCGGAAGCCTCCAGGAACATCATCTGTTCGGGAGGAAGGCCCCTGGCCCTGGCCGATTGCCTCAATTACGGCGATCCGTCCGACCCGCATGTCTACAGCGATTTCACCGAGAGTGTGAAGGGCATCAGTGAGGCGTGCAGGAAGATGGAGGTGCCGGTGATTGCCGGCAATGTAAGTTTCCATAACCTCACCCAAAGCGGGGAGGAGATTACAAGTGTAATCCCCACACCGGTCGTGGGTATGGTCGGAATCCTGGAGAGCCACGAAGATGTGATGACGGTGAATTTCCGCAACAAGGGTGATGTGATCTTTTTGATTGGCCGGTCGGACAATGACATCTCCGCTTCAGAATACCTCTCCATTGTCCACATGATCAATGAATCAGCTGCGCCAAAATTCGACCTGGATTATGAGATGAAAATGCAAGAGGTGGTCAGGGAGGTGATCGCCAGGGGACTTATAAGTTCGGCCCACGATGTCTCCCTGGGGGGACTGTTTGTGACCCTTGTTGAGAGTGCACTTCCCGGGGGATTGGGATTTGATGTGACCTCTCCTGCCGAGATCCGGGGAGATGCCTTTCTTTTCGGTGAATCACAGAGCCGTGTTGTGGTGAGTGTCTCATCGGAGCAGGAGACCTCCTTTTTGGATTACATGATGGAGACCGGACTCCATTTTTCCGCCCTGGGCCATGTGACCAGGGGTGAGCTCAGGATTGATGATGTATCCTTCGGATTTATAGCGGATTATGCAAGAGATTTTGAGAATTCGATGGAACGGCTTCTGGCAGATTGAGCCGGCCGTTTCAATCCATTATACTAATTCCTATATTTGCACCGTTTAATAGCTGACATGAAACGGACCACCCTGCTTATTACCATCTTTCTAATCTCCCTCCAGGTATTCTCCCAGGAGGAGAGGCCCAGAAACCTTCCTGCATTTGATATGAAACGGCTCCATTTCGGATTTACCGTCGGATTCAATGCCATGGACCTGGGAATCAAGAGAAATTATGAGGCAGAGAATTTTCTCTATGCAGATGTGAGCAAGGTGCAGCCTGGGTTCCAGGTGAGCATTGTCTCCGACCTGAGACTGAGCCAGAACTGGACCCTCAGGTTTTTGCCGGGTATCAGTTTTGGATCCAGAGAGATCAGCTTTTACGATTATGAAGGGGGTGGACAGGGCAGCCTGACCTCTGACAGAGATGCGGTTAACCCGGTACCTTTGGGTCCCAGTTTTCTAGATTTCCCGCTGCTCTTTAAATACAGGGCCGACCGGGTGAATAACCACCGGCCCTACCTGGTGGGAGGGCTCAATTTCAGGTACGACATGTCTGCCAAAAAACGGGGAAAGTACGACACCGAATCGGAGGAGTATGTGAAGCTGCTGCCAGGTGATCTCTACCTGGAGTTTGGTTTTGGGCTGGACAACTACCTGAGGTATTTTAAGTTTGCCCCGGAGATCAAGCTGGCTGTTGGTCTGATGAACCTGATCGACCCCACAGGCAGAGCTCCTCATCCTGAATATACCGCGTCCATTGAAAGGGTTACCTCCTACATCGTCATGCTCAACTTCCATTTTGAGTAGGCCGGTGCCCTGTCATTGACAGGGAGCTGGTGGATTTGCCGGCAATGCGGCATGTGTGCCAGATGATGCGCCACTATCCCCTTCTTCTCACTTCCGAACAGACCACGGCCACTGATGAGGCCAGGTTGAGTGACTCTGAACCGCGCATGTCGCCTGCAAACGAGGGGATGGATATCCTTGTAGTGATGTAGGGGTCATACACTGAGGAGAGCCCCTTCGATTCGTTGCCGAAAAGGATCAGCGGATTTTGCCCCAGCTTGGTTTCGTAGATGTTCTCCCCTTTCAGGAAGGTCCCGTAGACCGGTTTTCCCTGCATGGGTTGCTCCTTTAACAGCTGCTCCAGTTCGGTATAGTGGACCTTCACCCTGAGCATGGCTCCCATGGTGGACTGGACCACCTTCGGATTGTAGAGGTCTACCGAATCGGGTGTGCAGAGAATCTGCCTGATGCCGAACCAGTCGGCCGTCCGGATGATGGTCCCCAGGTTTCCCGGGTCGCGCGCGGCTTCCAGTCCCAGCACAGTTTCGCCTGAGAGCACTGCCGGATCGAGGCCGGTTTCGGGAATGGTGGCAATGGCCACCACCGGCTGGGGGGTAACCAGGTTGCTTATACTCCTGACCTCCTTTTCGCCGGCCCGGGTAACTTCGGTATCTACTCCCTGCAACGAGGCAGCGTGGGTACTGATCCACGCTTCGGTGGCAATGAGCTCCCGTATGGATGGACGCTCCTTCGGATCCCCCCCCGGGTTCCCATGGAGCAGCTCCATAACCATCTTTTCTCCCTCCACCAGGAACAATTTCTCATGCTCCCTGCTTTTTTTCCGGCCCAGGGAGCGGATCAGTTTTATTTTCGATTTTGAAATCATGCGCGTTGTTGATTATATGCAAAGATGAAAAAAGTTTGGCTGCATTAAAATTCGTATTTTAGCAATTTTATTAGCGCATTGAACCGCAGGATCCCATATATCATATATTTTATCATCCCGTTACTTCTGTTTTCCTGCACTGCAACCAAGTATGTGGCTGACGATGAGTACCTGCTGAATAGTTACAAACTGGAGACCGGTGAAGGTGAATATGAAAAGAAGGCACTCAGCAATTACATCAAGCAGAAGCCCAACAAGCGCGTCATTTTATGGAAATTTTACCTCTCCCTCTATAACCTCTCTTCTCCCTCAAAGGATAACGGTTTTCATAACTGGCTGAGACGGATCGGGGAGCCCCCTGTGGTTTATGATGAAGGGCTGAAGATCAAATCTTCGGAGCAGTTAGAGCTCTACATGAAGAACAAGGGCTTTTATCAGGTGACGGTGACCGATACCACACTCTATAAGAAGAGAAGGGCTAAGGTGCTGTATAGGGTAGAACCCAACCGTCCATACAGAATCGGGGAGATTACCTATTTCTTTCATGATGCCGGGCTTTCATCCATTGTACTTCCCGATACTGGAATGAACAATTTCAGAAGTGGAGAGCTGTTTGATGTGGATGTGTTTGAGCAGGAGCGGCTTCGCATTGAGCGGGTTCTCATGGACAGCGGTTATTACAGTTTTACCCGTGATTTTGTCTATTATGAGGTGGACAGCTCCCTGAGGAACTACCAGGTGAATGTCACCCTGGGGATCAGGAACTACCCGACAAAGGACAGGCTGGGCAACTCAGTTCATACAGATCATCCGGTCTATCACATCCGGGATGTTTACATGGTGACTGACTATAGTGTAGCGACCTCCCTGGGAAAGGGAGATCCGGATGGCGAAGCAAAGGATACACTGCTGTATGACAGTGTTCATGTGATCTATTCCGGTGAACCCAACATCCGTCCGGGTGTGGTTACCCAGAAGAACTACATCATTCCGGGTGCCCGGTACGATGCTTCCAATGCACTCAGAACCTACCGGAACCTCTCCTCCCTGAGTGCTTCGCGGATGGTGGATATCAAATTCAGGGAGGTGGATGGGCCGGCCCGGCTCCTGGATTGTGATCTGCTGGTCACCCCGGCTACCCTTCAGTCCTATACCATTAAGCTGGAGGGCACCAACTCGGCTGGGAATATTGGTGCTGCAGCAAACATCGGGTACCGGCACAGGAACCTGTTTGGTGGATCGGAGCAGTTTGATCTCTCTTTTCAGGGTGCTATTGAGAATTTAAAAGAGACCAAGAGTGAGACGGACCCTGTTAACCAGGGAGGTTTAAACCTCCTGCAGGAGTTTGGAGTGGAGGCCCGTCTGCGGATCCCCAAATTTCTGCTACCGTTCAAATCGGACCAGTTTATACGCGAATATAATCCGCAGACCAACATCAGGCTCTCTTACAATTATCAGAAGCAGCCTTCATACACAAGGACCATGGCAAGTACCTCATTCGGATATCACTGGAGAGGCTCTGAAAAGGTGGTTCACAGGGTCTATCCGGTAGAGGCCAGTCTGATCCTGACGCCCTATAAGGACTCGGCATTTAATGCCTGGCTGGAGGGAAAGTACCTCTATTACAGTTACGAGCCCCACCTGATCATTGACTCCAGGTATTCGGTCATCTGGTCCAATCAGAAGCTTCTGAAAAACCAGAGTTTCCAGGATGTGAGACTGAACCTGGAGACGGCTGGTAACCTGCTCTATGGAGGATATAACTGGATGGCTGCCGATCCCGATAGCGGAAACTATCAGTTGCTGGGGGTCGATTTTGCCCAATATATCAAAGCCGATATCGATCTCAGGAGCTATACCTTTCTGTATGAGGATATCAGCCTGATATTGCGTGGATTTGCAGGGGTTGGGTTCGCCTACCTGAACTCCAGTGCCATGCCCTTTGAAAAGCAATTCTTCTCCGGAGGGGCCAACTCCATCAGGGCATGGCAGGTGAAGAGCCTGGGTCCGGGCTCCTATGCTGATCCCGATACACTGGCTTTTCCAAACCAGACCGGTGATGTGAAGCTGGAGGCCAATATGGAGTACCGCTTTAAACTCTTCTGGAAACTGGAGGCCGCCCTCTTTTTGGATGTGGGAAACATCTGGTCACTCTCTGATGAGGACGACCGGCCCGGGGCGGGATTTGAATTCAACAGGTTCTACAAGGAGCTGGCTGTGGGTACCGGAGTGGGAACCCGGGCAGTCTTCAGCTTCTTCGTTTTCCGGTTTGACCTGGGAATCCCCTTGCGCTCACCCTTTCCCATTGATGGTGCCAACTGGCTTCCTGGAAATTCGGGAATTACAGGAAGGGATCTCACCTTCAACCTGGCCATCGGTTATCCGTTCTGAGCCTGTTGATTTTGCCAGAATTTATGTTAATTTTGTAGGCTCATTTTTATACCTGATCAATTCACAAATTGATCTATTATGAATCCAAAATACTGTGATTAAAGGCAATGCTCAATTCTCGATTCTTAATATAGCTACGGCTATATCTGCGAGTCTCAATTCTGCGCTTACCTTTATTCTTTGTATTTTGGTCTCTCATAACGAAAAACTTATGAATAGATCAGGTTAACCAATTCCAACTTAATTTATTGATCATGTCCAATAAGATTTTAGATGTTGTGAAACCCGGTGTTCTTTCGGGTCAAGATGTTCAGAAAGTGCTGGCTGTTGCCAAGCAGAACGAATATGCCATCCCTGCTGTGAATGTGGTGGGAACCAACTCTGTGAATGCTGTCATTGAGGCTGCCAAAGATGTAAGTGCCCCTGTAATGATCCAGTTCTCCAACGGCGGAGCAGTTTTCTTTGCCGGCAAGGGACTCTCCAATGAGGATCAGAAAGCTGCCATTGCCGGTGCGGTCAGTGGAGCCAATCATGTTCATGCAATGGCCGAGGCGTACGGTGTTCCTGTGATCCTGCATACAGACCACGCAGCCAAGAAACTGCTTCCGTGGATCGATGGATTGCTGGATGCCGGTGAGAAGCATTATGAGCAATATGGCAAGCCCCTGTTCAGTTCCCATATGCTGGACCTGTCTGAAGAGCCGCTCGAGGAGAATATTGCGATATGTGTGAAGTACCTGGAGCGGATGAGCAAGATCGGAATGACCCTGGAGATTGAACTGGGTGTTACCGGTGGCGAGGAGGATGGTGTGGACAATACCGGAATGGACAGCTCCCTGCTCTATACACAGCCCGAAGATGTAGCTTATGCTTACGAAGAGCTTTCCAAGGTTAGCGACCAGTTTACCATTGCTGCTTCGTTTGGAAATGTGCACGGTGTATACAAGCCGGGTAATGTGAAGCTGACTCCCAAGATCCTGGACAATTCACAGAAATATGTTGAAGAGAAATACGGATTGGATGCCAAACCGCTGAATTTTGTATTTCATGGCGGTTCCGGTTCTTCACAGGAGGAGATTCGTGAAGCGATTGGTTACGGGGTGATCAAGATGAATATCGACACAGATACCCAGTGGGCTGCATGGGATGGTGTCAGGAAATTTGAAGCCAAGAACCACGATTACCTGCAGGGTCAGATAGGGAATCCTGAAGGCGAAGACAAGCCCAACAAGAAGTTCTACGATCCCAGGGTCTGGCTCAGGGAGGGAGAGAAATCCCTGATTGAACGCATGAAAGTGGCGTTTGATGACCTGAACTGCATCGACAGGCTGTAACTATGAAAGCTGTAAAGTTGGTTTAGATGCCTGTCGGAGGAGAGAGGGACAGTTTTAGCAGCAGGTTCGGTGTCCTGGCGGCATTGGCCGGATCGGCCATCGGACTGGGCAATATCTGGCGGTTTCCATATGTGGTCGGACAAAATGGGGGTGGAGCTTTTCTGCTGATCTATCTCCTTTTTGTCGCTGCAATTGGTATCCCGGTAATGATGTCGGAATTTGTGATCGGCCGGTCAGCACAGCTAAACCCGGTAGGTGCATTCAAAAAGATCCATACAGGTAAAAGGTGGCATCTGGTTGGTATGCTGGGAGTTGTTTCAGTATTCATCATTTTTGCTTTCTATACAGTTGTTGCCGGCTGGACACTGGAGTACCTGGTCCAATCTGTAAGATGGATACTGTTTCCCGGCAAATTCGGTTTTGCCACCATGGATACCTCAGCCCTGAATGAGTTCTTTAGCAATCACTATGAATCTTTCACATCGGGCATTTGGAGGCCTGCTCTCTGGTTTGTGGTGATGATGGTCCTGACTGGATTGATTGTTATCTCCGGGGTGAAGAATGGTATTGAAAAATATGCCAAGATCCTGATGCCCCTCTTTCTGGTTTTGTTACTGATCCTGGTTACCAGATCGCTCTCCCTGGAAGGGGCGGGGGATGGGTTGGTATTTCTCTTTAAACCCGATTTTTCTATCATTAAAGAGGCGCCGTTCAAAATCATTCTGGAAGCACTTGGACAGGCCTTCTTCTCTCTCTCAATTGGGATGGGTACGCTTATCACCTATGGCTCCTATATCCGGAAGAATGAGAATCTTGCAGGTTCGGCTGTAAGTGTGGCTGTTGCTGATACTTTTGTTGCCATTATAGCCGGACTGGCTATCTTCCCTGCTGTATTTGCCTTTGGGATTGACCCGGGTGAAGGGCCTGAGCTGGTCTATATCACCCTTCCGGTTATCTTTCAGAATATGGCAGGCGGACTTATCTGGGCATTTATGTTTTTCCTTTTGCTCTGCTTTGCTGCCATCACCTCCACCATATCGATGCTGGAGGTGATTGTGGCCTATTTTTCAGAGCAGTTGTCCATGACCCGGAAGCGTGCCGCTATCCTCTCCATGATCTCGGTGGGCTTTCTGGGGGGCATTAGCACGGTTTCATCCGATCTGTTTGACTTTTTAAATGCCTCCCCGGACCTGATGCTGCCACTGGGGGGATTCTTCATCGTGGTTTTCATTGGCTGGTTTCTTGCAAAGGATACCACAAAGGGTGAATTGTCCAGCGACGGAGCCTATAAAGCAGGTTACTATCGCCTGTTCATGTTCCTGGTGAAATTCGTTGCTCCGCTGGCCATCGCTTTTCTGTTTGCCATGGGTGTCTACTCCAAGGTGATCTCACTCTTTCCTTCGGTAGGGTAAAAACAATCACAGCTGAACGATAAATTCATCCCTGGCACATTAACCAGTGGATGATCAACAAACTGTTAAGGGAGTTCTTTCTGCTTCCCAGGGGTGAACAGCGGGCCATGATCCTGGTATCCATGCTGCTGATCCTTAGCCTGGGAGTGAGAATCGCCGTGCCGATGCTGCCCGCAAGGGATCCCTCGGGCATGGAGGAGTTTGTGGAGGTTTCCCGAAGGGTTATGGCTGAACTGGCCAAAGCGGACAGCCTGGCAGCAGACAGCCTGGCAGAGGTCAGGAAGCAATCTGCTGCGGCATACAAAGAGAAGAGTTCCTACAGGAATCCCCCTGTGCGACGTAACCCCACGCATCTCCTGGCGCAAGCATCCATCCCCCTTAACACCATCGATTCAGCCGGATTGTTGCCCCTGCCCGGGATCGGCCCAGTCTTTGCAGGCCGCATTGTTAAGTACCGCAACCTGCTGGGTGGATATGTAAGTTCAGATCAGTTAATGGAAGTGTATGGATTGGACAGGGAGCGGGTTCAACGCATCGCTCCACTGTTATATATTGACACTTCTGATATCACTTTGCTCCATCTGAACACGGCTGGGTTCAGGGAGCTGCTCCGCCACCCCTATCTGGAGTATGAGGATGTAAAGGTGCTGGTGAATTACAGGGATGAGATGGGTAAGTTCACCTCGCTCCGGGAGATCAGGGAGCATGCGCTGCTTCCGGACTCTAGCCTTGAGAGGGTTAGGGCCTACCTAAAGCTGTAGATATTAATAGTGAGGTAAATATGAAAGACGAAATAGTCATTTATCAAGCTGCCGGACTTTCTGTACGATTAGAAGAGTTGTCAACTGTTCGGTTTTTCCGAACAGTTCAAATCGAAGGTAGTATATGTCAAATTTATCTGAACAAACCGGGAATATGACAGGATCAATGCGAAAACTATATAGAGATGGAGTTCAGGAGCTTTAGAATTTATATGCGTCGGCCCTGAAACAATTGGCTGTTATTCTTTTTTTTTATATTTTTATTGAATGAGGAAAGTTTTGCCAAAATTCCGGGGTTTTATCATATAGTTTTACCGCTGTCATTTTCAGTCCAATTAAAAAAATGGTGAGTTTAGTTGAATATTAGGAATTGAATTTCTAAATTTGCGGCTCGAAATTAAAAACAGATTGAAATGATTGTAATTCCCATAAAAGAGGGTGAGAATATTGAAAGGGCATTGAAGAAGTTCAAACGGAAGTTTGAAAAGACTGGTGTAGTAAAGGAGCTTAGGAGCCGTCAGGCATTTATCAAGCCCTCTATTACCAAGCGCCAGCAGAAGCTCAAGGCCATCTATATTCAACAATTACAGCAAGAGGAAGACTAGCCATCCGGGGTTCTGGCAGATGATGAAACGCTGCCCATGACCAGGATCGACGAATTTCTGAACTACCTGCAGGCTGAGAAGCGGTATGCAACCCATACCATCAAAGCTTACAACAGTGCGTTAAATCAATTTCATGCTTTCTGCCAGGAGAATGGCAACAAGGGCATGGATTTGCATTATAAGACCATCCGCTCCTGGGTGGTTTACCAGATGGATTCAGGGATCACCCCGCGCACGGTACATCGCAAGCTAACCACCCTGAGAACATATTGCAAGTACCTGATCAAAGTGGGAGAACTGGAAGCCAATCCGCTGGACAGGGTGCTTAAGCCAAAACTAAGCAGACGGACTCCTCTGTTTGTGGATGAGGGTAACATGGAGGTCCTTCTGGATGAATTTACTTTCGGAGCAGATTTCGAAGGGGTGCGAAACAAGCTGATCATTGACCTGTTGTATCAGACCGGGATGAGGCGTAGTGAACTACTTGGCCTTAAAGTTGGATCAATAGATCCTCAGGTGAAAAGTCTGAAAGTAACAGGTAAAAGAGACAAAGAGAGGCTGATTCCCCTGAATGATGAGCTGATCCAATCAATGAATGATTACATTCTCCTGCGGGCTGAAGTGGTTTCCGATCCGAATGTGGATGCTTTGATTGTTACCGCAAGAGGCGGTCCGGCCTATGAGTCGCTGATCTACCGGATTGTAAAAAAGTACCTTACAATTGTAACCACCCTCGATAAGAGAAGCCCTCATGTGTTGCGGCACACCTTTGCCACCCACATGCTTAACCAGGGAGCTGATCTGAATGCCATCAAGGAATTGCTGGGTCATGCAAACCTTTCGGCTACCCAGGTCTACACTCATAATACGTTCAAGAAGTTAAAGTCTATTTATAATCGGGCCCATCCCAGGGCCTAAAAAAGATGGAGGTGCCTATGAATATTAAGATGCATTCTATTCGGTTTGATGCAGACCAGAAGTTGGTTGAGTTTATCAACACAAAGGTCAAAAAATTGCCTGTTGTTTATGATGATATCATGGGAGCAGAGGTATTCCTTAGACTAAATAAGGACACGGCCGATCGTGAGAATAAACTGGTAGAGATTAAACTTGATGTAAAAGGTCAGAATGTTTTTGCAAAGAAGCAGTGCAAGACATTTGAAGAAGCAACCGATCTGGCCATTGATGCTTTAAAGAAACAACTGGTAAAACGAAAGGAAAAAATCAGGAAGAAATAGCCCTTAAAAACCTGTTAAAAAGGCTGCTTCGGCAGCTTTTTTTTTGCCCTTTAAAAAAGAGACATTATTTTTTGTGTGCTAACTAAAATATTCATACATTTGCGAACCGATTTTGGAGGGTGTATTTCATTGAAGTTCTTTATATGCCGATGTAGCTCAGTTGGTCAGAGCAGCTGATTTGTAATCAGCAGGTCGGGGGTTCGAATCCCTCCATCGGCTCTGATCTTTTTTATAAAGGTGTACTTTGTTTATTGAAATTATGGGGAGATACCAAAGTGGCCAACTGGGGCAGACTGTAAATCTGCTGTCGTACGACTTCGGAGGTTCGAATCCTTCTCTCCCCACACTTGGAATACTCAAGCGGGAATAGCTCAGTTGGTAGAGCACAACCCTTCCAAGGTTGGGGTCGCGAGTTCGAGCCTCGTTTCCCGCTCAATACCTTGAGGTTGCCGATGTAGCTCAGGGGTAGAGCGCTTCCTTGGTAAGGAAGAGGTCAGGGGTTCAATTCCCCTCATTGGCTCTGAATAAAATTAGAAGTAATAAACAGTAACAAGTATCAAATTAATTAAATTAAGTTATGGCTAAGGAAAAATTTGATAGGTCCAAACCGCACGTCAATATTGGTACCATTGGTCACGTTGACCACGGTAAAACCACTTTGACCGCTGCTATTACACAGGTCCTTGCAAAAAAGGGTCTCTCTGAAATCAGGGATTTTGACTCTATTGACAATGCTCCGGAAGAGAAAGAGCGTGGTATAACCATTAACACTGCTCACGTTGAGTACTCTACAGCGAGCCGCCACTATGCGCACGTTGACTGTCCCGGGCACGCTGACTACGTAAAAAACATGGTAACTGGTGCTGCCCAGATGGACGGTGCGATTATCGTGGTTGCAGGAACTGACGGTCCTATGCCCCAGACCAGGGAGCACATCCTCCTGGCCCGCCAGGTAAATGTTCCCAAGATCGTTGTTTTCCTGAACAAGGTGGACATGGTTGATGACGATGAGCTGCTGGAGCTGGTTGAGATGGAAGTTCGTGAATTGCTCGACTTCTATGAATTTGATGGTGACAATGTTCCCGTTATTCACGGTTCTGCTCTTGGAGCGCTGAATGGTGAAGATAAGTGGGAAGAGAAGGTGATGGAGCTGATGGATGCTGTGGATGAGTATATCCCCATTCCTCCCCGTGAAGTAGAGAAGGACTTCCTGATGCCTGTTGAGGATGTATTCTCAATTACAGGTCGTGGTACCGTAGCAACCGGAAGGATTGAAACCGGTGTTGTGAATACCGGAGATGAGATGAACCTTATCGGATTGGGTGCTGAAGGTAGAAAGACTGTAGTAACCGGAGTTGAGATGTTCCGTAAGATCCTTGACAGGGGTGAAGCCGGAGACAACGTTGGTCTGTTGCTTCGTGGTATTGATAAGAAGGAGATCAAGAGGGGTATGGTTATTGCCAAGCCCGGATCGATTACTCCACATACCCAGTTCACAGCCCAGGTTTACGTGTTGAAGAAAGAGGAAGGTGGACGCCATACTCCCTTCCACAACAACTACCGTCCGCAGTTTTACCTGAGGACCCTTGACGTAACCGGTGAGATCCAGCTTCCTGAAGGAACTGAGATGGTAATGCCCGGTGATGACGTGGAGATCAAGGTGAACCTGATCTACCCTGTTGCTGTAAACGTAGGTCTTCGCTTCGCGATTCGTGAAGGTGGACGTACCGTTGGAGCAGGCCAGGTGATTAAACTTGTAGACTAGTATAATCAACCATTATAAATAGGGGGCTCGGGTCGTTTCAGATGATCCCGGCTTCTCTATTTTGATGCATATGGTACACGGGTGTAGCTCAGTTGGTAGAGCACTGGTCTCCAAAACCAGGTGTCGGGCGTTCGAGTCGCTCCTCCCGTGCTAATTTAAGTCCGAAATGAAGCGAATAGTAAATTACCTGAAGGAGTCCTATAACGAGCTGGTACACAAAGTAACCTGGCCTACCTGGAAAGAGCTCCAGAACAGTGCCCTGGTGGTCATGATTGCATCTTTGATCTTTGCTTTGATTGTCTTCGCAATGGATTTTTCATTCCAGAAGATCCTTGAAGGCATATATAAACTGGTATAATCCATGAGTAATCTGGAAAAAAAATGGTACGTTCTCCGGGCCATTGGTGGCAAGGAGAAGAAGGCCAAAGAGTATATTGAAAGTGAAATCAGCAGGTTAAACCTGCAGGATTTTATTGCTCAGGTACTGATTCCTACCGAGAAGGTCTACCAGATCAGAAACGGTAAGAAGATCAGTAAGGAGCGTAACTACTTTCCCGGTTATGTGCTGGTTGAAGCAGTACTAACCGGTGAAATCCCCCATATTCTCAGGAATATTCCGAACATTATTGGTTTCCTGGGTTCTGAAGTAGATCAGATGCCCACACCGCTCCGACCCTCGGAGGTGAACAGGATCCTGGGTAAAGTGGATGAACTTTCCGCCAGTGATGAAGAGATCACTGTACCTTTCTTCGTCGGAGAATCTGTGAAGGTGATCGATGGTCCCTTCAACAGTTTTACCGGAATTATCGAAGAGGTAAATGATGACAAGAAGAAGCTCAAGGTGATGGTGAAGATTTTTGGTCGCAAGACCCCGCTGGAACTGAGCTTTATGCAGGTGGAAAAAGAAGGATAATAGTTGGGTAGTTAGGTAGTTAAAAGTTGAAAAATTAAAGAATTACAATTTCCAGACAATGATATGTCCCTTGAATGCTTCCTGTATGGTTGTCGTCGGATGTTGTAAGCGGTAAGTATATAAACAATAAATTAAAAATGGCAAAAGAAGTAGAAGGCTTAATCAAGTTGCAAATCAGGGGTGGAGCTGCTAATCCCTCCCCTCCCGTGGGACCCGCGCTGGGTGCCAAGGGCGTCAACATTATGGAGTTCTGCAAGCAGTTTAATGGCAGAACCCAGGAGCAGGCCGGGAAACTATTGCCAGTAATCATTACCGTCTATTCCGATAAGTCATTTGATTTTATCGTGAAGACACCCCCGGTAGCAGTTCAACTGCTGGAGAAGGCAAAGATCAAGAGTGGATCGGCCGAATCGAACCGGGTGAAGGTAGCCAACGTAACCTGGGATCAGGTGCGTGAGATTGCTGAAGCAAAGATGCCCGACCTGAACGCGTTTACCGTGGAGTCTGCTATGAAGATGGTTGCCGGTACCGCAAGGAGTATGGGAATTACTGTAACAGGTGCATTCCCGTCTAACAATTAATTCGTTTGAAAGATGAGTAAACTTACTAAAAACAGGAAGTTAGCTTTAGAGAAGTTAGACAAGGACAAACTATATACCATTGGTGAGGCTGCTGGACTTGTGAAGGAGATGACAAGCACCAAATTCGATGCATCGGTAGATATCGATGTTCGCCTGGGTGTGGATCCGAGGAAAGCCAACCAGATGGTACGTGGTATCGTTACCCTTCCTAACGGAACGGGTAAGGATGTCAAAGTTCTGGTTCTGTGTACTCCTGAGAAGGAAGATGAGGCAAAAGAGGCTGGTGCCGATTACGTTGGGCTTGATGACTATATCGGGAAGATCGAAAAGGGTTGGACCGATATGGATGTGATCATTACCATGCCCCCTGTAATGGCAAAAATCGGGAAACTCGGCCGTGTGCTGGGTCCCAGGGGCCTGATGCCAAATCCCAAGAGTGGTACTGTCACCATGGATATCGGTAAAGCCGTCAAGGAAGTAAAGATGGGTAAGATCGATTTCAAAGTAGACAAATATGGTATCATCCATACCTCTATTGGTAAAGTATCCTTTTCCGCAGAGAAGATTGCTGAGAACGCTCGTGAGTTTATCAATACGATCGTTAAGCTAAAACCCTCTGCAGCTAAAGGAACCTATATCAAGAGTATCTATCTCTCCAGTACAATGAGTCCGGGAGTCAAGATAGATTCTAAAGCTATTGAAGAATAATAATCGCTAAAGTGTCTCAATACGATGAGAAGAGAAGAAAAAAATGTAATTATTGAAAACCTGGCACAAAGGCTGAACGACACAAGGCATTTCTATCTCACCGATATCTCCGAGCTGAATGCAGAGGAGACATCGAACCTGAGAAGGAGATGTTTTGAGAAGGAGATCAGCCTGCTGGTTGTCAAGAATACATTACTCCGTGAAGCAATGGAGAAGTCCGAAGGCGATTTTAATGATCTCTACGATACATTGAAGAACTCTACCTCCATCATGTTCTGTGAGACAGGAAATATTCCTGCCAAACTGATCAAGGAGTTTAGAAAAACCATGGAGAGACCGGTCCTGAAGGCCGCCTTCGTGGAGGAATCAATCTATATCGGAGACGATCAGCTGGAAGCACTCTCCAATATTAAATCGAAAGATGAGCTGCTGGGAGACCTGCTTATGCTGCTTCAGTCACCGGCTACAAGCCTGGTGTCTGCACTTGCATCGAGTGGATCAAAAATGGCCGGCGCTTTGAAAACTTTATCAGAAAAAGAAAATTAAACACATTAAAATTTAATAAAAATGGCTGACGTTAAAAAAATTGCGGATCAGTTGGTCGGACTGACCGTCAAAGAAGTGAATGAATTACTCGATGTCCTGAAAGAGGAGCACGGTATAGAGCCTGCAGCTGCTGCAGTAGCTGTAGCTGGTCCTGCTGCAGGTGGTGGTGAAGGCGGTGGTGCTGAAGAGCAGACCGAATTTGCCGTGATTCTGAAAGCTCCCGGTGGAGCCAAGCTGCAGATTGTGAAGCTTGTGAAGGAACTTACCGGACTTGGCCTGAAAGAAGCCAAAGGTGTTGTTGATTCTGCACCTGCACCTATTAAAGAAGGTATCAGCAAGGATGAAGCTGAGTCTCTTAAAACCCAGTTGGAAGAAGCCGGAGCCGAAGTTGAGCTTAAATAGAGGCAATCGCAACTCCACTTACAGGTTTAGATCCTTCCGTACGCCACGGCGCACGGAAGAGGTCTAAGCCTTTTTGCACATATATATTATCACATTAATCTGCGGATTAAAAAGCGATGTCAATGCCAAGCAAAAACCAAGATCGAATAAGTTTCGCTTCCATTAAAAATCAGTTAGATTACCCTGATTTTCTGGAAGTTCAACTTAAGTCATTTCATGATTTCTTCCAAATGGAGACCACTCCTGAATTCAGGAAAGATGAGGGTCTCTACCAGGTATTTCATGATAATTTCCCAATAACCGACACAAGGAACAACTTTGTCCTGGAATTTCTGGATTACAACATTGATCCACCCAGGTACTCCATCGATGAGTGTGTCGAGCGGGGACTCACTTACAGTGTTCCGCTGAAGGCCAAACTGAAACTTTATTGTACCGACCCAGAGCATGAGGATTTCGATACTGTAATTCAGGATGTATACCTGGGTACCGTTCCCTATATGACCGAACGGGGTGTTTTCATTATCAACGGAGCCGAGCGGGTCGTGGTATCCCAGCTTCATCGTTCACCCGGTGTATTTTTCGGACAGAGTGTCCATGCAAACGGAACCAAGCTCTATTCTGCCAGGATCATTCCTTTCAAGGGATCGTGGATTGAGTTTGCTACCGACATTAACAACGTGATGTATGCTTACATCGACCGTAAAAAGAAATTACCTGTAACCACACTGCTCAGGGCCATTGGGTACGAGAGTGACAAGGATGTGCTGGAGATATTTGGTCTGGCCGACGAGGTGAAGGTATCGAAAACTGCTCTGAAAAAGCTGGTGGGACGCAAGCTTGCAGCCCGTGTGCTGAAGAGCTGGATCGAGGATTTCGTAGATGAAGACACCGGTGAGGTGGTCTCCATCGAGCGGAATGAAGTGATCATCGATCGTGAAACTGTCCTTGAGACAGAACACATTGATGAGATTATCGATTCGGGTGCCAAGACCATCCTCTTGCACAAGGATACAGCCAACATCACCGATTTTGCCATCATCTACAACACCCTTCAGAAAGATCCGTGTAACTCGGAGAAAGAGGCGGTGATGCATATATACCGGCAATTAAGGAATGCAGAACCACCTGATGAGGCAACAGCGAGGGACGTGATCGACAAACTGTTCTTCTCTGACAAGCGGTATGACCTTGGTGAAGTGGGACGTTACAGGCTCAACAAGAAACTGGGTCTGGACACCGATTCCGAACATAAGGTACTTACCCGTGAAGACATTATACAGATCATCAAGTACCTTATCGAGCTGATCAACTCCAAAACTGATGTTGATGACATCGACCACCTGAGCAACAGGCGGGTACGTACAGTTGGAGAACAGCTGATGAACCAGTTCAGTGTGGGACTGGCCCGGATGGCCAGGACCATTCGTGAGCGAATGAATGTTCGTGACAACGAGGTGTTTACACCGACCGACCTGATCAATTCGAAGACCCTTTCTTCGGTGATCAACTCCTTCTTCGGGACCAACCAGTTGTCCCAGTTCATGGACCAGACCAACCCGCTTGCCGAGATGACCCACAAGCGCCGTATGTCGGCACTCGGACCAGGAGGTCTTAGTCGTGAACGTGCCGGTTTTGAGGTGCGTGACGTTCATTATACACACTATGGAAGGCTCTGTCCCATCGAGACCCCTGAAGGTCCGAACATCGGACTGATCTCCTCGCTCTGTGTATTTGCCCGTATCAGCGACCTCGGGTTCATTGAGACTCCTTACAGGCAGACTGTAGCCGGAAAGGTGGAACTCGCCAACAAAGGGATTGTCTATCTGAGTGCAGAGGAGGAAGAGGATAAACTGATTGCACAGGCCAATGCACCGTTGAATGAGGACGGTACCTTTGTGAATCCAAAGGTGAAGGCCAGGTATGAGGCGGATTACCCGCTGGCAGAGAAAAATGACGTGGTGCTTATGGACGTGGCTCCCAACCAGATCGCTTCCATAGCAGCCTCGCTGATTCCCTTCCTGGAGCATGATGATGCCAACAGGGCGTTGATGGGTTCCAACATGATGCGCCAGGCCGTACCACTGGTCTACCCGGAAGCTCCGGTTGTGGGCACAGGAATCGAACTGAATGTGGTGCGTGACTCAAGGCTGCAGATCAGGGCCGAGGAGAGTGGTGTAATCGAGTTTGTGGATGCCAACGAGATCGTGGTTCGTTACGATCGCAGCGAAGAGGAAAAATTTGTCCGTTTTGAAGATGACGTGAAGCGCTACAAGCTTCCTAAGTTTAGAAAGACCAACCAGAATACCTGTGTAAACCTGACACCCATGGTGAGAAGGGGACAGAAGATGAAGAAGGGGGATATCCTTACACAGGGATATGGCACGCAGCATGGAGAACTGGCCCTGGGCCGGAACCTGATGGTGGCTTTTATGCCCTGGAAAGGGTACAATTTCGAGGATGCCATCGTTATCTCGGAAAGGCTGGTACGTGAAGATGTCTTCACTTCGATCCATGTGGATGAGTACGTCCAGGAGGTGCGTGATACCAAACGCGGACTTGAGGAGCTCACCTCCGATATTCCCAATGTAAGTGAGGAGGCAACCAAGAATTTGGATGAGAACGGGCTGATTCGCATTGGTGCAGAAGTAACACCAGGTGATATCCTGATCGGAAAGATCACCCCGAAAGGAGAATCAGATCCCTCACCGGAAGAGAAACTACTCAGGGCCATCTTCGGTGACAAAGCCGGTGATGTGAAGGATGCTTCACTCAAAGCCGGTCCGTCATTGTATGGCGTTGTGATCGATAAGAAGCTGTTTTCCAGAAATGTGAAGGAGCGAAAGTCAAGGCCTGCTACCAAGCAGATCCTTGAAAAAATCGATGATACCTATCACAAGGATATTGCCGATTTGAGGAGCCAGCTCATTGATAAACTGTTTGAATTGGTGAACGGAAAGACCTCCCAGGGTGTGAAAGATTTCCTGAATGTGGATGTGATCCCCAAGGGAACCAAGTTTACCCAAAAGCAATTGATGGAGCTTGACTTTCCCAATCTGAATCCGCTGAAGTGGACCACGGATAAACATAAGAATGACCTGATCCGTGACCTGCTTCATAACTACATCATTAGATTCAAGGAGACCGACGGTCTTTATAAGCGGAAGAAGCACAGTATCACCGCCGGTGATGAGCTTCCCACAGGGATCATCCAGATGGCCAAGGTTTACGTGGCCAAGAAACGGAAGATTACCGTGGGTGATAAGATGGCCGGACGCCATGGAAACAAAGGTATTGTGGCCAAGATCGTAAGATCGGAAGACATGCCCTTCCTGGAGGATGGAACTCCCGTTGATATTGTTCTGAACCCACTGGGTGTACCTTCGAGGATGAACCTGGGTCAGATCTATGAAACAGTTCTGGGCTGGGCCGGTATCAAGCTGGATATGAAATTTGCCACTCCCATTTTTGACGGTGCCAAGATCGACCAGATCAACGAGCTGACTGATAAAGCGGGTGTGCCCAGGTATGGAAAGACCCACCTCTACGACGGAGGAACCGGTGAAAGATTTGACCAGCCGGCTACCGTGGGTGTGATCTACATGCTGAAACTGGGACACATGGTTGAGGACAAGATGCACGCAAGGAGCATCGGACCTTACTCACTGATTACGCAGCAACCACTGGGCGGTAAGGCCCAATTCGGTGGTCAGCGATTTGGTGAGATGGAGGTTTGGGCACTGGAAGCATTCGGTGCAGCCAACATCCTGCAGGAGATCCTCACTGTGAAGTCCGACGATGTGGTCGGCAGGGCCAAGGCGTATGAAGCCATCGTGAAGGGCGAGCCCATGCCTACTCCCGGAATTCCCGAATCACTCAACGTGTTGCTGCATGAATTGCGCGGACTCGGACTGAGTGTGAACCTGGTTTAAACAACCTGCTATATGGTCCGCTGCGGCGGCCTGTCAGAATTAGTTATAGAAACGATTAATATAATAATATATGTCATTCAGGAAAGACACTCAAGTAAAGAGCAGTAGTTTTACGAAAATTTCCATTGGCCTGGCTTCCCCGGAAGAGATTCTGGAACGCTCCAGTGGAGAGGTCCTGAAACCTGAAACAATCAATTACCGAACCTACAAACCCGAAAGGGATGGTCTTTTTTGCGAAAGGATCTTTGGTCCGGTAAAAGATTATGAATGCCATTGTGGAAAATACAAGCGAATTCGTTATAAGGGAATCGTTTGTGACCGTTGTGGTGTTGAAGTGACCGAAAAGAAGGTCCGCCGTGAAAGGATGGGACACATCTCTCTGGTGGTACCGGTAGCACATATCTGGTATTTCCGTTCACTTCCCAACAAAATCGGGTACCTGTTGGGATTGCCTACCAAGAAGCTCGATTCCATTATCTATTACGAACGGTATGTGGTGATCAATGCGGGTATCAAGCAGGCTGACGATGTGAATTACCTCGATTTCCTCACCGAAGATGAGTACCTGGATATCCTTGACAGTCTGCCCAAGGAGAACCAGATGCTGGAGGATGACCACCCCGATAAGTTTATTGCCGGGATGGGTGCTGAAGGATTGCACCAGTTGCTCTCAAGGATCGACCTTGATGAGCTCTCCTATTCGCTCAGGCACAAGGCCAGTACTGAAACTTCCCAGCAGAGGAAGAACGAGGCCCTGAAACGCCTGCAGGTGGTGGAGGCTTTCCGTGCATCAAAGGGTATCAACCGTCCCGAGTGGATGATCGTTAAGGTAGTACCGGTGATTCCGCCCGAATTGAGGCCATTGGTACCACTGGATGGAGGCCGTTTTGCCACCTCCGACCTGAACGATCTCTACCGCAGGGTGATCATCAGAAACAACCGCCTGAAGCGGCTCATCGAGATCAAGGCACCTGAGGTGATCCTCCGCAACGAAAAGCGGATGCTCCAGGAGGCTGTTGACTCACTGTTCGACAACTCCAGGAAGGCCAATGCGGTGAAGACCGATGCCAACCGTCCGTTGAAATCACTCTCTGACAGCCTGAAAGGCAAGCAGGGAAGGTTCCGTCAGAACCTGCTGGGTAAGCGGGTGGACTATTCGGCCCGTTCGGTGATCGTGGTGGGTCCGGAGCTGCAGCTGCACGAGTGCGGAATTCCAAAGGATATGGCTGCTGAGCTTTACAAACCTTTTATCATCAGGAAACTGATTGAGCGCGGTATTGTAAAGACCGTGAAATCGGCCAAGAAGATTGTGGATCGCAAGGATCCTGTTGTCTGGGACATCCTGGAGAACGTGCTAAAGGGTCATCCGGTGTTGCTGAACCGTGCGCCAACCCTGCACAGGCTTGGTATCCAGGCCTTCCAGCCCAAGATGATTGAAGGCAAGGCCATTCAGCTTCACCCGCTGGTATGTACAGCATTCAACGCTGACTTTGACGGTGACCAGATGGCAGTGCACCTTCCCCTTGGAAATGCAGCTGTTCTGGAAGCACAGATCCTGATGCTTGCTTCGCACAACATCCTGAACCCTGCCAACGGAGCTCCTATTGCTGTTCCTTCCCAGGACATGGTGCTTGGACTTTATTATATTACCAAGGCCAAACGTGGTGTAAAGAAAGATCCGGTGAAGGGCGAAGGCATGACCTTCTACTCAGCCGAAGAGGTAACCATTGCTTACAATGAGAAGCGGGCCGACCTTCATGCCATTATCAAGGTTCGTATTCCGAAGAAGGGAAGCGAGAATGGAGAGACCGAACTCATCGAGACCACAGTGGGCCGTGTGCTGTTCAACGAATTTGTTCCCGAGGAGATCGGTTATATCAACGAAGTGCTTACCAAAAAGTCACTGCGGGATATTATTGGACACGTTCTGAAAATTACAGGAACAGCAACAACCGCCAAGTTCCTGGACGATATCAAGAGTCTTGGTTACGGGATGGCTTTTAAAGGAGGACTCTCCTTTAACCTGGATGATGTGATTATCCCTACAGAGAAGGAGACCTTTGTTGTGGATGGTTATAAGCAGGTTGACGATGTGGTTGGAAGTTATAACATGGGTGTGATCACCAACAATGAGCGTTACAACCAGATCATTGACATCTGGACACACACCAATGCCCGTCTGACACAGACGCTGATGAAGCAGCTGAGCTCAGACAAGCAGGGTTTCAATCCTGTTTATATGATGCTTGACTCAGGTGCAAGGGGCTCCAAGGAGCAGATCCGCCAGCTCTCAGGTATGAGGGGACTGATGGCCAAGCCGCAGAAATCAGGCTCCACAGGTTCTGAGATTATCGAGAACCCGATCCTCTCCAATTTCAAGGAGGGACTTTCCGTACTTGAGTACTTTATCTCCACCCACGGTGCCCGTAAGGGTCTTGCCGATACCGCCCTGAAGACAGCGGATGCGGGTTACCTGACGCGACGCCTTGTGGACGTTTCACAGGATGTGATCATCCAGGAGCCCGATTGCGGAACCCTGCGCGGACTGGTGGCTTCTGCCATTAAGAAGAACGAGGAGGTTGTGGAGACCCTTTACGAAAGGATACTGGGACGAACCACTGTTCATGATGTATATCATCCACTGACAGGTGACCTGATCATCGGATCCGGAGAGGAGATTACAGAGGACATCGCAGCAAAGATCGAAGAGTCTCCCGTCGAGCAGGTGGAGATCCGTTCGGTACTGACCTGTGAGTCGAAAAAGGGTGTATGTGCAAAGTGTTACGGACGTAACCTTGCCACCGGGAAGATGGTGCAGATGGGTGAAGCAACCGGTGTAATTGCAGCCCAGAGTATCGGTGAACCGGGAACACAGCTTACACTGCGGACCTTCCACGTGGGTGGTACCGCTTCCAATATCACATCGGAGTCCAACGTGGTCTCCAAATATGACGGTGTGGCAGAGATTGAGGAGCTGCGTACAGTAGCCTCCACCGATCCGGAAACGGGCAAAAAGCTGGATATCGTGATCGGACGACTGGCCGAACTGAGGGTGGTGGATAAGAACACCGGAATTGCGCTGACCACACATACCATTCCTTACGGTTCCAAACTCTATATTAAGAATGGAGCCAAGGTGAAAAAGGGAGACCTGGTTTGTGAGTGGGATCCATACAATGCGCTGATCATTAGCGAGGTGGCTGGTAAGATCAGCTTCGATAACGTGATCGAAGGGATTACTTTCCGTGATGAGTCTGATGAACAGACCGGATTTAAGGAGAAGGTTATTATTGAAACCAGGGACAGGACCAAGAACCCGCTTGTTAAGGTGCTTGATGCCAAAGGTGAACTGGTGCGGAACTACAACCTGCCTGTGGGTTCCCACATTGCTGTGAGTGAAGGTGATAAGGTGAAAGCAGGAGAGATCCTGGTGAAGATCCCCAGGGCCGTTGGTAAATCAGGTGACATCACCGGTGGTCTTCCGAGGGTTACTGAGCTTTTCGAAGCCCGTAACCCCTCCAACCCTGCTGTTGTTTCCGAGATCGACGGAGAGGTTGAGTTTGGAAAGATCAAGCGGGGCAACCGTGAGGTGATCATCACATCGAAAGCGGGTGAGGTGAAGAAATACCTGGTTCCGCTCTCCAAGCAGATACTGGTCCAGGAGAACGACTATGTAAGGGCTGGAATACCACTCTCTGACGGAGCCATTACCCCGGCCGATATTCTGGCCATCAAAGGGCCCACCAAAGTTCAGGAGTACATCGTGAACGAGGTTCAGGAGGTATACAGGATGCAGGGTGTGAAGATCAACGACAAGCACTTTGAGATCATCGTAAGACAGATGATGCGCAAGGTGGAGATTGTAGATCCGGGCGATACCAAATTCCTTGAGAAGCAGGTGGTTGATAAGTGGGGATTCATGAATGAGAACGACTGGATCTACGGAAAAAAGGTGGTGGTTGAACCTGGTGATGCACAGGATTATAAAGCTGGACAGATCATTACTGCCCGTAAGCTGAGGGACGACAACTCAGTTCTGAGGCGTAAAGATCAGAAGTTGATCGAAGCCAGGGACGCAGTTCCGGCAACCTCATCACAGGTACTGCAGGGGATCACCAAAGCAGCATTGCAGACCAATAGTTTCATCTCTGCTGCATCGTTCCAGGAGACCACCAAGGTGCTCAACGAAGCTGCCATTTTCGGTAAGATTGACAAGCTTGACGGACTCAAAGAGAATGTGATCGTAGGTCACCAGATTCCTGCGGGAACCGGATCAAGGATCTACAACAACCTGGTGGTTGGTTCACGTGAGGAGTATGAAAAGCTCACCTCGGGACAGTCCCTGACAGAGGCGACCGAGGAGGAGGAAGTTGCTGAACCTGCAAAGGATTAAGACCACGCTATATGGACGAGAAAGCCAAGAAGAGCCAGATCAACATTGAGTTGAAGGAGGATGTTGCCCAGGGCACCTACTCCAACCTGGCCATTATTACCCACTCAACTTCGGAGTTTGTACTCGATTTTGTAAGGGTAATGCCCGGAATTCCCAAGGCGGAGGTGAAATCAAGGGTGATACTCACCCCTGAGCACGCCAAGCGTCTTCTGAACGCACTGAACGATAACATCGAGAAGTACGAGAAGATGCACGGGCCGGTGAAGAACATCGAACCAGCCGGCGGACCGCCGATACCGATGAACTTCGGGGGACCAACAGGACAGGCGTAGATAGTGTTCTGTGCCCAGCTCTTAGAAATTTCTTAGCTAGAAATAGAGAAACCATCCGTTCTGCTGTTGCAGACGGGTGGTTTTTTTTATCCAAAATAGAAATAGAGCATCACCATGATGACCAGGAGTATGAGTGCCCATATCCTGGGATCCCGGATGCTATGGATCCTGGATCTGTATCCCTTGAGATGCTCCTTTGTAAAGATAAGGTTCTCTATTTCAGCCAGTGGCCTGGGCCTGGATGTCAGACTCAGTACATTGAATAAAACCACACACATCACAAACAACCACCAGGCTTGCATCAGGAAGGGGATTCCCATCCCGTCCGTAATGAACTTGACACCCGAAATGGGTTCAAAATCGAAACAAAACACAACACTTCCTGCCAGGAGTCCGAATATCAGGGTTGACAGAGCCACCCTGTCATTTCCCCTTTTGGAGAGGATCCCCATAACAAATACAGCTGCAACCGGCGGGGAGAGCATGGACAGCACAACGGATATGGCATCGAAGATGCTTTCAAACCGGCCGATCCAGGGGGACCAGGAGATCGCTAATAGAATGACAACGAGGCTGCTAATTCGTCCTGCCCTCAATACATTCCTGTCTGGTGTGGCGGGTCGCAACCTTTTGACAATATCGATGGAGACAAGTGTTCCCACACTGTTCAATGCTGCTGATATGGTACTCATCAGGGCTGCAAGCAGGGCTGCTGTCATCAGTCCCACCAATCCTTTGGGCAGCACATTGGAGATCAGCACCATAAGTGTATCATTGGGGTCGGTAATGATATCCCGGAAAAGGACGTAGGCCAGTATACCCGGAAAAACCATAATAAATACCGGCAGGATCTTCAGAAATCCGGCAAAAAGTGGTCCGTTCTGGGCATCTGACATCCTTTTTGCCCCCAATACCTTCTGTACGATGGTCTGATCGGCACACCAGTAATAGATCCCCAGTACAGGGTATCCGAGCAGGATGGAGTACCATGGAAGTATTGAGTTCTCTCCAGACTGAAGCATATCGAGTTGACCTGGCTTCAGGGCTGCTTTCAAATCAGCCATGGTATGAATTCCCTGATCGGGAAGCATGGCGATGGCAAGAATGGTTAGCAGGGTGGCCCCGCCAATGAGTATGACTGACTGAAATGATTCAATCACTACGATGGCCCGCAATCCACCCAGGATGCTATAGAGGGTTGTAATAAAAGCGATCACCAGGATGGATACCATTACATCCACCCCAAAGATGACCTTCATTACCACAGCGCCGGCATAAAGGCTGATCCCTATGTGTGAGAAGAGTGCAGTGATCACCACAATAAAGGCAAAGAAGGACCTGGATCGGGGGCCAAAGCGTTTCTCCAGGAATTCGGGCAGGGTGGATACCTTGTTCTTAAAGTAGAAGGGGGCAAAAAAGAGGGCGAGGATGATCAGCAGAAAAGTGGCCATCCACTCAAAATTTCCCCAGACGATTCCATCTTTGAATCCATTGGCTGCCAAACCCACCATATGGATGGTGGAGATGTTGGCAGCAAAAAGTGCAGCTCCGATCATCGCCCAGTTCAGGGACCGGCCAGCCAGAAAGAATCCCTCACTGCTAATACTCTTTTTCCGGGCCGATAGTATGCCAATCAGAACAATGACCAGCAGGTAAGCCAGAATAATTCCTAAATCGATAATTGAGATATTCTCTCTAACGGGTCCCATTTTGCATCACCTCCTCCATACAAATTTGCTGCCAGTCCCAGAGCCGGCGGGGATCATACCGTACGGTTGAAATATCTTTCATAATCATCTCAATGTGGCACCTTCTGTCGGCTTGTTCCAGGAAATCCCTGATCTCATGTCTGGCACGGATTGAATCAAATTCCCTGTCGGCAAATATAGCAGGATTTGGTTTGCGGCTGATCACATAATCGTCGCCCAGACCCTCAATGGCCTTTCGGGTGTCATTCCAGGGACTGCAGGAGACCTTTCTGAGGTTTGGGATCCGTTTAAGCAGATGACTCTTGTCTGCCAGTGGTTCACAGCAACCATAATAGGTCATTTCCCATCTTTTCAGCCACTTCAGGTCATGTTCAATGGCGAACTCCCAGTGCATTTCAGGAGATACTTCAGAAAATATCTGGGCATTTGAACATCCCCACATATTGTGTGGTTTGACCCAATCAGGATCAAAGGGTTTGCCAGGCATCTCATTTGTATAACCATACCCTCCCGATCCTATCCGGGTGTTGTTGCAATCCAGGGAGAGCAGGTTCTGCTCTTCGAACTGATCCAGTTCGACCATCCAGGCTTCCACCATTCTTTCGTAGAAGGCATGTACCATGTCGGGACGCATGATCAGGTCCATCATTGCTTCCTGTATGCCCCACCAGCGGATTAAGAAATCCCATGGGGTGAACCAGATATGGGACTGGCCCTGCTTTCTGACAGGCAGGATATCTCCAAATATCTCATTCATCAGGCGGAACCTTATTTCTGTGGCTTCCCGGTTATGGGTAATGGTTGGAATCTTTAGCTTCTCCAGGTCATCCATATCCTGAATCTGGATATTAAAATGGCGGGAGACAATGTCGCTGGATTCATCAGTGATTGCCAGGTCCACATCCTCAATGACACCAAAATCAGTACTGTGTATGGAGAGAGGACAATCGAGCCAGGGATTGATAATCATATCTCCGGGCATGTGTTTCCACTGGTAGATGGTCTTTCGCATGAGATCCTCCTGGGAGCGTGCCCACTCATTTGTACACTGAATGGTCAGCTCATCATTGAAATTCATTTCGTGCCATGGAATCTCATCGATCCAAACCATGGGCCGTTCTGATTCAAGGTCATTGAGCTTTTGCCACAAACGTGCCTTCTCCTTGTGGATGGGCAGGGATGCAATGTGGGCCCACTCTTCTGCCAGAGCCCTTAAGAGATCGATCTCTCTCTGTTCAGGAACGATTTCATTGGCCACCTCTGGTACAGTCTTATGGCTGGGGTCATGTAACATGTAATGCTGATATTGATAAATGCTTCAAAAAGGTGAGTTTGTATTTCAAAACTTTCTTCCGAATTTCACGGTAAAACTAACTGTGGGAAAGGCAATTATGTTGAAGTCGGTGCGGGCATTGGTGTCCCAGTATTGACTGTTTGCACCGATGGTATACTTATCCGGGATCTCTCCCGGGAAATTTGCAACGTAGGTCAGTCCCGCCTGCCAGCTGATCCAGTCCCTGCTCTTGGTAACGATCCGGATCCCTGCGATGCCGTACCAGAAGATGCTTCTCTGGGAGTAATCTTCATTATAGTACTCATTGTCATCATAATTGTTAGGATCATGTTCGTTGTAGTAATATGCTCCCCTGTTGATGTTTACCCCAAGCACATAATTCTCCGTCAGGAAGTAGATATAGGGCGAGACCCTGGCCATGGCTGAGAAATTTGTTACCAACGAAGAGGTTTTTCTGGTGATCTCACTTTCGTTGGTGTAGAGGTGTCCTCCGCCCAGGCTGATGTTTCCGTTGGGTCCGCCTGTGCTGAAGCTGGCATAGGCAAGGTTGCCAATCGCATTGGAGCCCCACGTTCCAAAGAGAAGCATGTCCCCGATTGCAATGGAAGAACTCTTGCCAATTGGAAATGAGACCTTGGGTGTGAGGTAGATAGGAATCCCGATCACCGATGTTCCGATACCGATAGAGAAGTTATCGTCTACACCATACTGGATGTCATGGAGCAGGAAGTAGACCGTGTTGTAGTAGAGCTCACCCTTCTTCAGGTTGTAAGCCGAGGGGGCAAAAAAATAGCGGGTGTTGTGGTCGCTGGTGATGGCACTGTCCGTTCTTACTACCACAGGCACAGCCCCTGTTGCTGGCTGGGGTGAGCCTGCAGTTGGAGGCGCCACATATTTCCCGGGAGCAGAGACAATATCAAGGATGGCATAGGAGATCAGGAGCCCCTGTTCCTGAGAGGGAGAGGAGAGGATCCGGCTCCCCAGTATTTTACTCCCCAACAGTTTCTCATTGCAGTCGGTCACCGAAACCACCAGATCCTCTTCCGCCAGTTGGATTTTGGTAAAGTGATAGTTGCAGCGGTTGGTATAATCCAGGGTGGTTGTATACACAATGTTCTCTTCAACCAGTTTGGCGGTGATCAGCTGTTCGAGTTCATCATTGAGAATTCCGCTGCGGTCATCGATCACCAATTGATCCTGGGAGTAAGCAGAGAGGGTGAAGAGGATAGAGAGCAGGAGGGTGGATTTGAATTTAAGCATATGGGTCAAATTTTGACTAAAATAGTATTTTTGTGAATTCATTCTGATGCAAACTGTAAACAAAGCGATATCACGTAAGAATTTTTACGCCTTCATATGGCACGCTCTCCTGTTGGCGGTGGCCAAGAATGCCATGGATGTGGATACTGTTATTCCCTCCATGCTTATCAACGCCGGGGGAACACAGCTCCATGTGGGGATCCTTACGGCCATCATGATTGGTGTTTCCCGCTTCTCCCAGCTCTTTTTTGCGCCCATGGTATCGGGGGCAAAAAGGAAGAAACCCTTTCTGCTGGGTGGCATTAACATGCGCATTCTCTCACTGGTTGCTATTGGTTTCCTCTTCCTGGGGATGCAATCCATTGGTCATGTTACGCTTATTGCACTGATCTTCATTATTTTTACCATCTTTTCCATAAGCGGGGCCTTTGCGAACCTCCCCTATACCGACATCCTGGGAAAATCGATCAGGGAGAGCAGGCGCAAACAGTTCTTTTCACTCAAGCAGATCATATCAAGCTCCGGGATACTGGCCTCTGCCTTTTTTGTGCGCATTATCCTTGCCAGGTATGACTATCCTGACAACTATTCACGCCTCTTCTTCTATGCTGCCGGTTTTCTTTTTCTGGCCAGTCTTGGATTCTGGGCCATCAGGGAGTTTATGCCCAAAGATTTTACCCCGGTAAAACAGTCCTTCAGGGATTCATTTGTTGAACTGGGGCGTAACAGGCGGCTGCAATATTTCCTGATCAGCATCAACACCCTGGGGCTGGGAATCGGGATCCTCCCCTTTGTTCTGCTTTATGCCGGCGAAACCAGGGAGCTGAACAGTGAGTTTGTCGGCAACCTGCTGATTGCCAAAACTGTTGGGCTTATTGTAGCGGGACTCTGGTTGTTTTACCGTTCCAAGAAGGTAAGGTACCACCGCATGATGCAGTCGATGGTTGTACTGGGTATAGGTGCCGTTGCCATTGCCTGGGCTTTTCCGGGGATCATGGTCTCCTACCTTGTGAGCCTCTTTACCGGGGGACTTTTTCTCAGCCTTTACCAGATTATTCAGAGCGGGGTTCTGCTTGAGATCAGCAATATTCACAACCGCAGCCTCTATACAGCCATTTCAGGTGCAGGGAGTATCTTGCCGGTCCTCTTTCCCCTCTTTGGCGGAGCCATTATCGGACTTATCGGGTATCACGCCTTTTTTGCCATCTACGCCATATTGATGGCCACCAGCATCATCTTCATCCAGAAACTCAATTGTCAGAAATAGGTTTAACGTGAAAATGAGATCGATCTTTATCAGTGGAGCCACAAGTGGTATAGGAAAGGCGACCGCATTGCTGCTTGCAGAGAGAGGATACCGGATCCTGGCCCATGGCCGGGAGAGGGCAAAGCTTGATGGACTGAAGCGTGCGTTGGACAGGGGGAAGCCGGGTGCTGAGCACCGCACCTACCAGGCAGACCTTACCTCATTTGAGGAGATTGACAGGATGATTGGAGAGGTGAAGAGCGAAAACCACAGTCTGTTTGGGATCATCAGCAACGCTGCGCTCTTTTCCCATGAAAAGGTGTTGGTGCCGGGCAGACAGATTGAGCAGACATTTATGGTTAACCAGCTGGCGGCATATAAGCTCATCAATGGTCTGATGGATTTGCTGAAAACGGAGCAGGGGGAGAAGCATATCCTGCAGGTCTCCTCCATGGCGCATACTAACTCCATAGACCTTGAGCAGGTGGTGAATCCTGAAGATTATGATGGTTACAGGGCATATGGTGAATCGAAACTGTGCAATATTCTGATGGTGAAATACCTGGCGCCACGTGTGGCAGCGCATGGGATCCTGGTCAACGCCCTGCACCCCGGAGTGATCGATACTGCTATTTTACGTGAAGGGTGGGGGGATTTTGGCGCCCCGGTTACTGTGGCTGCAAAGACCATACTGCAAAGCCTGGAGAACCAGGTGCCGGAAAACAGCGGTGACTATTTCGTGAATGCCCTGCCTGTATCTCCCGCATCCATTGCAGAGAACCATGATATTCAGGAGGCGTGCTGGAGGTTGCAAACAGCACTTGATGCAGGATGAGCCTGAATAGTATGCTCAGATCCTCTGTGAATTGCCATTTTGATAATGAGAATATTCTCATTATATTTGCGCTCTCGATACCGTAATACTGTATCTCTTAATAACCATATATGCAATATATAAAGAAGTCAAAAAGAGAGTTCCTGAAGTTACTGTTACTTTTCATTGCAGTGGTACTTCCCTGGATCATCGGGTTCCTGCTGGTAAGAAAAACCGATGAGCAGGTCAGGGAGAGATCCATTCCCCTTGTAAACTTCAGCAGAGATACCACCCTGAAGGCCGATCACAGCCAGTTTCCCGTTCTTCAGCAAGAGTTTAATGAGCCACAGGAGGTGACCGAAGCTTGTCTCTCCTGTCACAACAAAACCGCACAGGATGTGATGCGTTCTTCACACTGGACATGGACCAAGGATTACGTGATGGACAGTGGCGATACCATGCAACTGGGCAAGCAAAACATCATCAACAACTTCTGCATCGGGGTCTCTTCCAATGAATCGCGCTGTACCAGCTGTCACATAGGATACGGGTGGGAGGATGACCGGTTTGATTTCAATGAAAGCAGGAATATCGATTGTATCATTTGTCATGACCGGACCGGCACCTATAAAAAGTTCCCCACGGGAGCAGGATACCCGGTGACTGAAGAGAAGAAGTTTGGGGGTCAAACTTTCCTGCCTCCCGATTATTCTAAGATCGCTCAACAGGTAGGAAGTCCAGGCAGGGAGAATTGCGGAGCCTGTCACTTTGTGGGAGGGGGAGGAAACAACGTGAAGCACGGGGATATCGCCAACGACCTTGTTGAGATCACCCGAAACGTTGATGTGCATATGGCCGTGGATGGTGCCAACATGACCTGCACCGAGTGTCACCGGACCGAGCACCACAACATCACCGGGAACCTCTACTCTATTGCATCTGTTAACAACAACAGGGTGACCTGTGACCAGTGCCACACAAGCAAACCCCATCAAAACAGCACCCTGAACAAACATGTAAGCAGGGTGGCGTGCCAGACCTGCCATATTCCTGAGTTTGCCAAACGAACTGCTACAAAGATGTACTGGGACTGGTCCACCGCAGGGAGGCTGGATGAGACCGGGAAACCGCTGGAGGAGCATGACAGCCTGGGTAATGTAACCTACCTGGGAAAGAAAGGGTCATTTGTTTGGGAAAACAGTGTGGAGCCTGAGTACTACTGGTTTAATGGACAGGCCAGGCACCACCTGCTGGGAGATCAGGTGGATCCGGACAGTCCGGTCCAGTTAAACACCCTGGTGGGGGATTATCAGGACAAGCACTCCCGGATCGTGCCGGTAAAGGTGCACCGCGGAAGGCAGATCTATGACCCGGTAAACAAAACCCTGGTATTGCCCCACCTGTACGGCAAGGACAGTACCGCCTACTGGAAGGGATTTGACTGGGACCGGTCAGCAGAAGCGGGCATGAAAAGTGCCGGTATGCCATACAGCGGAGAGCATGGTTTCATTGCCACAGAGATGTACTGGCCCATCAACCATATGGTGGCACCGGCTGAGGAATCCCTGCATTGTTCGGACTGTCACTCCCGTGAGGGACGTTTGAGCAACCTGGCCGGTTTCTATCTTTCAGGAAGGGATCATCATCCACTTATGGACCTGGCCGGTTTTGCCATGATCATCGCTGCATTTATCGGGGTGATCATTCATTCGATGATCAGGATTAATTCGAACAGGAGGTCATCATAACAAGGAAGGAAAATGAAGAGAAGAACATATATATACAGGGGGTTTGAACGTTTCTGGCACTGGAGCCAGGCACTGCTCATCTTCTTCCTGGGGTTGACAGGTCTGGAGATCCACGGAACCTATACAATCTTTGGTTTTGAGAATGTGGTTAACTGGCACAACTCGGCTGCCTGGGCTCTGCTGGTATTGATCGTTTTTACGATATTCTGGCATTTTGTGACCGGAGAATGGAAACAGTATATTCCCACCACGAAGTTTCTGAAAGCACAGTTTGAATATTACGTATCGGGTATTTTCAAAGGTGCTCCACACCCCACCCATAAAACGGTCTATAACAAATTCAATCCGCTTCAAAGGTTCATTTACCTGGGATTGAAGCTGCTGGTTATCCCTGTGATGGTGGCAACCGGGTTTATCTACATGTTCTATCTCTATCCCAACAATCCGGTTCAGCTGACGGGACTCACCACGGTTGCTACCGTGCACACCCTGGGGGCCTTTATCCTTCTGGCTTTTGTGATTGCCCATGTCTACCTAACCACCACAGGTGATAAACCGTTGACGAGCATTAAAGCGATGGTTACCGGGTGGGAGGTACTGGATATAGATGAAAAAGAGGAGCGGAACAGGCGCCTGGTAGATGCTGTAAACGACAGTGCTGCGGGGTACTACAGAATCGGCAGAGAGGGGGAGATCATGGATGTAAATGAAGCCTGGTTGCGCCTTTACAAATGCAAGGATTCCAAAAAGATCATCGGACAGCACTTTTCGGTAACGCGGGATGAAAGGCACCGGACCGCGTTGGAAGAGCTGGTTCAAAAGGTGCTCCGGGGAGAACTGATCACCGGGGTCCCGGTCACTAGAAGATGCATGGATGGCTCCACGGGAAACCACCTGCTCTCAATGAACCCTGTTTATGAAGAGGAGCAGATTACCGGGATCGAAGGATTTGTGATTGATATTGATGAATCGGAACCGCCAACCACACACCTGAACTATATTGTGAAAAACAGCAGTGCCGGGTATTACCGGATCGATTCGGATGGTTTCATTGCGGATGTAAATGATGCCTGGCTGAAGTTGTACAAATATGATGATCGCGGGGAGGTTGTTGGAAAACACTACTCCATTACCAGGAACCAGACCGAAACCCGCAAGCTGGATGATACTTTTCATCAGGTGATGCAGGGCGAATTGGTGCCCGGCAAAAGGGTAATTCGCCTGTGCAGGGACGGGTCGGAAGGCAAGCACCTGCTATCTGCCAATCCGGTCTATGTGGGAAACAGGATTACCGGTATGGAGGGTTTTATTCTGGATATTACCGGACTGGATGAATAGTGTCAGCCGGTTGAGTCATCCATGCGTGATTCGATCTCTTTGATATGATCGACCAGGAAAGAGGAGTCGCTTCCCGATACCGCCCTGATCCACGATTTTAGCCGGAGGTTCTGTTCATATACCTTCTGGCAGCTTTTAGCTTCCTCTTTGTCAGTAATTGTTTCGTTCTGATCATATACGGATTTTAGCTTATCCAGCAGACGGTCCTTCTCCCGGCACCACTCGGAGTTGCGGTCATCACAACCGCACCGGGCATCTTCAATCCACTTGAACAGACCCTCGGGAATATATACCCTGTGACTCATGGCTTAGAATCTATTATGTATCTCCTCTTTCAGATCATTAAACCTGCTCTGATCGCAGTGCTTGGAGTAGATCCCAATAAAATCGGTTACCTCCTCTTTTACAAACAGATAGCTTAAAAAGGAGTCAAACAGGTTGAAATCACAGCTCAGCTTAATTTGATCCATGACTGCCTTGAACTGATCGAAATCTATCCGGTGCGGTGCAGAGAAAAAGTACCTGTTCCTGTTGTTGGCATCCCGGAAAACCCCCTCCTCCACCTTATCGTATTCAATATATTTCTTGTACACCACATGGGCGTTGTCAGCCGGCACTTTTTTATCATTCAGAAATTTGATTCCGGCAGATTCAAATTCTGAGATAAGCAGTGGCAGATCCTTGCGGTTGTTCACATTGACCCGGATGCACTGGTAGGTGTGTTTGTTAAAGCTGATCTGTCCCGGAAACACTTTGATTGCCAGGCTCTGTTTCTGTCTCAGGTTGGCTGTTAATCTCAGTACCAGGTCCTGAAAACAGATCACCTGGTTTTTCACAAGCAGGTAAAGGTGCCTGTCTGTCAGATGTTTTTGATTGGGGGGGAAGTTGTTTTTGGCATAGTAATCGGGCGAAGCGGATGATTCGAGAACCAGTCGGTCGAGTGAACCACTCACTGGTGAACGTGATACATCGGCATCAAATTCAAAGCAGGTAAAACCTTCAATTTCATTTTCTTTCATGGCAATTGTTGTTAGTGTGCAATCTCTGTTTTGAGTCCCGGAGTTGAATTCCCGGGATTTGCTTCTAATACCCGGCGTCTGAAAAGTATTTCATGAACTGGGTTCGTTCGTAGAGTACAGGCTGTTTGATGTTGTGCTGGCTGGCGTGTCCCCGGAAGTCGGCAATGGCATCATACTCGTGCCGTTTCATCCACTCTTTCAGGGTGTTGAGCATCTCTTCGATCACCTTTGGGCCCTCTTTATAAATGGCGGAAACCGTCTGTACCACCTGCGCTCCCACCAGCAGGTTCTTGATGACAGTCTCTCCGTCATAGACCCCCCTGGAGGCAGCCATGTCCATGCGGATCTTTTCGTAGAGGATCCCGATCCAGCGAATGGTCATCACATTCAGCTCTTTGCAGCTATAGATATCCCCGGGGACTATCTTTTCGCGTTCGATGTCCACATCGGGACTGTAGAACCTGTTGAACAGGACCACGGCCGATGCTTTGGTCTGTGACAGTTTATGGACAAAGTTGGCCAGCCCCGAGAAGTAGTAGCTGATCTTCAGTGCAAAGGGGATGTTGATGGCATCGCTGATCTGCTCGATGATGTCAAAGTAGACCTGCTCCTTCTTCTCGCCGGTCTGGTCGATTTCGGCCGGCAGCAAGAAGAGGTTGATCTCCAGTGCATCGGCTCCCGCCTCCTCGATCATCTTGGCATAGTTGGTCCACCCCTCGGCAGAGACGCAGTTAACACTGGCAATAACCGGTATGCTGAGTGCCTCCTTGTTCTCCTTGATAAGCTTTACGTACTGCGTCAGGTTGTGCTTTTTGGAGTAGTACATGGCATAGTACTCCTGGTCGGAAAATGAACCGTACATGTTGTTGAGCCGCTGCTCGTCTACATCATGCAGGATCTGCTCCTCAAAAAGGGATTTAAGCACGATGGCTCCTGCACCCGCTTTTTCGTAAGCGATGGAGTTTTCAATGTTCTCTGTCAGTCCCGAGCTTCCCACAATGATGGGGCTCTTTAACTGCAATCCCATGTAGCTGGTTGAAAGGTCCATAATAGTTAGGTAGTTAGGTAGTTGTTTTTTTTGAATCTTCAAAAAGGAATTCATCAATCCCCCTGGCTGCCTTGTGTCCGTTGGCGATGCCGTGGATCACATCGGGCCCCTGGATGATATCACCTCCCAGGAAGAGCCAGGGCACACCGCTCTGGAAATCCTCGTTCACCTTGATCCGTCCCCGCTTGTCGATCTCCAGCTCATGTTTGAGATCTTCGGAGAGGTAGGAGAGGTCCATCCCCTGTCCGATCGATTCAACCACCATGCTCCCCTCAAAGAACTTCAGGTTATCCATGTTGCACTGGGGATTGAACTTTCCTTCTTCATCAAAGAGGGAGTGGCACTGGGCCACATGCAACCCCTTGATCTTATCGTTTTCGATCTCGATGCGCTGGGGTGCCCATCCGGGATTAACCACTGCATCCTCTTCCCTTGCCTCAACCACCTCTTCGCGGTCGGCAGGCATCTTATCTTCGGTCTCAAGGCTGGTGGCAATGATCCCCGCCTTTCCATACTTCTGCTTCTGCAGCCGGGCCAGTGAACGGGTGATGTCCATGGCCACGTTACCACCTCCGATCACCACGATCTTCTCGGCAAGCGGTACCTCTTTGCCCAGGGTGATGTCGCGGAGCAGGTCGATGGACTGGTGAACATCTTTGTGGTCGCTTCCTTCGATCCGGGTACTGCGTCCCAGGTGGAGACCCGTTCCGGAAAATACCGCATCATACTGCTCACCCAGCTCCTCGAGTGTAATATCACTGCCCACGTTGGTGTTGTACCTGATCTCCACGCCCAGGGACTCAATGTAGTTGATGTCCTTGTCAATCTGGTCGTAGGGAAGACGGTATTCGGGGATCCCGAACCGCATCATCCCACCGGCTTCGGAGAGTTTTTCAAATATGGTGCATTCGTAACCCATCAGTGCTAAATAGTGGGCCGCTGACAGTCCGCTGGGGCCTGAACCAATAATAGCGATTTTTTTCCCATTCTTCTCAATGAACTCCGAATTAAGTATCTTCTTATACCTGTCTGAGGGGTTCTGATCGGCAATGTATCTCTTCAGCCAGCGAATGGAGAGGGCCTCGCCCCTGTGTCCCAATGTGCAGACTGTCTCGCACTTATGGGTGCAAATTCGTCCGCATATCTCGGGCAGCGGGTTGGTGTCATACAAGATGCGCAACCCCTCTTCCAGGTCATCGTTGCGGATGGCCTTGATGTATTCGGGGATGCCCATGTGTGCCGGACAGGTGGCGGTACAGATGCCGCACTCCACACAGCGGTCGGCCTCTTTCTCTGCCTGCTCTTTAGAGTATCCCGTTACCATCTCTACGAATGAATCTCCCCGCTTTTCGGGCGAAAGGTGGTCCATGGAGACCCGCTCCAGGTTGTAGAACTCATAATTGGGTTCCGGTTTTTTCCACCCCTTCTCTTCGCTGTCCCACGGTTTTTCATCCACGCCCGGAATAAACCTGTACTGTTCGGGATCCTCCTCCACCCAGGTATAGGCGTTGGTGAGGCTGAGTGAGCCTGTGGTACAGATATCGACGCAGAGTCCGCACCAGCAGCAACGGCCATAGTCTACCAGGGGCCTCAGTCCGCTGTCCCCCTCTTTTGTCTCCACACCCTCTACCGGGACCAGGTCGATGGCCTCATTTTCACAGATGGTTTCGCAGGTGCCACAACCAATGCAAGTCTCAATGTCGTTTTTGTGAAAACCCCTGTACCTGTCAGCCCCCGGCCTTTCGCCGATGGGATCTTTCAGGGCTACCGGTTTTTCAAAGGCCTTTCTCCAGGCTGTAAAGGGGGAGAATATATCTTTCAGGCTCATGATCGCTCTGTTTAATGTTGTTATCGTTCAATTTCCGGTGGACAGGTGGCCAGGGAGACCATGATGGAGGAGACATCTGAGATGTTCGCTCCCTCCAACAGTTTCTCCAGCAGTGCCATTGCATGGGTATAGCTGGGTCCGCGCAGGTTGATCCTTCTTGGATAGATGGAGCCGTCGGCCACCATGTAGAAGAGGTACTCTCCCCGGCTCGATTCGCTCCGTACCAGGGTCTCTCCTTTGGGTACTTTCCAGTGCAATACGTTGGGTGTTTCGGCCCTGATGTCTCCCTTTTCGGGCATCTTTGCCATGATCTGCCTGAGCAGGTCGATGGTGGTATCCACATCCCTTCGGCGAACATGGAAGCGGGCAAAAACATCCGATTCCTGTGCGGTGTTAACCCCGAAGTCGAGCTGGTCATAGTAGAGGTAGGGGTAGTCCTTGCGAACATCCCTTTCATAGCCTGCAGCACGTGCAACCGGTCCGGTGGCACCATAGCGATCGATCCAGTCGGCCGGAACAATCCCGATCCCTTTGGTCCGCTTCTTAAATACTGCGTTTGCATAGACCACCCTGTCCACATCCTTCATAAAGGATTCGATCTTCACAAGGTTCTCCTCCAGCCGCGTTTTGAAGCCATCGGGCAGCAGTCCCCTCACCCCGCCAGGCAGGATGTACATGTGGTAAACGCGTCCTCCGGTGAGCTCCTCGAACCGGTCCAGAATCAGCTCCCTGTAGTAGAGACCCCACGTTCCCGGCAGTCCGAGCCCGATGGTACCTCCCTGGCCGGGTACGCTTCTGAGCAGAACCTGCAGTCTTGCCAGTTCCAGTGCCATCATCCTGAGCCATTGGGCCATCTCAGGAACTTCGATCCCCGACAAAATTTCGGTACCCCGTGCCAGATTGTATTCGTTGGAGTCCGGTTCGGGGACACACATGCGGATGGAGGTGGGGAAGCACTGCATGTACCTGCGGCGCTCGAACAGTTTTTCAAATCCACGGTGCAGGTAGCCCACATGGGTTTTGGACTCCATGATCTCATCTCCGCTGATGGTCAGCTCGAGCGCCATGTTCCCGGTTATCCCGGGATGGTTGGGACCCTGCCACACCTTGATGTACTTCTGTGATTCGAGGTCCACATCCGGTTTCCCATCCTCGTTGAGCCCGGGAAACAGGTTTCTTTCATTCTTCCAGTTAAATATCTTATTGCTCATCCGGGTAAAGCTTTTGTTTCATGTACTGGGCAGGGTCGTTGGTCTCTCTGCCCGGTCTCGGGAAAAAGGTATCCTCCGAATACTGCTTTGTGTCGAAATCCCTGCGCATGGGAGGAGTGTTGTCCCACCCTTCGAGCAGAAATGGTTCATCCACACGGGGACTTCCGGGGAAGTCGATGCCAAACATCTCTTTGATCTCCCGCTGGAAAGTGGCAGCATGCTCCCAGAGCTCATGAATGGAGTCCATGGTGGCACTGTCGCGGTCGATAAAGACCCTGATTCCCAGGTCGCTCTTTTCGGCCGGGTTGTTGACCGCATAGGTGAGCTGGAATTTTCCCTCTTCGAGCCAGTCCACCGCGGAGAGGATCACCAGGATGGTGTATCCATGGTTCTCCTTCAGGCTGGTGATCATGGGGATCAGCTTTGGAGCCTCCAGCGAAACAAATGTTTGCCCGTCTGGCGTCTCCTTTATCTCGGTGATGGAGAATTGCTCCTTTAAATGACTTATCATCTCGTTCATGATCTCTGTTTTACCAGTTATAGGTGGGCATGTTCCAGTCCTTGATGATCTTTTTCTGGTTGGCCTTGTACCAGTCCAGGTTCTCTGCATAGTGGTTGGCGCCCTCGGCGTTGCCGCTTTTGATCCGCTCCTTCAGTTTGTTAAATCCTGCAAGAATGGCTTCGGGCCGTGGCATGCATCCTGCAATGTAGGTGTCAACGGGCAGATAGTGATCCAGCCTGTTGATGGTGTTGTAGCTGTCCCAGTACATGCCTCCGTTGATGGTGCAGCTGCCCAGGGCAATCACATACTTTGGATTCTGCATCTGTTCATAGCTTCGGATGGCCCGTTTCAGGGTCTTTACCGCCAGGTAACCCGAGATGATCAGAACACCCGACTGGCGTGGTGTAGGGCGCATCGCCACCCCGTAGCGGTAGGCATCGAACCGGGGAGAGAAGAGGGGAGGAAGTTCAATACTTCCACAACCGGTTCCATAGGCCAGTACCCAGAGTGATTCGGCACGTGCCCAGTTCAGGAATTTCTCCAGGACCCCCTTATAGGGCGCCTCCACCTTGGGCAGATCCTGGCAGAAGTAATCGTTCAACGGATCCACCTGGATCTGTTCCCCATCAGGTCCGGTGACCACATGCTTCCTGTTTTCAGGAGCCAGGAACTTATCAGTAGGTATATCTTTTTTATCAGGCATATCTCTAAATAATAAATATTACAATAGCTGCGACCCCGATTACAAGCGGGATCTTAAGCAACCAGGGAATGGATTGATCCACACGGAAGCGGGGAAATACCATCCCCACAAACACCGACCAGAAATAGATCAGGAAGGTCTTCAGGATCAGCATGCCCCAGTTGGTGGCTCCTCCGAAAAAGAGATTCATATAGAGGACCGCCTCCACCACGTGGAGAATGGCCCGGTTGGTCTGCAGCACACCCAGGAAGGTGCCATGGTATTCGGTGGGTGGTCCGATGGGATTCTCCTGTGGAGCCATCACCACATTGAAGGGTGAGTGTCCCATGGCACCCAGGAATGATAGCATGGCAGCAGCGGTTGCCAGGGGATTGGTGAACAGGGTCCAGTGCAGGATCCCGCCCTGCTGTGCTGCAACGATCTCTGTAAGCGACAGTGTGTTGTACTGGATGGCTATGGAGAGGATCGCCAGTGTTAATGGCAATTCAATGGCAGTAAATTGTGCCAGTCCGCGGGAGATCCCGATGGCAGAGTAGGGGTGACCACCCTCTCCGGCACCCAGGGCCATCCCCAGCATTCCGAAGAACATGAAGTAGGCGATCAGGATCAGGTCACCGGTAAAGGAGAAATTGCTCCAGTACTCGGAGCCGAAGATCATCGGCATAAAGAGGAAGATCCCTACACCACCCGATAGCCTGAACACAGGTCCCAGGTAGAACATCACCCCGTGCGTCAGCTGGGTGCGGATGCTGTAGTTCTTCACCAGGTTGATATAGGGCTGGTAGATCTTGATTCCCCGGCGCATACCTACCCTGGCGATAATTTTCCGGATGATCCCCGACATGATAAGACCCCAGTTCAACACAATGAACAGGCCTGCCAGGACAAATACTATTCTTAAAAAGAGACTCATAATGAAAACATTAGCATATAAATTACAACCATATAGATCAGGATATGCACCACGTAGGTCTGCCCGTTCCCTGAGTAGATCCTGCGAACGTTGTCAGCCACCTGGTGGGAGAGTGAATGAACCCCGTTCCAGAATCCAGTGGCAACCGGGATTGAAAGGAACCCGACGGCCCTGAAATAGTGTGAGAACATGTTGTGCGAAAAGTGGGTGGTTTCTGGCTTAAAGGGCCTCTCTCCTGCATATACGATATTGAACTGCTTAACTTTTTGTGCTTTACGGCTCATGATCCAGAGCCATGATGCCAGGATAACGAACATGATCATGATGACCGACATGATCTTCCATCCACTCCAGGTTCCCAGGTTGGTGGTGGCGGTGACATTTTCCCAGGTCAGCGGATCGGAGGGGAAGTAGCTGCTCTGTGCCAGCATACTCCCTATCGGTTTCAGCACCAGGTCGGGCCGGGCCGAAAACAGCAGTATGCCAACGATCAGGATGGCCTGTGGGATGATGTACCACACCGGAACCTCCCTGACCTTTCGGAACCTGTCCTTGGGTTGTCCCAGAAAGACCGAATGGATCAGTTTAAATGCATACAAAAAGGCGATGGTTCCTGAAAAGAAGACCAATGCCCCCTGGAAGTACCATCCTTTGGAGAGCACTGCATTGTAAAAGAGCCATTTTCCTGCAAAACCGGCCAGGGGCGGAATTCCTGCCAGGGTAATGATCCCTATCAGGACTGCAATGAAGCTCCAGGGCATCTGTTTGATCAGTCCGCCCATCTCATACATTTTATGTGTTTTTACCCGCATCACCACCCCGCCAATGGCAAGGAAGAGCAGGGTCTTAAAGAGAAAGTGGTTGATGGAGTAGGTGAGTGCGGTGAGCCAGCCAACGTTGGTCATAAAAGCCAGTGCGAAGAGGATGTAACCCAGGTTACCCACACTGGAGTAAGCCAGCAGGCGCTTGGCATCCTCCTGGAACACGGCCATCAGGTTTCCTCCCAGGGCAGTAATGGCACCCAGCCATCCAAGCATATAGAGGAGGCCATGCTGTTCGGACTGCTCGGCCCCCATGTAGAGGAAGAGCAGGATCAGACCGAAGGCGCCTCCTTTCAGCAGGATCCCCGATACCATGGGAGATACATCCGATTCAGCCTCGGCATGTGCACCCGGCAACCAGATGTGGAGTCCCAGGGCAGCTGTTTTGGTCAGGAATCCAATGGCCAGCAGGGTGTAGCTCCAGCCCGGGAAATGGCTTCCCGAGAGGATGAACATATCCAGTGAGGTTTGCCCAAAGTGGGAGAGTGCGATCCCCGCAAAGATCAGGTAGGCACCTCCCAGGGAGAAGAGCATGTAGTTAAATGCATGCTTCATGCTCCGTTTTCCTCTGAGAATCAGGATATAGGACCCAAGTGTCATCAGCTCCCATGCAAAGAAGAACTGGAACAGGTTTTCGGCTTCGACCAGGCCAATGAGCCCGGCATACATCATCACCGCAAAGGGGAAGAACCCTTCCCGCTTGCCCTTTACCGAATAGCCGGCAAAGAGGGTCAGGATACCACCGATCATGAAGATCCCGGAAAATATCAACCGCAGTGTGTCGCCCTCAATGGAGGGGTAGAGCCATATGGAGTAGGCGGCCATGCCCGCGATCACCAGGGTGTTTTTGATCCATGCAGGCAGGAAGTCTACCATAAACAGCAGGATGATGAAGAGGATGGGGAGCAGGTTCAGTGTGCCTCCCAATTCAGACATGCTGTTTACATAGTAGGAGACTGCAAGTACAAGAATGGTGAACACCAGGGGAGGAAGGATCTTTTCCCACCTGATCTCGAGGCTGCTCCCGGTCTCCTGTTCGCCCTTCATGGCATAACCGAACCACCTGAAGAGGTAGAGTCCCTCAAACAATGAGCCAACAAGGATCACAGCGATCCAGATGAACATCTGTTGCTGCGAGAGCTCCATGATGAGCTGCCATTTTCCGTAGAAAGAGGGAAAAGGAGGGAAGCCCATGAGCGTCAGAAGAAACAGTCCGAACATAAAGATCATCAGCCTGCTTTTTCGAAGCACGGACCACTCAGTGATGGACTCTTTCTTTACAATTCCGGAGATCCAGAAGAGGCCCGCTTTGGCAAGAAAATGGCTGATAAATATTGAGAGGAACACAAAATTAAAGTGTTCCCCCAGCTTGGGTGCAAGGCCCAGGATCACCAGCATCAGTCCGATCTGACCGATGGATGAGTATCCCAGTAAACGGTTGCTGTTCTTCTGCGCAATGCCCAGGATGTTGGAACCTACGAAGGTGATGGCTCCGATCACCATCAGGTAAGGCAGCCAGCTGATCTGGCTCATGGGCAACAGTTTATATAATACAAAGATCGATGCAGTGGCGGTCCCCGAAGAGATCATGGCACTGACACCCGGGTGTGCAGCCTGGTACAGATCCAGGGCCCATCCGTTGGCAGGAAAGGGTTTTAGTTCCAGCAGAATGGCCATCAGGATCAGAAACAGGGCCAGGGAGACCCCCTTGATGGCAGCAGGGTTGCTCTCTATGAATGTGTCGATGTTCAGCGTTCCGGTATGGAGGTAGAAAAAACCGATGCCAATCAGAAGAAATGCGGAGACCACACCCACTGCAATCAGGTATTTGAACCCGGCTGCAAATGGTTCATGGCCCTTTTTCAGATAGAGGAGTCCGGCCGTGGCAATGGAGACCACCTCAAGAAAAACAAAGAGGTTGAACATATCCCTCGACATGACCAGCACATTCATCGCCATAACCAGTACAAGGAACAGCACGCTACCTTTGGTCCCCTGCTCCCTGAAATCCCTGTAGAGGTAGGTGAATCCAAGCAATCCAAGCAGGTTGATAAAGAGGGTGAAAAGCGACTCTTCCAACCCCATTCTCAGGTTGATCGAAAAGGGTGGTGTGGCACCGCCGGTAAAAATTTGTTGCGTCTCCTTCAGTCCGGAAGAGAGCAGATAGAGCCAGTCGGCCGAGACAAAAACCGCAAAGGCCAGGGAGAGCATGGATAGAATTCCGGCAAATCCTTGTTCATTCTTTCTAAATACTCCAAGCAGGAATGCTGAACCCAGCAGCACTGCGATAATATAGATGGGATTTACCATTTCAGCGATTTGTATTGATTGATTTCCAGAGATTTATTTTGCCTGTGTAGCTTCAGGGCAAAGGTGAGCATCAACGCAGTGATCCCCACGCCGATCACAATGGCTGTGAGCACCAGCGCCTGGGGAACAGGATCTGTGACCAGTTCTGCGGCCCCGCCTGCAGGCACTGCATCATCAATGATTGGAGCGGTGCGGCCCCGGATGTACCCGATTGCCACAAGCAGGAGGTGGATGCTGGTGTCGATGATGCTGAAGCTGATGATCATCTTAATGATGTTCTTCTGGGAGATAATGCCCCACAGACCAGCAATCAGCAGCAAAAAACCGGCTATTACAGCGATATATTCAATGCTAAAGTTGTTCATCTTTCTTACCCTGTATTTGGTTCAGTTCAAGTATGATTGTTGATAATTCGGCCCCCACCTTGAGTCCGATCAGGCTGTATATGATGGGGATGGCTCCTGCACTGAGCAGTCTGCCCATTGTTCCGACAGGCAGGATCTTGTTGTCGAGGAAACCGGCAGCCAGGAGCACGCCAAGGATACCAATCAGCACGAAAGTAAAGCCCGACAGAGATTCTGTGAGTTCAAGCAGGCGGTGACCGGTTTTGGAGTGGGTGACAGAGATCAGCAGGAGGATGAAGGTGGAGGCCAGGATGGCTCCTCCCTGGAACCCCCCTCCCGGGGTGAGGTGTCCGTTGATAAAGATGTATACACCAATCAGGGCGATCATGGGCATCAGCACTTTCGCTGCGGTGACCATAAATTCACTCGATTCCCTTACGAATTCTGTTCCTCTCCCTTTTTCGGTTTTCAGCAGCAGGCCGATGATGGCAGCAGTGAGGAAAAGGATGGTAACCTCCCCCAGGGTGTCGAGCCCGCGATATGTAACCACCACTGCAGTGACCAGGTTGGCTGCACCTGTTTCAGCGGGCCCCTGTTCTGCATAGTAGCGGGCCGTATCGTTGAGTTCGGTCCGGCTGTTGAAATCTGTATAGAGACTGTACATCATCCAGGTCACCAACCCGATGATGACAAGGAGAAGGCTATTTTTCAGGATCTTCATGGCGGATCTTGTTAAGAACATAAAAGAATATGGCAACGGTCAGCACGCTTCCGATGGAAGCTTCAGTAATGGCCACATCAGGCGCTGACATGAAGATGTAGACCACTGAGGCAAACAGGCTGATGATACCCGATGCAATAACGGCTACCTGCAGGTTCTTATGGTGGATGGCAACCAGGGCCATCGACAGCATAACCACAGCGAGCAGGAGAACGAGGATGGTTTGGATCATGACGCTATTTCTTAGATTTTTGGCTTTCCCTGCGATCGGCCTTCAGGGCATCGATATGGGTTTTGTCCGACAGCGGGAGTCCTGTAAAATGGGCTACCCTTCCCAGAACGTGTGATGAAACCGGGTTTGATATTAATATAAAGACGATCAGCAGGATGATCTTCAGCAACCAGTCGGGATGCACCAACCCGATACCCAGCAGGGTTAGCATAGAGCCGAGGGTGGTGGCTTTGGTTCCTGCCTGGATCCGGTTGAAAATGTCAGGCATTCGAAGCAACCCGATGGCTGCAAACAGTATAAAAAGGGAGCCTATAAGGCTTAATATGGCTCCTGAAATGGTTAAGAAATCCATGTTACAAGCTTTTTTCAAGATATTTGGCAACCACAATGACACCGATAAAACTGAGAATGGCATAGACGATCGATACGTCCAGAATGATCTTCCTTCCCAGGAAATGGGCAAGCAGGACAATCAGTCCGATGCTGCTGATGGTAAGTACATCGAGAGCCACCACCCGGTCCGCAACCGAACTGCCTTTGAGAAACCGTACAATGACCAGCAGGAATGAGATTCCGATGATCAATAGCGAAATTGATAGAATTGTATTAACCATAAATTACCTCCAGATATTTTTCAAATTTCCTGATAACCTCTTTTCCGTACTGCTCCGGATCCGTTGCATCGACATATACACAATGAATGTACAGGGTGTCGTCAATGATGTCGATGGTGAAGGTGCCCGGTGTAAGGGTAATCGAATTGGCCAGGATCAACCTTGCCATTTTCGATTGAAGGGTGGTGGTGGCCTTGATGATGCCCGGTTTGATGGGCAGGGAGGGGCTCAATACCCTTTTTGCCATATCGAAGTTGGCTTTGACCAGCTCACCCAGAAAAGTTCCAAGGAACAGCAGGGTGTAGAGGAGGGATTTGAGGGAGAGGTTCAATTCATCGAAGACCGAACAATTCCGGCAAACCGCAAATGAAATGGCAAGAGCGACCAGGGCTCCCGACAGAAGATACTCTGTTGCGGCCGATTGGTTCAGTATGAGCCATGCTGCAAACAGAATAACAAAAATGATACTAATGGCTTTAAACTTCATAACAATGGACGTTTCATAGTAATGGACGTTTCATATTTTTAAGAAACTCTTTATGGATCTTTTTCAGTTGCTCCACATCCAGACCGGTTCCGTAAATCCTCAGGAAATCGTGAAAGGCGGGTTTGTCCAGCCAGTATCCTATGGCGGCATCGAAGTTTCTGAACTTGCTGTTTGATTTCTGATAGGTGATCAGTTTTTCAAAAGTGCTCCAATCCAGATGCTCCGGAATCATCAGGTAGTACAGTCCGTTGGAGGTGCTGTTCTGATAGATATCCTGCGCAATTTGACGAATCTCAAAAAATGATTTCAGGTGGATATGAGCAAAAAAACTATTGGGGGTTTTCTCCTTCAGGAGTTTGAATTTGAGCTGGTTGAGCGACTCAATGACCCCCGGTAGCTGTTCGGGATCAACCTCTTTCACCCTGAATGCATTCAGATGCTCACCTTTCATGCGGATTACCGACGGACAGATGTTTACAGAGAGCTTTGACTGAAGCTCCAGGCTGATCCTGCAAAGGTTCTCTGCCTCCAGGTGGTCCGGGGTTTGAAAAGGAATGTAGTAGGAGAGCTCTTTGCAGCTGTTGTCGGCCGGCTCCTCTTCATTACAGTAATACCCGGGGAAGGGATCCGGTGAATAGAGAACCTGCTGTTTGGTAGCAAATGGCAAGGGGGCAGCTGAAAGGGTCTCCCTTTTCAATATGGAACCAAACCTGAGTGTTGATTGTTTCAAATTCATTAGCTTTGTCAATCAGGATGCAAATATATTTCCTGTTGCGTTTGTTTTTTCACAATTCGTTATGAGATGTTGACGGCTTTAAATTGAGATATCTCACATTTCCAGTTTTGCATGCAGAGTTTTAACCGTAAATTGAATTGTTCACAGTGTTCGCATCGAACCCAATGTTTTTTCAACGGCCTGTCCGATCCTGAATATGAATTTCTCTATTCGAACAAGAAGGAGGTGGATTTCAAGGCTGGTGAAACTATTTACAAGCAGGGTACCGAATCAAAATACCTGGTCTTCCTGCTTTCGGGGATGGCAAAAATTTATGTGGAGGGGGACAGTGGAAAGAATTTTATCCTCGAGTTGGTCAAACCTTTCCAGTTTCTCGATATCCCGGCCATTTTTGAGGATGACATGCTCTACCGTTCCAGTGCTGCCGTGGTAGATTCCAGGGCATGCCTTGTGGATATCGAGGCATTTAAGTCGTTCATCCTGGGTAGTAATAAAAACATTCCCAAGCTGATAAAACATTTTAACCATGCACAGTCCAGGTATTCGGTCCGGGTCACCAATGTAATCTATAAGAACATGGATGCGCGGATTGCCGATGCCATTCTCTACCTGGTAAATGAGGTCTATTTTAGCAGGGAGTTCGACATGACCATCAGCAGGAGCGATCTGGCCGACCTGGCCGGTATGTCGCGTGAGAGTACAAGCCGCATTTTAAGCCAGTTCAAGGCCCAGGATATTCTGACGGTGAAGGGCCGCCGGGTGGAGGTGCTCAACAAGAAGCAGCTGGAGCAGATTGCCCGGTATGGGTAGGAGCTGTTGGTTTTGCATTTGAACCGAATTCTGTATATCTTTGCAATATACAATTATGAAAACAGTATTCTCAGATTGTATTGGTTTTGATTGGGATGAAGGAAACTCAGAAAAGAACTGGATTCTCCATCAGGTGAGTAGAAATGAGTGTGAGCAGGTTTTTTTCAATGCTCCCATTGCAGTGGCTGATGATCTGTTTCATTCACAATCAGAGAAGCGATGGTTTATATTGGGTAAGACTGATAGTGATCGCCTGCTGTTTCTGGTTTTTACGATTAGAAAAAATTTGATTCGTATTATCTCAGCAAGAGATATGAGTAAAAAGGAGAGGAGGTTTTATAATGAAAAAAGTTAAGAAGATACCTGTTTTTAAAAATAGTGATGAAGAACGTGCGTTCTGGAGAGATCATGATTCTTCTGATTATGTGGATTGGGAGTCCTCGGAAAGAATACTCTTCAGTAATCTTAAACCAACCACGAAAACCATCTCACTTCGTCTGCCTGAATACATTATAGATGAACTAAAACTGCTTGCACACAAGAAAGATGTTCCTTACCAGTCACTGATAAAGATCTTCCTGAAGGATAGAATAGACCGGGAATTGCGTCAGGCTCTCTAACCTCACCTGTTTTGGCATCCTCTTAAATCTAGAGCCGCCGGGTTGAGGTGCTCAATAAGAAGCAGCTGGAGCAGATTGCCCGCTACGGGTGATGCCAAATGGATCTTAATTTGCCGGTTTCAGAACAATCTCGGAGGTAATCTCCAGTGCCTTTTTATAGACCTCGCTTACACCACAGTAACGGTCTTCGGAGAGTGAAACAGCCTTTTTGATCTTCTCCATGGGGAGGTCATCGCCTTCAATCTCATAGGTCACATGCATTTTATGAAAATGCCTGGGGTGTTCGGTGGTGAGTCCACCCTCTACCTTCACATTGAGGCCCTTGATGTCGACCCTCATCTTCTTCAGGATGGAGACCACATCCATACCGGTGCAGCCACCCAGGGCGGCCAGCATGAACGGTTTGGGCCTGGGACCCAGGTCTTCACCTCCCACATCGGTATCTGCATCGATGATGATCTTATGTCCGTTGATATCTGTTTCAAAGGACATGTTCTCACGCCATGTGGTGGTTACCACCTCTTTCTCTTTCACTGCCATTTTTATCAATTTTAATGCTATCCTGATCTATTAACTTCGTTGAGCCCCATGTGGTTCATTTAAATAGTTGAGGCTATGTAAATTTACATTTTAAAACAATGTGAACTTCAGGTTCATAAAACGCATCATATCCTCCACTTCGAGCGATACTTTTTCAATGATCGTCTCAACCTCGCCACCGAATATTTTTCCCATGACGGCTCCGTTCATTGTGGATACATAGACCTGTCCGTCAGATTTTTCATAGACGGCAAATGTTTTGGGCATCATGTTCCCGATCTGTTTGCGGTCATCGGCGCTCAGCATATCTGAAGAATAGCTTCCCGAACAATATTTAATGATCTTAAAATTCCCGATGGGATATCCTCCATTCTCGGAGACCTCCCTGTTCTGGTCGATGATCCCTGTGACGTGCCAGCCATCTTTGGCATTGATCCGGTCAGACATGACCGTGACGGTCTTTTCGAAATCGTAAGGGCTCTTAATCTCCTTGATCATCATCTCTTTGGAGGAGATACTGACAACGATACCAGAGAAGATGATTCCGGCAATAAATCCGAAAATGAGGTAAATAACAGTGCTGATTTTAGTTTTCATAACGGTATAATTAATCTTCATTTACACAAATTTCACCCTGTCTGATCTTTCCCAGGGTTTTCCATGTTACAAAGCCGATGGTGAGAATGGCCAGGGTAAACATGACAAATGATAAGTATTTATATATAGGCTGTGCTGTGATCTGGTAAGCAACAACCGAGGCCAGGGTAATGGCGTCGAGTGGAAAGGTAAATGCCCACCAGGAGATAAAGAACTTGAGGTTCTTAAAGCTTTTATAGAGGAAAAAGAGCAGCACCACGAAAAAATAGGCCAGGAAGAGCATGAAATATGCAAAGGTGTCCAGGCTCTGTCCGATCCTGATGTATGCAATAAATCCTATGGCCGGTGGTGCGATCAGTATGAAAAGGGTGGGGATAAACTTCTGGGGTAGCTGGTGGTGGAAGATGGCCCGGTTCAGAAAAATGATAAACAGAACCACCCAAAAGAAGAATCCCACGGCGAAATAGAAAAAGGAGAATGCCTTTGGCATAAATTCCACTCCCACTACAGGGATCAGGATGTTTCCTACCACCGGGATGAACCATGCCGGGTTCATAAACTGGATCTCAAAGTTATGTCTGATCCAGAAGCTGATGGTGTAGAACATGAGCACCGTGTGCAACAAAATCCCCACCCACCAGAAAATCATGGAGAGAAAGGGCCAGTATCCCAGGAAGGCTATGGATTGCAGCAGGAACGAAATGGATATGGCCGAAAAGAAGTTGATCCGGATCCTGTGGTTGAAGTCCGCCTTCACCTCATCAAAGTGTTTGATGGCCTTGCGGCCGTACAGGAAGCTGATAACCAGGAAAAGCCCCAGTGTAAAAAACAGCAATCCGTCAAACAGAATTTTGGGCATCCATTGCATGTGATAGAACTTGCCAAACACAATGGCCAGTCCTGTTAACCCCATGATGATTGCATAGGCTGTGATTGGAAAAAATTGTATGCGCTCTTTCATCCGTTTAAAATTTAAGATCTGATGTATTCGGCAGCCCCCAGGGAGGCGATGGTCCCGTCGGCTACTGCAGTGGTTACCTGGCGGTATTTTTTTGCAATGCAGTCTCCTGCAGCAAATACCCCCGGAACACTGGTTTTCATCTCACCATCAGCGACGATCTCTTTCCGCTCGTTGAGGGCAATGATCCCCTCCAGATCGGTCGTATTGGGCATATAACCCACGAAAATGAATGCACCATCGATTCTCTTTGATGTGACATCTCCCGTAGGAAGGTGTTCGATGGTTACCTCCTGCAAACCGCCTTCACCTGTAAATGAACGAAGCTCCGATTCCATGATGAACTCAATCTTCGGATTCTGTTTTGCCTGATCAATGGCATGCTGAAATGCCTGGAAATGGTCGAACTGGTGTACGATGGTCACCTTCTCAGCATGGTTGGTGAGTGCGACTGCCTCTTCCAGGGCCGAGTTTCCGCCTCCAACAACAATGATCTCCTTTCCGGTGAAGAATTCACCATCACAGGTGGCGCAGTAGGAGATCCCGCTTCCCTTAAAGGTCTCTTCACCCGGAATATTAAGCGGGCGGGGTCTTCCGCCCGGGGTGAGGATCACAGTGCTTGATTCGAACTCCCTGCCATCTTCCAGTACAATGCGCTTTACCTCCCCCTCCAGCTCATAGGATTTCACCTTGATGTTTGATTTGATCTTGCAGCCAAAGGTTTTAGCCTGTGTTTTCATGGTGTTGGCAAGCATGTACCCGTGGGTCTTCTCTACACCAGGGTAATTTGCAATCTCTTCGGTGAGCACCATCTGGCCTCCCACTGCTCCCTCGTTGAGGATCAGTGTTGAAAGGCGGGCACGGGAGGTGTATATTCCCGCTGTAAGGCCGGCAGCTCCTGCACCCACGATGATGACATCGTATCTTTCGTTCATGTTCATGCCAGACTATTTTGCAACCTCGGCAACAAATTGTTCATCCAGGATGGAGGTGATCTGGGCCATGTTTTGAATGCTGCTGGTGGCTTTAGCAACCTGGCCATTCTTATAATACATGGTGAAGGGCAGTCCCATAAATCCCCTGCATTCGGGTGCATTGCGGATAATGTGTGCTTCTGGTGTGTCAAAAGCCATTACGGCAAATTTTATATTGGTGCGCTCCTCTTCAAGCTCTTCCATTACGTCATATACCGGGATACACATGGGACCCATCCGGCCACAGCAGACCATTACGTTTTCGTTTTCTGCAATCAGCTTCTCAAGTTCAGCTGCTGTTTCAATCTCCTGTAAATTCGTGTGTAACATCTTCATTTTTTTACTTTTTTATGGTTATAGAATTCGTTGTTTTCAAATGAGCTGCAAAAGTCTGCTATTTTCCTCAGGCCGCCATCAAAACAGGGGTGGAACTCCATAGGTTTTTTTCTATCATTTTACAGGTTTTGAATTATCTTTGGGTGATTTATTACGTTTTTTGACCATCCATTTAATGACGAATCACAATAGCAATCAAGGAGATAACGGAAAAAAGAATGAGCCGGATTGTTTTCAGTTAATCTCCCGGGAAGATTTGGAGTTACTGAGCGAAAACAGAACCCAGCTTACCTATCTGAAGGGGGATACTATTTTTATACAGGGTGCATTTGCCCCCCATGTGCTGTTTATCCAGTCGGGATTGGTCAAGGTCTATCTCAGGACCGGTCCCACCAAGCAGCAGAATCTCTGGCTGGCCAGAAGTGGTGATTTTCTGGCCTTTGCTTCCATGTTTGGAGAGAAAGTCTATCCCTATTCGGCCGTGGCCCTGAAAGATGCGGAGCTACTGATGATCGAGATGGAGAGTCTCAGGACACTGCTTAAATCAAATCCGGAGTTTTCTCTCAGGATCACCTCCAAGAACCATGGGACACAGGCACATCTGCTCGATATCATCACCAATCTCTCTTACAAACAGATGCGCGGTAAACTCGCATCGTGCCTGACCTACCTCAATTCCGAACCCTTTCAGCAGGATCAGGCATTCAGGTATCTCTCGCGTCAGGATATTGCCGATTTTGCCTCCATATCGGTCGAAAGCGTGATCAGGTTTCTGAAAGAGTTTGAGAAGGAGGGGATGATTGCGCTGGAAGGCAAGAACATTACCCTGACCGATCCTCAAAGACTTTCAGAGATCAGCAAGACCGGATAGTTGTTCCAGTCATTCCCACATTAAAAAAATATATTTTTGATATGAGAATATTCTCATTATCTTTGTCCCGGTTTTAACACATCAAAAGAGAACAGATGAAGACAGTGATTACATCAACAGGAAATTCCCTGAAGTCAGATTTCGATGAAAGATTTGGCAGGGCGGATTGGTTTTGTATCCTTGAAGAGAAGGGAAAAAAAGCAGCCTTTATTAAGAATGAGATGGCCGATGCCACCGGCGGAGCCGGCGTAAAGGCAGCAGAGACGATGGCGGAACTTGGGGTCAAGAGAGTGATCTCGGGCGATTTTGGACCAAAGGCGAAAGATCTGCTGGAAAAACTGAATATCGAGATGGTGCTCCAGAAAGAGAGCAATGTGACCATTGGTGATGTCATTTCCGGCATGGATGAGTAATCCGCAAGGATCATGAAAAAAATTGCAGTAGCAAGTGGAAAAGGGGGGACAGGCAAAACTACGGTGGCAGTTAACCTGTTTCACCAGATAGCAAATGATCACACCGCGAAGGTGGAGCTGGTGGATTGTGATGTGGAAGAGCCAAACGATCATCTCTTCTTTGAAGGGCTGGAGGTTCGTAAGGAGAAACAGGCCACCCAGTTGATCCCCACCATCGATAACGACAAATGCACCTATTGCAGAAAATGCGCTGAGTGGTGTGAATTTAATGCCATTGTTGTGATCCCCCCTGCAAAATTTGCAGAGGTGAACCCAAGTCTCTGTCACTCGTGTGGTGCCTGTATTGTTGCCTGTGAACATGGAGCCATCTCGGAAAACCCGGAGGAGATCGGTGTCATGCGAACCTGTAACACAGGGAACAATGGCATCCTGACCGATGGTTCGCTTAAGATCGGTTCTGCCATGCAGACCATGTTGATCAAGCAGGTGAAGGAGCAGGTTTCGGACGATAACGAGGTGGTCATTTTCGATGCACCTCCCGGCACCAGTTGTCCTGTCGTTGAAACAGTTTCCGATTCGGATTATGTGATCCTGGTAACCGAGCCCACACCTTTTGGATTGCACGATCTCAAACTGACAGTTGAACTGCTCAAAGAGATCAACAAACCGTTTGGTGTGGTTGTCAACAAAGCCGGACTGGGTGACCGGAAGGTCTATGATTATCTCGAAGAGGAGCAGATCGAAATGTTGGGGGAGATCCCTTTTCAGCTCGATTATGCCTCGCTCTATGCAAAGGGGGAGCTTCTGAAACATATTCCGGAAGATGTTGAACCTGTCTACAGGGCGATCGCAGAGAAAGTGTTAAACAGTAACAATGCTCATTCATGAAGGAGATAACCATACTTAGCGGCAAGGGGGGGACTGGTAAGACAACCATCACAGCGGCCATCGCATCCATTGCATCCGATGCTGTTTTTTGCGACAACGATGTGGATGCTGCAGACCTTCATCTGATCCTCGAACCCTCAATCCGGGAGGAGAACCATTACCTGGGATCCTGGGTCGCATCCATCGATGAATCTCAATGCAACGGGTGTAACATTTGTCAGGATCAGTGCCGTTTTGATGCCATTCATACCAACGAGAACGGTTTCCCGGAGATCAATCCCCTCCAGTGTGAAGGGTGCCGCCTCTGTGAAAGACTCTGTCCGGTTGATGCCATCTCCTCGGAGCGCAGTGACCGCAATTTCTGGTATGTTTCAGACACCCGGTTCGGCACCCTGGTCCATGCACATATGGGACCGGGTGAAGATAATTCGGGGAAGCTTGTGTCGGAAGTGCGAAAAAAGGCCAAAGAGCTGGCTGTGGAGCAGAACGCAAAATATGTGATTAATGACGGTCCTCCCGGGATCGGTTGTTCCGCCATCTCTTCCGTGACAGGAACCGACCAGGTTCTGATGGTGATCGAGCCCACTGTGTCGGGACTGCATGATGCAAGCCGGCTGGTTGAGTTGATCGATAGCTTCTCTATCCCCATGGCTGCCCTGATCAATAAATATGACATCAATCTGGAGATGACCACCGAAATCGAAAACTTCCTTGAGGAGAAGAAGATACCGCTGGTTGGAAGGATTCCCTTTGATCAGCACATGGTGGAGTCCATGGTGGAAGGCAAATCAATCGTGGAGTTTGACAGGGAGTCGGAGGCCTCGCAGATCATCATCAATGCATGGAAAGCAGTTAAAAGTTGAAAGTGGACATGTTAATGAACAACCATAAGATATGAGTAAGAAAGAGAGAATATTTCCCGAATCGGGCGTTGAGTTATCCCCATTCATGTCGAAGCACTATGACAGGGTCCTTTCCCTGGCTACCATGGGCCGGTACCCCCGGATCATCAAACAGGCAATCAAAGATATGGAGATACAGCCCGATGACAGGATCCTGGACCTGGGATGCGGAACGGGGTATAATGCCAGCCTTATGGCCCACTACCTGGGGGCGAAGGGACGCATCCAGGGGATCGACATCTCAGATGAGATGGCCGGGCAGTTTCAGGAGCGCTTCCATGAAGATAACCGGATGACTTTCTTGCAGCAGCGGATCGATCAACCCTTAGAGCTGGGACGGAAATTTAATAAAGTGTTTATCAGTTTTGTGATCCATGGGTTCCCGCATGAGGTGCGCCTCAGGGTCATCGAAAACGCACTGAGTCACCTGGAAGAGGGCGGATCTTTCTATATCTTCGATTTTGCCGAATTTGACATGAACGCCATGCCT
>JBDLIQ010000008.1:0-64322 GCA_039714775.1 Bacteroidota bacterium
GAGCGAAGCGAAGAAACCTGCAGCCACCAAAGCAGCAGCAAAGAAGCCTGCAGCTACCAAAGCAGCAGCAGCAAAGCAACCGAAGGAACTGAGCGAAGCGAAGAAACCTGCAGCGAAAACAACAGCTGCTAAAAAAGCTGCACCCAAGAAAGAGACTGGCGAAGACAAATAACCAGTTAGTTAGAAAGATAGTAAAAAGTTAATAGATATGGCACACAAAAAAGGAGCCGGTAGTACTAGAAACGGTCGCGAATCAGAGAGCAAACGACTGGGAATTAAGCTTTATGGCGGTCAGATCGTCAAAGCAGGAAACATCCTCGTCCGTCAGCGTGGAACTGTTCATCACCCTGGCAACAATGTAGGGATGGGTAAAGACCACACCCTTTTTGCCAAAACAGACGGAACGGTAAAATTTATCAAGAAGAGGGATAACAAATCCTACGTTTCCATTGAGCCGGTAGAAAACCAGTAGAAATATTTGAAATCAACATATTTTCCACCTGTAATACACTACCTTTAAAGTGTATTACAGGTTTTTTTATGCTTTTAACATGCTGACAATCCAGTTTATACGGGACAACCGTGACATTATCCTCGAGAGATTAGAGATCAAGAACTTTAAGCAGCCCGGACTGATCGACACGATCATCTCAACAGATGACAACCGCAGGTCACTCCAGGTGAAGACCAACGAACTTCAGGCCGAACTGAACAGGCTGAGCAAAGAGATCGGCATGCTGTTCAAAAAGGGTGAAAAAGAGAAAGGCAATGAAGTAAGAGAGCAAACCACGGGTTTGAAAAAGGAGCTGGAATCGCTTGAAAAGGAGCTGCAGGAGGCTACCCTGAAGCTGAATGAATTGCTGGTACTGGTGCCCAACATTCCACATCCATCGGTCCCCCCCGGAAAGAGCGAGGCGGACAACAGGCTGATCCGTGAAGGCGGAACCATGCCCGACTTGCATCAGGGTGCGCTGCCACACTGGGATTTGGGGGACAGATACAACCTGATCGATTTTGACCTTGGTGTTAAGATCACCGGGGCAGGCTTCCCGGTCTACAGGGGAAAGGGTGCTCAGCTTCAGCGGGCTCTGATCGCCTGGTTCCTGGATGAAAATACCACTGCCGGATATGAAGAGATACTACCCCCCCTGCTGGTAAACGAAGCATCGGGTTTTGGAACCGGGCAACTGCCCGACAAAGAGGGACAGATGTACCATGTAACCGGCGACAACCTCTACCTGATCCCCACTGCCGAGGTACCGGTGACCAACATTTACCGCGATGTGATCATGAAGGCTGAAGAGTTGCCAGTTAAAAACACAGCTTACACCCCCTGTTTCAGGCGGGAGGCAGGCTCATACGGGAAAGATGTCAGGGGCCTGAACAGGGTTCACCAGTTCGATAAGGTGGAGATTGTACAGATACAGCACCCTGAGAACTCCTATGATGCACTGGAGGAGATGGTGAAACACGTGGAGCAGCTTGTGATCAGACTTGGACTGCCCTACCGCATTGTGCAGCTGTGTGGGGGTGACCTGGGATTCACCTCTGCACTCACCTACGATTTTGAGGTGTATGCAGCAGCACAGAAAAAATGGCTGGAGGTAAGTTCCGTCTCCAATTTTGAATCTTACCAGGCCAACCGTTTGAAACTACGATTCAGGGAGACGGGTGAGAAACGCCCCATGCTGACCCATACACTGAACGGAAGCGCCCTGGCACTACCCAGGATTCTTGCGGCCATCCTGGAAAACAACCAGACCCCGGAAGGCATCAGGGTCCCGGAAGTGCTTCATAAGTACATGCGCTCCGGAAGCGAAATCATCAATTAGCATCCTTTGAGGCATGCAAAAGCAGGGTGAAAGAGTTATTCTGGGCATTGATCCGGGCACCAACCTGATGGGTTACGGGGTGATCCGAACCGAGGGAAAAACACCGGTCTACATGGACATGGGCGTGGTCGATCTGAGAAAGAGCACTGACCCTTACATCAAACTCAGCAAAATACTTGAGGGGACCCTTGAGCTGATCGACCGTTTCCTGCCCGACGAGGTGGCCATTGAAGCACCGTTTTTTGGAAAAAACGTGCAGTCCATGCTTAAACTGGGGCGCGCACAGGGGGTGGCCATTGCGGCTGTTCTCTCCAGGAATATACCGGTGGCGGAATATGCTCCACGGAAGATCAAACTGGCCATTACAGGAGCAGGAGATGCCTCCAAGGAGCAGGTGGCAGGTATGCTGGCCAGGATCTTTAAGCTAAAGGAGGTCCCAAACAACCTGGATGCCACCGATGGCCTCGCTGCAGCTGTTTGCCACTTCTATCAGAACGAAAAGGTCACAAAAAAACCCGGCTCAAAGAGCTGGGAAGATTTCATTCGAAAGAATCCTGACAGGATCAAGTAGGCCTATTCAATGGCAGTCGAAATTTTTTGAGCGATGGATTCAAACTCCTCTTTCGAGAGCTGAAGTTTGGGCCGGCTGAACTCTATATCGTGCAGGCTGTTGATGGGCACCAGGTGGATGTGGGCATGCGGAACCTCAAGCCCCAGGACCGCCACACCGACCCTTTTGCAATCGATGGTTTTATCGATGGCACGGGCCACTTTTTTCGCAAACACCATCATATCTCCCAGCAGGTCGTCTTCCAGGTCGAACAGGTAATCGGTCTCTACCTTTGGAATCACAAGGGTGTGCCCCTTAGCCAGGGGATTGATATCCAGAAAAGCATAATAGCGCTCATCCTCGTGGATCCTGTAGGAGGGAATCTCCCCTGCGATGATCTTTGAAAAGATGGTTGACATGATCTGCCTCTTATAGTGAAATCTCCATGATTTCGAACGACATCACTCCTGAGGGTACCTGGATATCCACCACATCCCCCACTTTTTTACCCAGGAGTCCCTGGGCAATGGGTGTTGCCACAGAGATTTTTCCATTCTTAATATCAGATTCACTCTCCGAAACAAGCATATACTCTACCTGCTTGTTGTTGCCGGTATTTTTAAGCTTCACTCTGTTCAGGATCTGAACCTGTGAAGTATCAATTCTTGATTCATCGATAATCCGTGCTTTAGCAACCATATCTTCCAGCCTGGAGATCTTCATCTCAAGCAATCCCTGCGCCTCCTTGGCGGCGTCATATTCCGCATTCTCGGAGAGGTCCCCTTTGTCCCTCGCCTCAGCAATCTGCTGTGAAATGGCAGGCCTTTCCACAGAAACCAATTGGTCAAGTTCCTTCTTCAAGTTGGCCAGGCCCTCCTCAGTCATATACGAAGCTTGTGCCATAATCTATCTCTTCTCTGTTACTTATTAAAAACAAAAAGAATCCCGTGAAAACCGGAACTCTTCTGCACAAAATTACAAAAAATAATTAATAATCAAGACGGTTAATGATTGCCGCGTAGACTACTGCAGTCCCAGCATCAAAATCCTTGACAATCTCAAAATAATCGGTTCCCTCATCCTCATCCCTGATAACTGTCTCAAACTTCACTTCATTGGGAACCTCATCCGTGAGCACAACACTCTGCTCACTATTCTCCACCTGTTTCAGAATCTGTTGATACTCATCCATAGATGCCGGTTTCGCATTGGTCTCTTCTTTAAATACCGGCTGCTCCTCTTCGAAAAGATCCGCCTCATGATCCGCAAGGTCCCTGACAACATTCGGCTCCTCTCCCATCGTCAACATCTTCTCAAGGTTCTCCATGAAACCTGGTTTTGATGTGCCCTGTCCAGCCGGCTTCTTTTTCTTCCCCAGCAATCCGACAATCACCGCTACCAGGGTGATCACCACATACAATATATTTCCAATATCAAAATCCATTGTTTTACCAGTTTAGAGCAATAATCGGTGGATTAGAGAGTTAAAATTACAAAAATTAGGTGAATTTTTTACTTTTGGTTTTAAATGAGAACATCCAGGCTACAAATCGCCATTGTCCTGATCCTGTTGCTTCCGGGAATCTTTGTGCCATCGTGTGAAACACACGAGGGTCCGATCATTCCCTATGTCCGTGTAGATCAATACCTTCTGCTCTATGCTGACCTGGCCGATATGGGAATCGGATCATCAAAAATGGTTCCCGGCGGATGGCAGGGAATTATAATATACAGGGAGGCTGACCTTGTTTTCCAGGCATATGACCGAACCTGTACCCTCTACCCGGAACATAATAAAGCTGTTGTTGAAGACTCTCTCTTTCAGGGTGTATACAGGTGTCCCGACTGTGGATCCACCTACCTGTTAATGAACGGAGCAGAACCCAACGAAGGTCCTGCCCGTTATCATTTGGTGCAGTACAACACCTCCATCCAGGGGGATGTACTACATATATACAATTAGTCGTTAATACAAACAAGGGTCTACATCTCTCGCTGGTTTTTTTCGGAAAACGAAAAAAGAAGGCTTCGAGTCTGTATACCCTTGTTTGAAATTAATAACGATAATGTTCGGCTTTGTAAGGCCCTTCCACCTTTACACCCAGGTATTCAGCCTGCTCGGGTGTCAGGGTGGTCAGATTCACACCCAGCTGTTCAAGGTGAAGCCGGGCCACCTCTTCATCCAGGTGTTTGGGCAGCATGTAAACATCAACCTCATACTCCTTCTTCCAGAGCTCGAGCTGCGCCAGGGTCTGATTCGAAAATGAGTTACTCATCACAAAGGAGGGGTGACCGGTGGCACATCCAAGGTTGACAAGCCTTCCTTCGGCAAGAAGGAAGATGGCGTGGCCATCCTTGTAGATGTATTTATCCACCTGCGGTTTGATGTTGACTTTCTCTATTCCGTTCCAGTTTTCCAGTTTATCCACCTGGATCTCATTGTCGAAATGACCGATGTTACAGACAATGGCCTGGTCCTTCATGCCGGCCATGTGTTCGGCTGTAATTACATCTTTGTTTCCTGTGGTGGTCACATAAATATTTCCCTGTTTCAAAGCCTCTTCCATGGTGTTGACCTCAAATCCCTCCATGGCGGCCTGCAGTGCGCAGATGGGGTCGATCTCGGTTACGATCACCCTTGCACCGTACGATTTCATGGAGTGTGCACAACCTTTACCCACATCGCCATAACCGGCAACCACCACCACTTTTCCAGCCACCATTACATCGGTGGCACGTTTGATCCCGTCGGCCAGGGATTCACGGCAACCATAGAGGTTGTCGAATTTTGATTTGGTTACCGAGTCGTTCACATTGATGGCGGGGAAAAGCAGTTTTCCCTGTTCCATCATCTGGTACAAACGGTGAACACCGGTGGTGGTCTCTTCAGACACACCCCTGATCTCCGGCACAACCCTGTGCCACCTTCCTGGATCTTCGGCGAGGATTCCCTTCAGGGTGCTATATACAACCGCCTCCTCACGGCTCTCTGCTTTCACATCCAGCACTGAAGCACTGTCTTCTGCTTCATATCCCTTGTGAATAAGCAGCGTGGCATCACCTCCGTCATCAACAATGATATTGGGACCTTTTCCCTCGGGAAAACCGAGTGCCTGGGCAGTACACCACCAGTACTCTTCGAGGGTCTCCCCTTTCCATGCAAATACGGGAACTCCTGCCTCAGCAATTGCTGCTGCCGCATGATCCTGTGTGCTGAAAATATTACAACTGGCCCACCGCACATCGGCACCCAGCTCAACCAGGGTTTCGATCAGTACAGCGGTCTGAATGGTCATGTGCAACGATCCCATGATCCTTGCGCCTTTCAAAGGCTTCTCTCCTGCCCACTTCTTCCTGATGGACATCAGTCCGGGCATCTCTTTTTCTGCAATTTCAATCTCCTTTCTTCCAAAATCGGCCAGGCTTATATCCGCCACCTTATAGGGAAGGGTCTCTTTGTAAGTCATTGTCTCCATATTTTCAATCAATTAGAGTGCAAAAGTAGTATTTTATTCCCAATTCTTCAGGAAGAAGAGATGCTTTACTGAAGGATCTTCAACACAGTGGCTTTATCCTTATGAAGTTGCGCTTTAAGCTCCTCCAATCCACTGAATTTCATCTCATTCCTGATCCTTCTTTCAAAATGAATCACCACCTGTTCACCATAGAAATCGCCCGTTGCATCAAACAGGTGGGCCTCGATGGTCTTCACTGCCGAAGCACTGTCGATGGTGGGCCTGAATCCGATATTTAACATTCCGCCGTAGAGTGACCCTTTTAACTCGGCCCGGATGGCGTACACCCCGTTCATGGGGATCAGTTTGTTGGGATCGTTGGGATGGATGTTGGCCGTGGGGAACCCCATCTCCCGGCCAATGTGACTGCCCTCTACAATGTGGCCCGCAAGGTAGTAAGTGTAGCCGAGCAACTTCTCTGCCCTTTCCAGGTCTCCCTTCATGATCGCCTCCCTGATGGTGGTTGAACTCACCGTCCCCAGCGGGGAGTTGAACTCGGGCAGTTTTTCGATCCTGAATTGGTTTCTTACCGCACAGTGTGCCAGTCCTTCGGGATCCCCCTTTCTGTCTTGCCCGAACCTGTTGTCATATCCCACAAGCAACACCTCCACACCCAATCTATTGACGAGGTACTTTTGCGCGAACTCACACGCGGTGAAGGAGGCAATCTCCCTGTCAAACGGAATGATCACCAGGTGATCGATCCCCGCACGCTCCAGCTCCCTGCTCTTCTCTTCCCTTGAATGCAACAACTTGAAGAGCTGAACATCCTTGTTCAGAACGATCCTTGGATGGGGCCACAGTGTTACCACCACAGACTCACCTCCATGTTCTCCGGCCTGCTCCTTCAGGTGATCTAGGATAAAGCGGTGCCCGATATGCACCCCGTCAAAAATCCCGATGGTGGCCACCGGCCTCTTTATCGAAATGGGTTCATGTATTGACCAGATTTTCATAATTCCACCAAAGATATGTTGATTTTGGTGAGAAAGCAGGCTAAATCGCAGTTTTTAAATCTCACTTTAGCAATGAAAAGGGTAGTTTTGGAACCGAGCTTGCGAGCTCGCCAAAGGCAAATGTATTATTGTTCTGGTAAGTGTCGAACGGAACTTATGTGCCGGATTGGGCGGACAGGGCCTTTTCCACCTCCTTGATACGCCGTACTCTCTCAAAGGTATACAGATTTCGCAATTCCCATGCCTTATTGAGCATTTTCAGGGCTTCCACAGGCTTTCCCTGTTTGTACAGACCCCATCCGTACGTATCAAGCACCATTGAACTCTCCGGGGAAATCTCAATTGCCCTCTTTGCAATCTCTACCCCTTCATTGATATTGATATCATTATCGATCAGGCACCAGGCCAATCCATTCAATCTGTTCGGATTATCAGGATCCAGATCAACCCCCTGCCGATAATATTTTTCCGCCTGGTCAATCAGGCCAGCCTCAAGATATATATATCCAATTCCGGATAAGATTCTTGCTTCATTCCAGTCTTTTGCGATCCCTGCCGCCCTGAATTGCCTGATGTACTCAAGCGCTCTATCCCTTTTGCCCTGTGACAAGGCGCAAATAGCCTGCTGATCTGTTAACCAGGATGTTTTCTTCAGAGCATCCGGCGCCATTTCATATATCTCTTTTTCCCTTTTATGATCTCCAATCTGATGCAAAGCATCCCCCATGTAGGCATACAAATGTGGAATGTAGATCTTGGCTCCCCACTTGCGATGGATCTCCAGGGTCTTCTCCCAGACGAAGATTGCCTCCTTATACTGTCCCAGTCTATAATACGCATCTCCCATCAAGTACCAATAAGTGATGTTCATCCTGTCAAGTTCAACCACCTGCTTGCAGTACTTGATCTCCTCATATGGGGTTTCATAATGGTAGGCATGGAGGTGGTTCAGCTGCAACCTGCTTCTTACAGGAAGCACCTCCCCTTTACTGTAGGCGGAATCGCACCACGCTTTGGACTGCATAAAATCATATTTAGCCGCATAAACAAATGAGAGGAAAACATAAGCCTCAATAAATTCCGGATCGGTCTCAATCACTTTTATCAGCCATTCCACGGTTGTGGTCACATCCATCTCTGAAAAAGTCTGATACGCATGGATGTAATACTGGAAAGCCTCAGCTGATGTGGTATAATGAATCTCATTCACTTCAACAGGCTTGTATTCTGCAAACATCTTTTTAATCTCCAGGTAATTTCGTATCAAACTACCCAGGGAGTCCGCCACAATAAAAACATCTTTGCCCTCTTCACATTCTACCAGGAAAGTTTTGAAAGAATCTCCTGTCTCTGCATCGATCAACTGTGCACTATAGCGGGTCAGATTCCCGGTTTTGAGTATCCTGCCAAGTACAACCACCGGAGTTTCCAGATCTGAGGCAATCTCCATTACCCGGGAGGGTGAGATGGAAGCATGGTCAACATCCTTATTTTGTCTCATGATGTTGGACATGGTCATGTATTGCCTCACCCGGAGCTCCTTTGAATTGGATAGGGCTGAAATGATCAGGTTCTGGAATCCGCCCTGCCAGATGTCGTACCGGAGATCTCCGGTCAGGTTCTCAAAAGGCATTACAGATACAGAGACAATCCCCGACTCATCCCTGATCTCCTCCAGCCGGTCCTTTTTGAAGATCCTGGGAAACAGCAAAATGCAAACTGTCACCAGCAGCACTGCAATCACATAGTCACTTGCACGAATCCGGATCTTTCTTTGTATACCGGTTGTTTCTTCTTCCTGCTCTACAGCAGGCTCATCGGCCAGCTCCTTTCTCTCCTGTATTGTTTCGGTCTTCTCAAGCCCACCCTGTTTATGGTCATACAGCCAGGCAAGGAGAACCACGATGATAAAACCCGCACACAACAATACAAACACAAGTTTAAGGGTCCAGGGGGGTAATCCGAAAGGATCTGAAATAATGGAGGTAAATTCCAGGATTACATATGCAGCGGCAAGGTAGCCAATAACAACACGGATAACATTCCTGTGCTTGAGCTCCTGCCAAATGCGGAAAAGGTGATTAGGACTGCCAGGCATTCGTGTAAGATGCTGATTAAGTATAATAAAGGTATGGTTTCTTTCCACACAAGTCAAATAGACAAGTTTTGACAAAAACATCGCGCTGAAAAATAACATGTGGACTTGGATGACAATAGTGGTTGAGAAATTACCAACTTCCGCTAAATTTCATAATTTTATTAGCTCTTATGATAGAACCCGGATTGATTAAAAATGACCCCTGGCTGGAGCCCTACAGGGAGACCATCATGCGACGGATGGAGAAGGCAGTTGCAAGGGAACAGGAACTTGCAGGAGAGGGGTCCCTCCAGTCCTTTGCCAGTGGTCACCTCTGGTTCGGATTGCACAAACACGAAAAGGGGTGGGTGATGCGCGAGTGGGCTCCCCATGCCACCGAAATCTTTCTGATCGGAGCATTCACCAACTGGGAAATTAAAGATGAGTTCCGCTTCACCCGACTGGAACACGGCGCCTGGGAGATCATCCTGGAAGAGGGTGCTGTCAGCCATCAGGACCGCTACAAACTGTTGATCCGCTGGGATGGCGGTGAGGGAGAGCGGATCCCCGCGTGGTGTAACCGGGTGGTACAGGATGCTGATACCAAAGTATTTGATGCACAGATCTGGATGCCTGAAGAGTCTTACAAATGGAAGCATCCTACCCCCGACCTGGCAGATCTCCAGCCCATGATCTATGAGGCCCACATAGGGATGGCAGCGGAGGAGCACCGCGTCGGAACCTACTCCGAATTCAGGGAGAAGGTGCTCCCCCATGTAGTTAAAGGGGGATACAACACCCTGCAGATCATGGCCATCCAGGAGCACCCCTACTACGGATCGTTCGGCTACCATGTCTCCAGCCTCTTTGCCCCCAGCTCACGGTTCGGAACCCCCGAGGAGCTAAAGGAGCTGATTGATGAGGCCCACGGGCACGGCATCGCTGTGATCATGGACATTGTCCACTCCCATGCGGTTAAAAATGTGACCGAGGGACTGGGGATTTTCGATGGCAACCCTGCCCAGTTCTTTCACGGCGATCACAGGCGCGAACACACTGCCTGGGACTCACTCTGTTTTGACTACGGGAAGAACGAAGTCTCCCATTTCCTGCTCTCCAATGTGAACTGGTGGCTCACCGAGTTCCGGTTCGACGGATTCCGCTTTGACGGGGTCACCAGCATGCTTTACTACGACCACGGACTTGAGCGTGATTTTACCAGTTATGATTTTTACTTTGACGGGGGACAGGACGAAGATGCCATCACCTACCTCTCTCTTGCCAACAAGATGATGCAGGAGATCCGGCCTGGGGCTCTCTCCATTGCAGAGGACATGAGCGGATACCCCGGACTGGCGGTGCCGGTGCAGGAGGGAGGCGTCGGTTTTAACTACCGCCTGGCAATGGGCACACCCGATTACTGGATTAAAACCATCAAGGAAAAAGCTGACGAGCAGTGGAACATGGAGGAGATCTACCAGGAGCTCACCTCCAAACGGGCCGATGAAAAAACGGTGGGTTATGCCGAATCGCACGACCAGGCCCTGGTTGGGGACAAGACGATCATTTTCAGACTGATTGACCAGGAGATGTACTGGCATATGGACAAGGCCTCACAGAGTGTGGTGGTGGACCGCGGAGTGGCCCTGCATAAAATGATCAGGCTGGCCACCGCCTCAACATCCGGCAACGGTTACCTCAATTTCATGGGAAATGAGTTCGGACACCCCGAGTGGATCGACTTCCCCCGCGAAGGGAACGACTGGTCGTTTCAGTACGCGCGCCGCCAGTGGAGCCTGATTGGGAACAAGGAGCTGAGGTATCACTTTCTCTCTGACTTTGACCGGGCCATGGTGGGGACCCTGAGCCGCCAAAGGATCTATAGCGGGCCCTGCAATCATGTTAAAACCGACCAGGCAGACCTGATACTTGCTTATGAAAGAGGGGGACTGCTGTTTGTATTTAACTTCCATCCCTCCAACTCATATACCGGATACGGTCTGGCAGTCGCTGCAGGAAAATACAGAACCCTGCTCTCTACAGACCAACCCGGATTTGGCGGATTCGGACGCTACGACACCGGTGTTGTCCACCATACAGAGATAGAACGCTCCTTCGGCTTCAAACAGAACCTGAAGCTCTACCTGCCATCACGAACAGCCGTCGTCCTGCAGAGGCAGGAGACTCCCAGGGTAAGATAGCCACAAATGGTGACTAAATCCACCGCACCAATGGAAAATCCATCCTGTGAGGCAGGTCGCTGTGCTTTGGATAGATCCGGAACCCGATATCAAATACACCTGTTTCGTCCACCTCCTGTACGAAGGTATACTCGGCAAGCGTACCATCCTCCTTTGTACATTCAAATGGCTGGGTACCCCTGAACTGGTCGCCCTGACGCCCGCGGGCACTTTTGGTGTGTACCATCTCCACTCCGATCTCACTGGCAGAGAGTCCGTTCAGATCAAGTACCACCTTTCCCGTGTAGGTTTCACCGACCACGAACTCCTCCCTGATCACATCGGGGAAGTCATACTCAACCACCCTGATGTTCTTCCACCTCTCAAGGATCCGGTGTTTCCACCTTGCCAGCTCCTTTGGAACCTGGTGCTCCCTCTTCCGGAGCTTCAGGGTGCGGTCATACAGTTTCATATAAAACCTGTCGATATAGTCACGAACCATCCGGTTCATGGTGAACTCGGGTGCCACATGGGCAATGTTTGCCTGAACCATATCCACCCACGCTTCGGGAATACCCTCTTTGCTGCGGCTATAGAACTTCTCTGTAATATCATTCTCCAGCAGGGTATAGATCCGTTCGGCATCCAGCTCATCCTGCAGCTCCTGGTTATCGAAAGAGCGCTCGATGGGCAGCGCCCAGCCTGCATCCTCACGGTATCCTTCGGCCCACCAGCCATCCAGTACGCTGAAGTGCATGGTTCCGTTCATAACCGCCTTCTCACCACTGGTTCCCGAAGCCTCAAGGGGGCGGGTGGGTGTATTGAGCCAGATATCGACACCCTTTACCAGCCGTTTGGCAAGTATGATGTCATAATTTTGCAGGAATACGATCTTCCCGATAAACTCGGGTTTTCGGGAGATCTCAACGATCATCCTGATCAGATCCTGTCCGGGAATATCCCTGGGATGGGCTTTGCCTGCAAAGACAAACTGGACCGGTTTTTCCGGATTGTTTACAATCCTGGAGAGTCTCTCCAGGTCACGAAACAGGAGGTGCGCCCTTTTATAGGTGGCAAACCTCCTGGCAAATCCAATGGTAAGGGCATTTGGATCAAGGGCATTGGAGATCTCAAGCATCCTTCCCGGATTGTCCATGATCCTGGTGGATGCCCTGGCAATACGCTCCTTGATACACCCGATCAGGCTCTCCCGTTCTTCCGATTTAAGGGCCCATATCTCTTTAGCCGGGACCTTTTTGATCCGCTCCCACATGGTCCGGTCCTCCTGCCTGTTAAAACAGTCCGGTCCGAAGGTCTTTTCGTACAGCTTCTTCCACTGGGGACTCAGCCATGTAGGAAGATGCACCCCGTTGGTCACATAACCCACATGCAACTCATCGGTCAGGTAACCCGGCCAGAGTCCGGCAAACATATCCCTGGAGACCTCTCCATGCAGTCTGCTTACCCCGTTCACCTCCTGGGAAAGCCCGACTGCCAGCATACTCATGGAGAACTTTTCATGTGTTTGATTCGCATGGTACCTGCCCAGGTTCATAAACTGGTTCCAGGTGATCTTCAAACGTTCCGGGTAGTGGGCCACATAGGCGCGCAGCATGTCCTCCTCGAAAGCATCATGTCCTGCCGGAACAGGGGTATGGGTGGTGAAAAGGCTGGATGCCCTTACAATCTCTACCGCTTCGGGGAAGGTTAGGTTTCCCTCCTGGATATATTCACGCAACCGCTCCAGGCTGGTGAAGGCGGCATGGCCTTCGTTGCAGTGATAGAGGTCGGTGTCCAGGTCAATGCTTCTCAGCGCCCTGATCCCTCCGATCCCCAGCAGGATCTCCTGTTTCAGCCTGTTTTCATTGTCCCCACCATACAGACTGTGGGTGATTCCCCTGTCAGACTCATGGTTGGCTTCATAATCGGTGTCAAGCAGGTAGAGAGGAATCCTTCCCACCTGGACCTTCCATATCCTTGCAAAGAGGGTCCTCCCGGGAAGAACGATCTGCACATCCTTCCAGTTGCCATCTTTATCCCTTACCGGAGAAACCGGAAGCCTTGAGAAGTCCTGTGCATCATTCTGTGCCACCTGCTCCCCTCCTGCCGAGATCACCTGCCGGAAATAGCCATACCTGTAAAGCAGCCCCACCCCGGTCAGTGGTATGTTGTAGTCACTGGCCTCCTTTAGATAATCTCCAGCCAGCAATCCCAATCCCCCGGAAAAAATCTTCAGTGAGTTGTGGATCCCGTATTCCATGCTGAAATAGGTGATCGATGGCATCCCCTTTTTTGGCTCCTCTGCCATGTAGGCCACAAAAGCTTTATGGACCTTGCCCAGGCGCCCGATGAAATCATCATCCCTCTCCAGCCTTTTGAGCGTATCGTAGGGAAGTTTTTCCAGCAATTCAACGGGATTCTCTCCCACTTTTGTCCAGAGCTCCGGGTCGATGGATCCAAACAGGTCGATTGCATCCTGGGTCCATGACCACCAGAGGTTGCGTGAAAGCTCCTCCAGTGGTTTGAGTTTGTCAGGAATATTCTGATGAACAAGAACACGTCTCCAGTGAGGATTGATATCCTCGGGAACCGGCACTGTTTCAGGGAGTTTTTCAATACGCTCCTTTTCATAATAGACCGACTCTTTACCCGAGGCACTCACAAGCGCATGGTCATAGGCCCTCCGGTAGTGGCTGAAAAGATTCTTCCACAGGGCAATCCTTGAGATCTCAAATGCCCCCTCCCGGGTACTATTATCCGCAGCCTGAAGGCGGCAATGATCCATGATCGCTTTGCTGATTCCGGATACTACCTCCCCATCATTATAATCATCCCTGGGAATGACCGAGATACCCGGCATCTCCTTTTTGTATTCATTGTTCACCCACCGGCCAAAACCTGTCAGGGTTGTGGTCACAGTGGGCACGCTGAAGGCGAGGCTTTCAAGGGGGGTATACCCCCATGGTTCGTAGTAGGAGGGGAAGACGGTCAGATCGAGACCGATCAACACATCGTAGTAAGCCATGTTAAAGATCCCGTCTGCTCCATTGAGGTAAGAGGGTACAAAAAACACCTTCACCCTATCCTCTTTGTTATTATTGAGCCCTTTTTCCCGGATCCTGTTCAGGATCTGGTCGTGTTCGGCATAGTGCAGGTTGTGGGTAAGATGCTGGCTTGTAAGCCCCTCCAGCAGGTCCTTACGGGGTCCGTAATGATTTGCCGGAATGAGGATAAAAGCCACGGCCTGACCTTTACAATTTTTATTTTGGTTCAGTTCGCCCAGTGCATCAATGAACAGGTCGATCCCTTTGTTCCTGAATTCATAACGTCCGCTGGTAGCCACTAAAAATGCATCATCGGGTATGGGCGCGCCAGTCAGTGCCGATGCCACATCCAACATCCGCCTGCGGGCATCTCTCCTCCGGCTATCGAATTCCGATTCTCCGGGGACAAAACTGTCCTCAAATCCATTTGGGATCACTACATCCACCTCCCGCTGATGAAACTGATGGCACTCCATGGCGGTGAGTTCACTTACCGTGGTGAATGCATCTGCATGGTTGGCGGCCAGCTTCTCCAGGGAGTGTTTTGCCACAACATTCAGCTCCCTGGCCTTCTGATCCCCATCCATCTGTTCCATCTGGCTGTAGAGGGCCTGCCTGTTTCCTGCAACGGACCTGCCTACGGTGGTGGCATGTGTTGTAAACACGGTTCCAATACGGGGCTGATTCTTCTCAAGGTATAGCAATCCTGCTCCAGTCTGCCACTCATGGAAATGGGCCACGATGTTCTTCTCCTCTACACCGTGAAACCTGGAAAAACTCTCGATGGCTTTTCCCGTGGCATATCCAAACAGGGCGGGTTCAATGTAGTCCCACTGGCCACTGATGGAATCCAGCTTATAAGACTCCCATAGGCTCTTAAATATCTCATCTTTCTTTCCAAAACAGGGGGTGAAGTCAAGTACAATGGCGATGGGTCTTCCGGCAATCTTCCATCGTCCGATTCTGACCCGGATACCCTCCCTGGCAGCCTGCACCTTCCAATCGGAAAAGAGGGAGTGATCCTCCTCAAATTCAGGGTGTTCCCGGTTCTCTCTCCATACATCCGGTCCAATGGTAATATAGTTGTCGCCAAGCTCCTTGACAACAGTGACAGCTTTGGTGGCGATCACCGTGTGGATCCCTCCTATTTTATTGCATACTTCCCAACTAACCTCGAATAAATAATCAGGCTTCTTCATTCTTTCTAATATGTTTTCTGGATTCTAACTCTTTTTCTTCGCAGCAGTGCTCTTTTTCTTCGCAGCAGTGCTCTTCTTTACTGTGGCAGCTCTCTTAGTAGCAGCCGTTTTCTTTACCGGAGCCGCCTTCTTTACAGGAGTGGCCCTCTTTACTGAAGCTTTCTTCTCTTCCAGCCGCTTCTCCATTTTTTCGATCTGTGCCTCTTTCTCCTTTATGATCTTACTCAATCTGGCCAGATCACCATCCACATGCGCCTTGCTGGCCGCATTGACCCTGATCTCAAAATCGCTCAATACATTCATGTAATTGATAAAGGCATCATAGGGTGTATCGTAGGGATTGAAATAGGAGTGAACCTCCCCGTCAGAGAAAAACTTGGTGGACATATAGTAAAAGTGATCGCTTACCTGCAGGTAGGTGTAATCCTGCAGCAGGGCATCATCACCAATGGCATGCACCTTCTCTCCAATGGCATAGAGTTTATTAAATGCCTCATGCTGCATCTCATTTCCCAGCCATGCGGTCAGGTCACGCTCTTCGTCGGCCCATGAGATTGGATTTGGCACCTGGACAGCTGACACGACCTGAAGGGTGGAGGCCACCTCAGATGGTTTACTGAATGTAAAGGGCGAACTCCTGAACACGCTGTCAGGAAGGGCTTTCAGAAAATCAAAAATTCCGGTCTCCTCCCACTGGTGCTCACCAAAGGTTTCATAGTCCATGAACAGGTTGATCACCTCTTCATTTTCAGGGGTCTGATTCAGCCACTCCACAAACTTGTCAGCCGTGAGCGGATACTCAGGCCATCCCTTGTTTGAAAACCTGAAAGCAATATCATCACTGAGTTTAAAATTCTTCAGCAGCAGTTTCAATTTGGGATTGATGGCATTGCAATAGAGGAAGTTGGGACTTTTCCAACCAAGGACGTGCTTTGCCCCCTCAGTGAGCATTGCTCTGTATCCCATATCTGCAACCATAGAACCTATCTCATCCGAATAGATCAACTCTGTATTCCTGAACACAGTGGGTTCCTGCCCGAAGTGCTCCTTAATAAGCGCCTTATGCGCATTTACCTGGCGCTCAAACTCCTCCCTGCCCTTCAGGGCACTGAGTGAATGGCCGTATGTTTCTGACAGGAATTCAACCTGTCCCGTCTCTGCAAGTCTCTTAAAACTATCCAGCACCTCGGGCGCATAGAGCCGGAATTGCTCCAGGGCAATCCCCGATATGGAGTAGGCTATCTTAAACTTCCCACCATGTTTTTGGATCAAATCCAGCATCAGCTCATTGGCCGGCAAATAGCTCTTCCGGGCCACTTTATGAAGAATTGATTCATTGGAATAATCATCGTAGTAATAGTGATCGTTCCCAATGTCGAAAAAACGGTACCTCCTGAACCGGAAGGGCTGGTGGACCTGGAAATAGAAACAGATTGTTCTCATGAGCGTTTCATCAATATTTTTACTAAACAAACTCCTCGTATATACTGTGTACTTTCTTGCCCGAATTCTCCCACTTCATGTCGTTCACCTCCTGGACCCCGTGCTTTTTAAACATCTCCGAAAGAGCCGGATAGTTCAACAGGCCATAGATGGCATCGGCAAGGGCATCCACATCCCAGAAATCGACTTTAAGTGCATATTTTAGAATTTCAGCGACTCCTGACTGGTGGGAGATGATAGAGGGAACATTGGATTGCATCGCTTCCAGCGGAGAGATGCCAAATGGTTCGGAAACCGAAGGCATCACATAGACATCACTGATGGAGAACATCCGGAAGACATCATCCCCTTTCAGGAATCCGGTATAGTGGAACCGGTCAGAGATTCCCAGTGAAGAGGTCCAATGGATCATCTTCTCAAGCAGTTCACCACTCCCGGCCATCACGAATCGCACGTTGTCCATCTTCTGCAACACCTTATGGGCCGCCATCACAAAATATTCGGGCCCCTTCTGAAGGGTGACCCTTCCCAGGAAGGTGACCACCTTGTCAGTGATCCCGCGTTTCAATTGCAGCTTCTCCTGATCGGGCAGGGGATCTACCGCGTTGTAGACGGTCACCACCTTATCGGGGTGAATCCCATATTTCTCAATCACCGTATTTCGGGTCAGGTTGCTCACAGCAATGATCTTGTCGGCCAGGTGCATACCGGTCTTTTCAATCTCAAACACCGTGGGGTTCACCTTGCCCCCGCTCCTGTCGAAATCTGTGGCGTGAACATGGATCACCAGTGGTTTTCCCGAGGCCCTTTTGGCCGCAATTCCTGCCGGATATGTGAGCCAGTCATGGGAATGAATGATATCAAAATCCTGCTTCAGGGCAAGCTCCCCGGCAACAACTGCATAGTTGGCAATCTCCTCGTAGAGGTCCTTGCCGTATTTCCCTGTAAAGTGAAGCTTTCCACCCATGGTGGTCTCCACAAACCGTTTCCCCTGGTGCTCGGCCCTGTTGACCAGCTCTTCGTACTCTTCGGGTGACGTATAGGGTACAAGATTTGAGTTAATCTCGATATAGGAGAGATCTTTCAGAAACTGATGTTCCCTCACATTCCGAATATCGACAGTAACATCACCGGCTCCAAGCACACTGATCCTGCTCTGATCTTCATCCCCGTGCGCTTTGGGAACCACAAACAGGATATCCAGGCCGGATATAGAGGACATGCCACGTGTTAGCCCGTAACAAGCTGTACCCAGTCCTCCTGAAATATGTGGTGGAAACTCCCACCCGAACATCAGCACCTTCATACAATCACCATGTTATTATTGATTATCCTCGATCATTTCACCGATTCTCAACAGAGCAGCCACACTCGCTGCTTTTGAAATGGCCCCTTCCGGATTGTGCGGGGGATTGCCATCGTATACTCCTGAGATACTCCCAACGGCTCTTATTGACAGCACCTCTTCAAATCCCTCATAAATACGCCGGATATGGTTCAGACCCGACCTTTTATGTACATCCAGGTACCCCCTGGCATAATGCTCCATCAGCCAGGGCCAGACAGTGCCCTGGTGATAAGCCCTGTCCCGTTTTTCCTGGGTGCCTTCATACACCCCCTTGTAGGCTTCGTTTTTCGGGGAAAGGCTTCTCAATCCCCTGGGGGTCAACAGCTCGGCGGTAATCACATCCAGAATCGATTTTTTCATCTCCGGAGTAAGCGGTGAGAACTCCATGGCAGTAGCTACAACCTGACTGGGTCTTACACACTCATCCCTGAATGTATCAATGACGTAGTCTGCCAGATAACCTTTCTCATCCATCCAGAACAATTCGATAAAGGAGCGGTTGATCAGTTCAGGCAGATGGGCCCACTCACTCACAAACTTCCGGTCCAACTCCCCGGCCCACTCGATTGCCTGGGAGACTGCATTGATCCAGAGTGCATTCACCTCAACCGGTGAACCTGACCTGGGAGTGACGGGTATGTCATCCACCACAACATCCATCCAGGTAAGCGCACTCCCCTCCTGTGAGGCATGTATCAGTCCGTTTTCCATCATATGGATGATCCCGGAGCTGCCCTCCCTGTATGTTTCAAGTACAGATTTAATGGCCTTGCCATACCTCTTCCAAATATCAATATCAGGATCATAACGGCTGTATTGCTGAAGGGCCCAGATAAACCACAATGGTGCATCTGCCGAATTAAATGCTGCTTCGCCCCTCTCCACAATGTTGGGGAAGAGGCCGCTTTTCATACGGGAGATCATGGAATCGACCACTTCAAGTGCAGTGGAGAGGTCGCCTGTAGTCATTGTCAACCCTGGCAAAGCCATAAAAGTATCCCTTCCCCAGGTTTTGAACCATGGGAAGCCCGCTATGATCTCTGTACTTCCCCTCTTTCTTACAACGAACTGCTGCGCTGCATTTAAAAGACAATTTTTATAGCTGTCTTTCTGAATCCTGCCATTCAGCTCCGTGGAAAATCTCCGTTTAAGTCCACCCGGGGCAGACTCCGAAGTGGAGGCTGAAAATATGACAGATTCACCCTTTTTTATGGGCATCTCAAAATAACCCGGGACGTAGAGATCCTCCTTATAGTCATATCCCCGCTTCTGCTCCTCAATATATTCAATGTTATAATACCAATCGGGTACCGGAACAAACTCAACCGGTTTGGAACACTGCATGTAGAGGCCCGGATAACCGTCATAAAGCTTCGACATAATCCCGTTTTTCACCTCCTTGTACCTCGTGTTGGCGTAAAGATTTGACTTGCTCAGGGAATGCTGATTCCGGAAAGCAAGGAAAGGTTGCAGTCTTAAAATCGTATCTGAATTGGCCTCAAGCAGTGTATACTTTACCAGCACCTGTTCAGCCTTTGAAACCATCAGGACCTCCCTGGAGAGAACAACGCCCCCTACGCGATAGATCAACCGGGAACCAATGGTGGAATCGTAGTCCCGCACATATTTATGCCCTTTCGGCAAATAATTGTCACCTTCGTACTTATGGATTCCCAGGTTAAATGCCTTCTCATGCTGTACAACTGTTGCATCCAGTGTGGATAACAGGACGTGATGATCCCCGCCCATCTCTTCCAGCGGGCACACCAGCAACCCATGGTATTTTCGTGTATTGCACCCAATGATGGTGGTGGATACATAAGAACCTGCACGGTTTGACCTGATCACCTCCCTTGAGAGGGAATATTCCAGATTGACCAGTTCTGATTTTTCAAACTTCAGGTAACTCATTTACAGGAGAATTAAATTGTAAATTACAAAAAAGGAGCACAATGTAAAAGATACATTGTCAATCAAGCGTTTTTTATTAAAAAAATATGCGGTAGATGATATTCAACTTTCTGTTACAAAATTAAAAACAAATATCAACATATTGCATTCTTGGCAGCATCTATTCAATAAATAGATCAAGCTTGCTATTTTTGCAGTAAAATATAACAGAAAATGATCTTCAGAACCCTCTTCATCATCGCAACCACTGCCCTCCTGGCAACCACAGGTTGTAACCGGGGCAACCCGTCCACCTCAGCGGATAAGAAGCCTGAGGGATTGGTTACCATGATTGAGGGAGTCCTGGCCGGGGGTGCCGGGTCCGATGTGGTCCTCGAGGAGATGGCCGCCAGGGAATACATCCCCGTCGACACAGCAACCTGTGACGAAAGCGGTGGGTTCCATATGCAGTTCGAATCTTCACGAACCTCCTTTTATGTGCTCCGGATGGGAACCTCGGGCTACATCACCCTTTTGCTGGAACCGGGTGAAAATGTAAACCTCAGCGGATCGTTTGGAGAGTCCGGCGAGTACGTGGTGGAGGGTTCCAAAGGATCTGAGTTGCTGATGGAGCTCTCAGGCGAACACAAACGAATCCTGGATATCCTGGGTGAAATAGCCAGGAAAAACATGGAGGCGCAATCAGCCGCGGACTATGCTCACATCAAGACCGGTCTTGACCACACTTTCGATTCTGTTACCACCGCCTTCCGGGAGTACTCCCTGGCATTTATCCACCGGAACCAGGAGTCCCTGGTCATCCTCATTGCGCTGTACAATATGTACGGAGAGGGGCTGCCGGTATTTGATCCCCGGTACGACCTTGAAGTTTATAAATATGTGGATTCGGCTCTCTCTTCAGGATACAGCGGTTTTGAAATTATTCAACTGCTGCACGCACAGGTTGTGGAGGCAGAAGCGGGATCAAATGAACCTAAACAGGATCAAAGAACCCTAATAGGCGAGATCGCTCCCGATTTTGTATCTTCACGGCCTGACGGAGGAGAGGTGGCTCTTTCAGATCTGAGGGGCAATTATGTTCTTCTGAGTTTCTGGGCCGGATGGAGCAAACTGAGCAGGGAAGAGAACAGGGTACTGCAGGAGGCATGGTCAAAATACAGAACCATGCCGTTGAGGATCCTGCAGGTCTCATTCGATCGTGAAAGGGAAGTATGGCTCCGTGCCATTAACGAAGATACGCATGGGTGGGATCAGGTGAGTGATCTGAGGGGATGGGAATCGGCAGTGGCCGATCTCTACCAGGTAGAGAAGATCCCCTCCAACTTCCTGATCGACCCGGAAGGCAGGATCATTGAAACAGATCTTTTTGGAAATAAATTATTGGAAACTCTCGAACAATTAAATAACAACCGACTATAAATAATACCATGAGAATACGACCCCTTACTTTCATCCTCCTCCTGTCACTGGCAGGGACAGCGTGCAACAGGAATAACGTAAAGATCCAGGGCCTGGTAGAGGGTGGTGAAGGTGCAACCCTTGCCCTGGAAAGGCTCGATGTGAACAGGACCACGCCCCTCGATTCGATCCAGGTAGGTAATGATGGACGATTCACCTTCTCAACAAGCCTGGAGCAGCCGGAATTGTTTATCCTCAATGATGGCAGCGGATCCATTATTAACCTGCTTCTTGCACCAGGAGACTGCGTATCGGTTACCACTTCGAAAGGATCGTTCGGCAGCGGCTACCAGGTAGAGGGATCACAGGAGTCAGAGAGGATCCGGATGCTGGTGGAACACCTGGACTCCACAAGGTTGCTCCTGGATTCACTTCAACGTATTGCAGCCTCCATTACCGACGAGGAGTCTCCCAAAATGGATAGCCTGCGTTCAACCTATGCCGGGGCCATTATATCCCAGAAGCGCTTTACCATCAGCTACCTGGTGGAGCACATGTCATCCCTCTCCAGTGTTTACGCCCTCTATCAGAAGTACGATGAAACCAACATGGTAATGGGGCAGGAGCATAACCTTCAGTATTTTAAAAGTGTGGCAGATTCTCTTGAGATCACCCATCCCAATTCATCCCTGACCAGGTCACTGCGGGCAGATATTCAGCAGAGAGAGGCTGACTTTATACAACAAGAGAAGATGAATGCCCTCATGGAGTTGGCAGACGAGGCAAGCGGAATACTGGATCTCACCATTAATGACAGGGATGGCAAAGAGATCTCCCTCTCCTCCTTCAATGGCAAGGTGGTGCTGGTGGTTTTCTGGGCCTCCGGCAACCAGGAGAGCATCAATGCGCTACTCCGGATGAGATCTACCTACAACAAGTACCATCCCAATGGATTTGAGATTTACGCCATCTCTCTTGACAACAGCAAGTTCCAATGGATGAACGCTGTTGACTTCAATGAATTCGACTGGATCAATGTATCGGAGCTGAGCTACCCCGAATCCCGGGCTGCCCTGCTATACAATGTAAGTTCGATTCCTTCCACCTACCTGATCAACAGGGAAGGCGATATTGTTGCGAGAGACCTGTACGGCAGAACCCTGGAGACCTGGCTGGACAATTTGCTATAGGCTGACAAGCTAAACCGATGGCTGAAAGAACCCACATATACTTTGCCTCCGACCTTCACCTGGGCATGTACCCGAAAGAGGAGAGCCTGCAGCGGGAGCGCCATTTCGTAAAGTGGCTGGATGAGATCTGTGAAGATGCGAAGGAGTTGTGGTTGCTGGGTGACGTGTTCGATTACTGGTTTGAATACCGCAAGGTGGTGCCCCGTGGATTCACAAGGTTCCTGGGTAAACTTGCCACACTGAGCGACCAGGGGGTGGAGATCCATATCTTCACCGGGAACCACGATGTATGGCTCTTTAAATACCTGCCCGAAGAGATCGGGGTTACGATTCACCGCAAAACCCTCACACGGAGCTGGAACAACCACCGTTTTATGCTGGGCCACGGTGACGGCCTGCTCAGGTCGGATTGGAGCTACCGGCTGCTCCAGGGACTCTTCAAAAACAGGATTCTGCAATGGCTCTATGCACGCATCCATCCCAACGGATCAACAGCATTTGCACAGTGGTGGTCCAAAAAAAGCCGGCAAAAACAGGGGGCCTGGGTCTCCTTCCTGGGGGTTGACAAGGAACACCAGATAAAGTATGCAAAAAAGGTGCTGCAGACGGATCCCGCTATCGAGTATTTTCTCTTTGGCCACCGCCATGTTCCCTTCTGGATTCAACTCTCCGAAACCAGCCAGGTGATCAGCCTGGGCGACTGGATCACTAACTTCACCTACGCCGTCTTCGATGGTGAACAACTCCACATGAAAAAGTATTTCGACGACCGGGGAGAGATAATCCGGTTATAGAAAAGGCCGCCCCGACAGATCGAGACGGCCTTCAAAATGGTTGTTCCTGTAAAGACTAGCTGAAGAGGCCGATGGTCACGGTAAGACCTGCCATCACAACAGACACCATGGTCATCAGCTTGATCAGGATATTGAGCGAGGGTCCGGAGGTGTCCTTGAAGGGATCTCCAACAGTATCACCCACAACACCCGCTTTATGCGCTTCACTTCCTTTTCCGCCGTAGTTGCCCTTCTCAATGAATTTCTTGGCATTGTCCCAGGCACCACCCGAATTGTTCAGCATCACGGCCAGTGTAAAGCCGGTGGTCAGGCCACCAACCAGGAGACCGATCACACCTGCCACACCCAGTACGATCCCGATCACAACGGGAACGATGATGGCCAGAAGTGAGGGAAGAATCATCTCTTGCTGTGCACCTTTGGTTGAGATGGCCACACACTTTGCATATTCGGGAGTGGCTTTTCCCTCCATGATCCCGGGGATCTCGCGGAACTGCCTGCGCACCTCCTCAACCATGGCACCTGCAGCACGTCCAACAGCCTTCATGGTCATGGCACTGAATACAAATGCCATCATGGCACCGATAAAGATTCCTCCCAGCACCATGGGATTAAACAGTGAAAGGTCATAAGCGGTCACAAAATCGTGGATATTTGCTGTGCTGAGCTGTACGGCATTCACCCCGTCCGCTGCAGCCGGGGCATGGTCTGTATAGAAGATGGTATCACCCACCTGTTTGAAGCCCTCGACGGTTTTATCAGCAATTCTTCCAAGCCAGAGCCTCACCTCCTCCATGTAGGCAGCAAGCAGTGCCATGGCAGTCAGGGCAGCCGAACCAATGGCAAATCCTTTTCCTGTTGCAGCGGTGGTGTTCCCAAGCATATCCAGGGCATCGGTCCTCTCCCGCACCTCGGGTGGGAGCTCGGCCATCTCGGCATTACCACCTGCATTATCGGCAATGGGGCCAAATGCATCGGTTGCAAGGGTGATCCCAAGGGTGGAGAGCATCCCAACAGCTGCAAAACCAATTCCGTAAACCCCTTTGGAGAATTCGACAAATCCGCCTGAAAATCCAAAGGCAGCAATGATACCGAGTACGATGGTTACTACAGGAATCCATGTGGAGTACATCCCAATGGCAATCCCGTCAATAATGGTGGTGGCCGGACCCATCTGGGCCTGGGCGGCGATCCCTTTGGTCGCTTTATATTCGTCCGATGTAAAGAGCTCTGTTCCCTGTCCGATGATCACACCGGCCGCCAGTCCGGCTACAACAGCACCAAAAATACCCCAGGTAACCATTCCCGTATAGGCCATGATGGCCATTGCCACAAGGATGAGAAAAGAACTTCCCCCGGTACCAAGCAGGAGGGCATTAAGCAGGTTTTTCTGGGTGGCCGACTCCTTGGCGCGCACCATGAAAATTCCGGCAATGGAGAGAATAATACCAATTCCGGCTACGATCATGGGAGCCACAACGGCCTGTCCCTGCTGGGTAGCGGTGAGTCCCGGGAGGGCTGCTCCCAGTGCGGCAGTTGCCAAAATTGAACCTGCATAGGACTCATAGAGGTCTGCGCCCATTCCGGCCACATCACCCACATTGTCACCTACGTTATCGGCAATGGTAGCGGGGTTACGGGGATCATCCTCGGGAATCCCGGCTTCCACCTTACCAACCAGGTCGGCACCCACATCGGCAGCTTTGGTATAAATTCCACCGCCCACACGGGCAAAGAGTGCCTGGGTAGATGCACCCATACCGAAAGTCAGCATCACAGCTGTGATCTCAATAAGCTTCTGTTTCTCTGTGGTCCCTTCATGTACCAGGGTGAGCCCGGCCCAGTGAAGGCCATGGGTCATGTTCTCCACGCTGAAGACAAATTTGTTCAGTACCCAGAACCAGCCGGTGATATCCAGCAGTCCGAATCCCACAACGACCAGTCCCATAACGGCACCACTTCGAAAAGCGACCTGCAGCCCTTTGTTCAATGACTGGGAGGCACCATGGGCCGTTCTGGCCGAAGCAAATGTGGCGGTTTTCATTCCCAGGAATCCACAGAGTCCGGAGAAAAAACCACCTGTGAGGAATGCAATCGGCACAAATGGGTTTTGTACACCCACATATGCCAGTACGATCAGGATGATCAGCAGCACACCAAAGACCAATCCGACCACACGGTACTGGCGCGTCAGGTAGGCCATGGCACCTTCACGTACGTATTGTGCAATCTCTTTCATCCGGTCGGTTCCCTCGGAGTTCTTCATCATGTTTTTAAAGAACAACCATGCAAATACCAGTGCCACAACTGCAGCAAGGGGAAGCAACCAGAACAGGGCAAAAATATTATCCATAATGCTAGTTTTTAAGTGTTTAGTTTAAAACAAGAAGCAAAGATAGAGAATTTGATTTTAGAATGACATTAAATTGTTTGTTTTAATGATCAATTGACATTGGCGACAATTGCTGCTATATTTGCAACATACCTATTCATTAATTGTTATGAGAAAAATCATCCGGCTGATCCCCATCGCAATCCTTTTCCTGGCTCCTGGAAACATGCTTTACGGACAGTGTGAACCGGATGCTGGTTGTGTGGATATCAATGAACCGGGCGAGATCTGTCCGGGTCAGCTGCCGGCTGCACTAGTAAATGAACCATACGATGAGGTGATCACAGTGATCCCTCCGGGAGAGGTTTCATTTGGAGAAAACACCATTCTCATTAAGTACATTACGATCGACACCATTGAGAACCTGCCCGAAGGATTGAGTTATGCCGCCAATTCCGACAAATTATGGGCCGACTCTGCCTATTGTGTAGGCATCACAGGAACCCCCGTAAAAACAGGGGTGTTCCCCCTTGCCATCTATGTGACACCCTTTGTGGAGATGGCTGGGAATATTATGCCGGGTGATCAGGTAAAGAATGATACTTCGGTGGTGATGACTGTTCTTCAGTGGCCCGCCGGCCTGGATCCGGGTCAGGCGATGAAGTTCCGGGTATTGCCCAATATACCCAATCCATTTTCAGAGGTGACCCGCATCGGGTTTTTCACACCTTTTGACGACCTGATCCAACTGCAGGTTTATAACATCCTGGGGACGCTGATGTATAAAGAGTGGCAGGGTGCTTCTCCGGGTAAAAACCTCTTTGAGTTCGATGGCAGCTCGCTGCAGCCCGGGACCTACATCTACAGGATATCCAACAGCAAGGAGGTCCATACGGGAAAACTCATTAAAGTCAGAAGGTAACCTTTGCCTGCAGGGTGACGTTACGGGGAGGACCGATATCTCCGGGCCTGCCCAGATACTCCACATTGTTTGCATTTTTAAGCAGGAGATTGATCCTGAAAAGGGGTGAGACATTCCAGCCCAGCCGCAGATCGATCAGGGTATAACCACCTGCCTCGTTCTCCCAGTAACCGGGAAATCCCGGCATCAGAGCATCTCCAAGAATTGGGTCGATAAACGCCTCATCCACCCTGATCATTCTTGAATTGAATTGCATGTTGACCCCAACAAACCACTTTCTGAATTCCACCTCAAGATCAGATTTATCCATGATACGGCGGCGGTATTTCAGAATATAATCATCGGTTTCGGACCTCGGAATTGTATCCAGCATCAGCGGATCCACCGGATCCATCACGGTAATGCCCTCTGTCAGGCTGAGATCGAAGGGCCCCAGTTTGCCTCTGACTGTGAATGAGGCTTCTGTCCCAATGATCCTTGCATTTTCGATATTCAGCGCTTTGTAGCCTACGTAGTCACTGTAAGGAGGGACGGGATTCTCCGGCGGAAAGTAACCAAAGTTGTACTCGATCATATCCTCATACTGGGTCCAGAAGAGGGCAAGGTCGGCAAAGCCGGTCCAGGAACCGAAGGCAAATCCCTGTTTGATCCCCACCTCTGCGCTCCAGCCATTCTCAGGCTGAAGATCCGGATTCGGAAATATTTTAAAATTATCGAAACTTGCATCCACGAACATCTCAGCCACAGAGGGGAACCGGTATCCCTGTCCGAAAGAGGCCCTCAGGTAGGTGGCCTTTCCGGGCTGGTAATTGAGCCCGGCACGCATCACCGGCTTTGAAAAGAAGAGCTCCCCGTTCAGTGTATTGAACTCCCAGCGCAGACCGGTGGAGAGCTTAAGACGTGGCAGAACCTGTGCATCCAGCTGAGAATAGATCCCCGAATTTGAGCCATTATGCTCGTTAAACAACCCTGCCACCACCGTATTTCGCATAAACGAGACCCCACTGGTCCAGTGTATCTTCTCCCCGATCCTGTTGAGGTACCTGTACTCCCCGTACCACACCTTTGAAAAGCTGTTCTTGGTCTCATCAATCGTGCCATTCCCCACGCTGTAAAGTCTGGTTCTCAGGCTGTGCCTGTCACCATCCGGAGCGTAGTACTCCACATAAGGGTCGATGTTGAACCTGTGGCCAAAGAGCCGGGCATATGAATCGGGATTCTGCCGGTAGGCCCCCGAGTCGGCATCCTGCCAGAAGATAAAATCGGCATGGTCGGTGTACATGGCACTGGTATTTACCCCTGCCGACAACCCCTTCACCTTCTCAAATTTATAACGGAGTCCCAGGTTGCCCCTGATCCGCTGTTCATGCTCAAGCTCCCTGTAACCCTCATCCCTGAAGTAGTTGCCCCCCAACGTAAGATCGAGGTTCCCGATCTTACGCAGGTGGGAGAGCGATACGCCTGCAAACAGGGGGTTCATCTCCGGAAATCTTTTTCGCAACCTGGAGAAGGAGGCCCCGGCAAATGAGGGATTATTTTTCCACCAGACCATCTCCTCTCTCCGGGGCTCCAGAAAGGCCCCGCTAAACAGCGCTACTTCGGTCTGCGGTTCATTGCCCGGAAAACGGGTCCGCAGGTTAATCACCCCGTTTAGTGCCGAGGAGCCATAGAGTACCGAAGAGGCCCCCTTGATGATCTCCACCTGGTTCACATTCTCAACCGGCATGAAGCTCCATTTAATGTCTCCGGCATCGCCCGATATCATCGGCATATCATCAACAAGCATCAGCACCCGGCTTCCCACCCCGTAACTGAATCCGCTCCCTCCCCTGATACTGGGCTGGCCGTTCAAAATGCTGATCCCTGAGGTCTTTTCCAGCATCTGGTCCAGTGAAGTGATATTCTGGTTCGAAAGCTGCCTGGATTTCAACACCTCCATGGAGACGGTTAAATCAGAGAGCTTCTGCTCGAACTTCCCGGCACTCACCACCACTTCGTCCAGCATCTCGCTGCTTACCTCCATCTCAACATCCAGGCGGACCACCTCCCCACCGGTCAGGCGAACCTCCCTGGAGACCCTTTCATACCCCACGTAGTAAAACTCAACCAGGTGCGTACCAGCGGGAAGCTGAAGGGTAAATTCACCCTTCGTTTCCGAAATGGTACCCGATTTGCGGTTCGCACTGATGTTAACAGCGATCATGGGCTCTCCGCCATCGGCATCCCTTACGGTTCCGGTGACAGAGCCTTGCTCCTGGCCCAGGAGAATTACGCTGCTAAAAACCAGCCATATAACGATTGGGGCTTTCATTTTGATGAGCTTGTTTATTCAGGATTCGAACATTTTCATATCTTTAGCGCCTAAATTAACCTTTTTTAATCTAAATACTTACACCATGTTGCTACACCAACAGTTTGTCCGAATGGCAAAAAAGCATTCGAAAAAGTTTGCCATCAAAGATAAGACCACAAAAAGTGATGTTACCTACGACCGGGCACTGATCGGATCGCTGATTATAGCAAAGAAATTTGAGAAGTATGACAAAGGGTATATCGGGATCATGGTCCCCACTTCGGCAGGATGTGCACTGGCTACAGTTGGAGCGCTGATGAGCGGAAGGGTGCCGGTGATGATCAACTACTCGACCGGTGCGGATAAGAATGCAATATACGCCCAGGAGAAGTGCAACTTCAAGACCATCATCACCTCCAAAGCACTACTTGAAAAGATCAACTGCCCGGTAGTCGAAGGCATGGTCTATCTTGAGGATATTATGAAGGGTGTAACCACAGGCGATAAGCTGAAAGCAGCCCTCAAATCGAAGCTTCCCACCGGGATGCTTCTGAACAGCATCCACAAAGGGGATGAGAACGACAACGCAGCCATCCTCTTTACAAGTGGCAGCGAAAAAGATCCCAAAGTGGTGCAGCTGACACATAAAAATCTCGCATCCAACATCGCCAGCTTCACCGGTTACGTGGGAATTACTTCAGATGACATCATCCTGGCCAATCTGGTCTTTTTCCACATTTTCGGACTGACTGTCAACCTCTGGGTCACCTTCCTGAAGGGGATGACCATGGTCACCTACTCCAATCCAACCGAGTTCCAGACCATCTGCAACATTGCACGTGAGGAGAGGCCCACGGTGATGGTGGGAACCCCAAGTTTCTTCTGGGGCTACCTGCAGAAATCGGAGCCCGGTGACTTTGAAAGCCTTAACATCATGGTAGCAGGGGCCGATAAGTGTCCGGATGCCCTGCGTGACGGATACAAGAAGAAGCATGGAGTGACGCTTCTGGAGGGTTATGGAGCCACTGAAACATCACCCGTGGTTTCAGTCAACTCACACGAATTCAACCGTCCCGGAAGTACGGGGAAGGTGATTCCCAATGTGGAGGTACGGATCGAACACCTGGATACCGGGAAAGATTGTAAGACGGGCGAGGTGGGTAAGATCCTGGTGAAAGGGGACCTGATCATGAAGGGTTACCTGGGTGCACCCGAACTAACTGCCGAGGCCATTGTGGACGGATGGTATAACACAGGTGATATGGGGTACCTGGATGGAGACGGATACCTGTGGCATGCGGGACGATACAAGCGTTTTGTAAAGGTCGGAGGAGAGATGGTCTCGCTGGTGAAGGTGGAAAACGAGATGGAGAAGCACCTGGATGAAGGTGTATCATGCTGCATTGTTGAGATACCGGATGAGGTAAAAGGAGCCACCATTGTTGCCGCCGTGACCAAAGAGATTAATAAAGTTGCCATCCTGAGGAAGATGGGAAAGGAGCTGCCCAACATAGCCCTGCCGAGACAGTTCTTTTTTATCGAGGAGCTGCCCATGATGGGAACGGGGAAAATTGACTTCAGATCGGTTACAAAACTGGTACAGGAGATGGCAGACAATCAGAAGACCGGTTAATCGCCGGACAAGTTTGATCAGACATCAGCCCGGGGTTCGTAAGCATCCCGGGCTCTCTTTTTTGACCTGATCACAATAAGCCTCACCAGCCAGGGGGCGAGATGCAGTCCGGTGTGAACCAGCTTGCCCATAAGCGACATCACTTTTTTACGCTTTCTCTTCTGAATAACCCGGATGATCGCCCGCCCGGCCTGGTCCATGGGTTGAAGGCGAACAGTTTCTCTGCTCCCGGTGGGTTGCAGGTTACCGTCGGGCCCAACAACCCGTTTATCTGGTCCGTTCTTAAGGAACCCAACGTAGACAATACCCACATGCACACCGGTTCCCCTCAACTCTACCTGTAATGACTGACCAATGGCGGTCAGCGCCATCTTTGAGCTGCAGTAGAGGGATGCATAGGGAAGCCCCACCAAGGCAGCCAGGCTTGAGATAAAGACAATGCTGCCTCCTGTTTTCTGAATATGGGGCAGGGCATACCGGGTGATGTAGATGGTGCCCAGTGTATTGATATCAAAAACCCTTTTAAAAATCTCCGGGTTGGTATCTGTGAATTTTCCCCCGCTGGAGATACCGGCATTGCTGATCAGGATATCGAGCCGCCCAAAATGTTCGACACACTGGTCAATGACCCTGCGGCAATCTTCCGGATTGCCGACATCACCCTGAACAGCAAAAACATCAAAACCCTGTTCACGAAGTTCCGATGCAATTTCATCCAGTTTCTCAGGATCCCTCCCGTTCAGGGCGACTCTTGCTCCGCCGGAGCATAACTGAAGGGCGAGCTCCTTTCCCAGGCCAGCCGTCGACCCTGTCACCAGGGCAACCTTCTCTTCTATCTTATACATACCAGTTTTTGGGGTCCCCGGCATCAGACAATCCGAAGCCATTCGGGTGGTGCAATTTACAAAAAAAACAAAATTGACCCTCCGGGTATCTACGAAACCGGATTAAAAAGTGAATTGCCATTGTTAAATTTCCGGTCCAGCAACAGATCCACCACCTGCACCCCATTCATCATGGTCCCGTAGAGGCCATGGGCAAATTTAGGCTGAAGCAGGTTTTTAACCGGTGTCTTCATGGGCAGTCGTTTAGGTCCGAACTGGGTGACCAGGGAGGCAATGTCATAAAGGCTTCCCGTGGGTGAGCCCGAATAACGTGCATAGGTGGCCGGGGTGGAGATATCCTTCACCACGATGTGTTTGCTTAGCTCCGGAATGAAATACTTCTCTGCGATCCCGATGAAGAAATCGCCCCACCTCTCCTTCTCTTCGACGTACCTTCTGTAATCGTTTTCCCTCCACTCCTTCCAACTGGCCAGCGCAAAAGGTGTACACCTGATGGTGATGGTACTCTTCGCCCCTGTGGTCAGAGAGGGACAGATCACCGCTGCATGGAAACACTCCCGGGAAAAGGCATTGTCCCCGGCAAGAAATCCGTCAAATAGTTTCTCGGCCGTACCCAGTCCGGTGGAGACCACATTATAGGGATAATCCAGATCCAGGGAGGAGAGGTCAATTTCATCATCCAGCCCCAGGGCCACATTGATTGAGGAGGTGGACATGATGGTATTCTCGAGACGTTGCACATATTTTTCCGGAAGGTGCTCATCACCTACAAGTTGACGCATGGCCAGCATGGGATCGACCGTTGTAATGATCTTTCCGGCCCTGATCATCCCCTCATCACCCTCTACCCTGACTCCAACAGCCACACCATCCTCCACTACAATTTTTTCCACCGGCGAATTGAACCGGATCTCCCCGCCACGCTCCTGGAAAAGTTGCGCCATCTGTGCCGGAAATTCATCGAAAAATCCATAGGGCCTGAAACAGCGGGTCATGGAAGAGAGCATGGCCCCGGTGGCCAGGATGGAGGATGCCCTGGCCGAAGGAACCCCCGAAAAGGATGTAAAGGTCTCCATCACCTCCCTCAGTTTTGGATTAGTGATCCCGAATTTGTCCAGCAGTCCTGAATAGGTCCGGTTCAGGTTGGCCACCACTTTGGGAGCCTGGAAAGGGATCACCAGTTTATCTTTCAAGGTGGAATGTGCCTTCAGTTTTCTCACCTGTTTAAAGAGGTCCACCGAGTAGTCCATCAGCTTACGAATCTTCTCTGCATCTTCAGGAAAGGTATCTGTCAGGTAGGTTGTGAAGTTCTCCGGACCGGCCGGGATCTTGTACTCATCCACCCCGTCACCCTCTACCACAAGCCGCCTCATGAAATTCCCTTCATACTGTTTCAGATTCAGTTCAATCCCCAGGTAATCAATGATATTAATGATATCGGGAAACAGCTGTGTGGTCTCAAATACATAGCCCTGGCGCTCATAGGCTGTGCTGTACCCCCCGGGGTAACTGTTCTTCTCAATGATCAGCGTCTTTTGATGTTCCGTATTTTTCAACCACATCAGTCCCGATGAGAGACCGCTTAAACCGGAACCGATAATCACCAGGTCATACTGGTCAGATCCCGAATAATTGGATGATACTTTGTCCCGTGAAAGCGCTGCTTTTTTTGCCATGATATTTTATCAAAATATTTCCACCTTAAGTTAGCACAAACATTCTTACCTTGTGTCAATTTGTATGGTTGATCAATGAAGAGTACGAAACAGCGCATCACAGGCATTTTGCTGGCCGGAGGAAAAAGCAGGAGAATGGGACAGGAAAAGGGGGAGCTCCTGCTTGGTAACCAGCGGCTCTTCGAGTATCCCTTAAACCTCCTTGAATCTGTTTGCGATGAGATATTGGTGAGCAGCTGCAAAGCAGGCAACCTGTTTCCCGGCTACCGGGTTGTATGCGATGAGATAGAGGGGATCGGACCCATGGGAGGGATTCATACCTGCCTCAAACATTCATCAACCGAGCTGAACATCGTGCTCTCCTATGACATGCCACTTATTAATGAAGGTTTGATCAGGCACCTTATCGGGCATAGCGACGAAATGGAGCTGGTGGTCCCTGCACTGCATCCCGGCAAGCCGGAGCCACTCTGCGGGGTATACCGGAAAAGCATGCAAAAAGTGCTGGGTGAGCTCATTGAGAAGAGAGCGTATGCGGTCCACCGGGCCATTCCCCTGGTCCGCTCGCTGGTGGTGCCCATCGGATTGGAGATGCCGTTTTATCGTCCCGATCTGTTTTTGAATATCAATCAGCTGTCTGACCTTAAACACCTGCCTGAGGATTTTGGCCATGAAGCATAGTTTGAATACCATATGGTTAAAGGCGGCCGTCGCCGGGGGACTCTGGGCCAGTTTCGAGATTATTGCCGGCAGCATGCTCCATAACCTGCACCTTCCCTTCTCCGGGACCATCCTGGCCACATTTTCTGTGATTCTGATGATCGCATTTCTGCAGATATGGAAAATCAACGGATTGATTCTGAGGGCTGGAATCATTTGCGGATTGATGAAATCTTTGTCCCCCAGTGCAGTGATCCTGGGACCCATGACCGGGATTATGCTGGAGGCAATGGTGATGGATTTGCTTATCTTGCTTGCTGGCAGACACCTGTTTGGCTACATCATAGCGGGTATCGGCGCCCTGCTCAGCGCCATCCTTCATAAACTGGCAAGCCTGTTTATCCTTTACGGAACCGACCTGGTGACCATCTATGCGAACCTTTTTGAATTCCTGAAGAGACAACTGAACCTGACCGATGCCACACCGAAGGGGCTGATTACAGGGATCATCGGCGTATACATCCTCCTGGGAACCCTGGCAGCCCTTTCAGGCTATCTCCTGGGCAGGCATGCTTTACGAAGACCCGAAGCTGGTACAGATTTTAAGCCGGAGATCGATCCCTACCAGTCAGCCTGGAACAAAACAGATCCGGATCATCCTTACAGAACGGTATTGCTGCTCCTCCATACAGTGATGATTCCATCCATGCTGCTTCTCATCAACAGGTTCGGACTGAGTCCGGCCTCCCTGGTACCTGCCGGTATCTACCTGGCGTTTCTCCTGATCTATTATAAACGGATCCTCGGGCGGTTAATGAAACCTCTCTTCTGGAGCCAGCTGCTGATCATGACCCTGTTTGCCAGTCTCTTCTGGCATCCGCCGGAGGGCACAAGCTACAGAACGGACAGCGGTTTCCTGATCGGACTGGAGATGAGCCTCAGAGCGATCATGATCGTTTCAACATTTTCGGCCCTCTCCGTGGAGATCAGGAATCCGAGGATTACCGAATCGCTTCTGAAACTGGGATTAGGGAATGCTTATGCTGCGGTCTCCCTCTCTTTTAACTCCCTCCCCGTGATGCTTGACCGTTCCGCAAACCTGAAGACATTTATCAGAAATCCGGTCAGGTCATTCTCCCGAATCATTGTTGAGGCCCAACTCTGGTTAAATCGTTACCAGGCGCATCTGGAAAAATAATTTAGTTTCAATCTAAAATAAACATATCTCATTCGTAGATGTTGTATTTCCAAAATCAATCGCTTTTTTTACCGTAAAATTTACCTATAAATGGCTAGCAGACGGGATTTTATCAGGATATCCGGATTGGGACTCGGAGGACTTGCGGTTTCCGCTTCAGGATACGGTGTATACCGGGGCCTCGCATCATCTCCACCCATCGGTTCGGATCTGACCATCGACACCACACGGACCCCCACCTATTGTGAGATCTGTTTCTGGAAGTGTGCGGGTTGGGTCTATAAAAACGAAGAGGGCAAGATCTGGAAGATAACCGGGAACGATGAGGACCAGCACAGCAACGGCCGTTTTTGTCCCCGTGGTACAGGCGGACCCGGTATGTATTATGACGAGGACCGGCTGAAAACACCCCTGATCAGGACCGGGGAGCGTGGAAAGCAGGTTTTCCGGAAGGCAAGCTGGGATGAGGCGTTTGATTACATTGCTGATAAACTGAAAGGAATTGCCAAAGAGCATGGCCCGGAATGTGTGGCACTCCTTACCCACGGTTCGGGCGGGAAGTACTTCGGCAACCTGCTGAAAGCTTTCGGTTCGGGCAGCATTGCGGCTCCCTCCTATGCACAGTGCAGGGGTCCGCGCGAGGTGGCCTACCACATGACCTTCGGTGAGGGTATAGGCAGTCCCGAACGGGTCGATATCAGGGATACAAAATGCCTTGTGCTGATCGGCTCCCACCTGGGAGAGAACATGCATAACGGACAGGTGCAGGAGATGTCCGATGCCATCGACAAGGGTGCATCCATTATCACGGTGGATCCCCGGTACAGCATTGCAGCAAGCAAATCAAAATACTGGCTCCCCATTAAGCCGGCCACTGATGTGGCATTGCTGATGGCATGGATCCATGTGATCATCAACGAAGGGTGGTATGACAGGGAGTACGTGGAGAAGTACACCTACGGTTTTGATCAGCTCAAGGCCCATGTTCAGCAGATGACCCCTGAATGGGCTTACGGAATTACCACATTAAAACCGGACCTGATCCGCAAAGCGGCCAAAGAGATGGCCAATGCCGCACCCGCGGTAATTGTTCATCCAGGACGTCACGTAGTCTGGTATGGAGATGACACCCAACGCAGCCGGGCCATGGCCATTCTGAATGCCCTGCTGGGCTCCTGGGGCCGGCGTGGAGGATTCTACAATCCGGAAAAAGTTTCGGTTCCCTCGTGGCCGCACCCGCCCTATCCGGTCCCGGGCCGCACCTGGAAAGATGCATATCCCGATCAATACAACCTGGCCTATGAGACCCTGGCTTCGGGGATTTGTGATGCCACCATTCCTACAGTTAGCAAAGCATGTAATTTTAAGGCCTGGATCGTCAACGGCACCAACCTGATCAAGACCATTCCCGATACAGAGAAGACTTTGCAGGCCATCCAGGAGCTTGAGCTGATGGTGGTGATCGATACCATGCCCATGGCCATCACAGGTTGGGCCGATGTGGTACTGCCCGAGTGTACCTACCTGGAACGGTACGACACCATCAGGGACAGTGCCCACCGTAAACCGGCCATTGCGCTCAGAATGCCAGCCACCAAACCACTCTACAACTCCAAACCGGCATACTGGATGGCCAAGGAGCTGGCCGGTCGTCTTGGACTGGGTGACCACTTCAGCTGGAACACCATCGAAGAGATGCTCGACTGGCAGCTCAAACAGGTGGGAACCTCTCTTGAAGAGATGCAGCGTATCGGTGTGAAAACCTATGACCGTACATACGACGATCTCTTTTTCCAGTCAGGCCAGGAGCTGGAGTTTTATACCAACACCGGAAAAATTGAGCTCTACAGTACGGCCATGGCCGCAGAGGGATTTGATCCCCTGCCGAAATATACACCTCACGAAGAGCCCCCTCCGGGGTTCTACCGGCTCAATTATGGCCGGGCTCCCATGCATACATTCGGACGGACAGCCAACAATGCGCTGCTCAAAGACCTGATGGAGGAGAACTCGGTCTGGATCAACCCGAAGGTGGCCGGTGAGTGGGGCATTGAAAACGGACAATACATCTGGCTGGAAAACCAGGACGGTGTCACCTCCTCATTTCCTGTCAAAGCCCGTGTAACAGAGAGAATCCGCTGGGACAGTGTCTACATGGTCCACGGATTTGGCCATACCAATAAGAAATTATCAAGGGCGTACGGAAAAGGCGCCAGTGATTCGGAGCTGATCACCAAAGTGCTGGTGGACCCCATTATGGGAGGAACCGGGATGAGGGGTAATTTTGTCACTTTCAAATTCGAACCTGCTAAAGAGGAGGCTGCATCATGAGATACGCGATGGCCATAGATACCAGGAAGTGTGTGGGCTGCAGCGACTGCGTGGTAGCCTGTCAGACCGAAAACAGTGTTCCCGTAGGGTATTGCCGGGACTGGGTGGTGGAGGTGACAGACGGCACCTATCCACAGCTGGAGATTGAGATACGGTCGGAGCGCTGTAACCATTGTGACAACTCTCCCTGTGTTCGTTGCTGTCCCACCGGGGCCAGTCACTACGAAGATGGCGGTATTGTGACAGTGACACACAATAAATGCATCGGTTGCGGTGCCTGCATCACCTCCTGTCCGTACGATGCCCGCTATTCACACCCGGACGGATATGTGGATAAATGCACCTTCTGTATCCACAGGATCAAGAAGGGGCTGGAACCGGCCTGTGTGTCAGCCTGTCCCACAAAGTGCATGTACTTCGGCGACATGGACGATCCCAACAGTCCGGTATCCGAGATCCTGAAAGTGAGGAAATATAAGACCCTGATCCCCGAAGCCGGAACAGGTCCACAGGTCTATTATTTAATTTAGAACAGCATGAGAGAAGAGATCATCGTAAGTGGACGTAACAACTACCTGATTGACCCACACCTGCATATCTGGCACTGGCAGATTCCCCTCTACCTTTTTCTCGGGGGACTGGCCGCAGGGATCCTGTTTTTTGCGGCATTTTTCACCCTCATGGGTAAAGAGAAGAAGTACCGGACTGCAGTAAGAATCGCCCCTCACATTGTACCTTTTGTACTGGTGATCGGCCTGTTTGCACTGCTACTCGACCTGAAACACAAGCTCTATTTCTGGCGCCTCTACACCACCATCCGGCTGGAATCTCCCATGTCGTGGGGTGCCTGGGTCCTGATGCTGGTCACCCCGTTGTCCTTCATCTGGTCGGCCATACACATCCGGTCGATTTTTCCCAGATGGGACTGGAGGTTCAGGATTCTGATCGACCTTGAAGCGTTCTTCACCAAACAGAAACCGGCCATTGCCTGGGTAATGGGTATCTCCTCTGTGATCCTGGGAGTCTATACCGGGATCCTGTTCTCGGCTTTCAATGCCAGGCCACTGTGGAACACTTCGATTCTCGGGCCCCTCTTTCTGGCATCCGGACTTTCGGCAGGTGCAGCGGTTATCATGCTCATGTCAAAAAAACACAAAGAGCGGACCATGTTTGCCAAAATTGATATTGGTATCATCGTGGTGGAGCTCTTTTTGATTGTCCATATGTTTATGGGTTTTCTGGCCAGCACCCAGGTTCAGATCAATGCAGCAGAACTTTTCCTGGGCGGACCCTGGACCTATGAGTTCTGGATTTTTGTTGTCATCCTCGGGATGATCGTTCCTGTCTTCCTGGAGGTCCTGGAGTTGAGAAAATTTAAAATACCTGTGGTAATCCCGGCTGGCCTTGTCCTTTTCGGAAGCCTGATGCTCAGGTTCCTGATCTCATATGCGGGCCAGGAGAGCAGATGGCTATACTAATCAAATCACCAATCACTAATCACCAAATAATGAGTGAATCAGAAAAACCAATGAAGAGAACAAGGTATATCAACCCGTACCTTGGAGGTGTATTGCTGGGCATTGTCCTGCTCGCCGCCAATTATATCTCCGGCAGGGGACTGGGTGCCAGTGGGGCAGCCAAGAGTGTCATTGTGGCCACTGTTAATGCGGTGACTCCGGATCACGCGGAGAAGGCAGCCTTTTACAAGCAGTACAATGAATCACATCCTGATGGTCCCATGAAAGCATGGCTGGTCTTCCAGATGCTGGGGGTTATTGTCGGGGCCTTTATCTCGGGAGCTGTTTTCAGCCGTCTGAAATTCAAAGTGGAACACTCGCCAAAAATCACATCGAAACGGAGAATTATATTCGCCATTATTGGGGGGATCCTGTTCGGCTTCGGCTCACAGCTGGGCCGGGGGTGTACCAGCGGATCGGCACTGAGCGGCATGGGGGTGATGTCACTGGGAGGGTTTATCTCCATGGCTTTTATCTTCGGTACAGCTTATGCCCTGGCCTGGTTCTTTAGAAAAAACTGGATTTAATTTTAATACTGCACAATCATGGGACCATTAATTGTCAACGATATTATCACTCAAAACACCAATTTTTTCTTTGCATTCCTCATTGGTATTGGATTCGGATTTGTGCTTGAGAGCAGCGGCTTCTCATCCAGCCGGAAACTGGCCGGGGTATTTTACGGGTATGACACCGTGGTGTTGAAAGTGTTCTTCACTGCCGCCATTGTAGCCATGGTGGGACTTCTCTTTATGAGCCTCTTTAACTGGATCGATCTGGATATGGTCTATGTCAATCCCACCTACCTCTATTCTACTATATTGGGAGGTATCCTTATGGGTGCCGGTTTTATCACCGGAGGATTCTGTCCGGGAACCAGCATTTGTGCCGCATCCATCGGGAAGATCGATGCCCTGTTTTTTATTGGCGGAATGTTCCTGGGGATATTCATTTTTGCCGAAGCATACCCCCTGCTGGAAACTTTCTATAAAGGTTCTTTCAGAGGAACACCAACCCTTGGAGATGCACTGGGACTGAAAGATGGTGTGGTTGCCCTGGGAGTAATCCTGGCGGCCTTTGGGATGTTCTGGGCCGGCGAGTGGGCCGAAAAGAAATTTCCCCGGGAGGAGTATTGATCAAATGGAGAACATTTCATCCTCACACCGGTTTAGTTATCAGGAAAGAGACTGTTATCGAAAAACTTTAATCATATGAAACCAAGACTATATTTAGCACTGATTATCATTCCACTGGGACTGATACTGGCTGCTGTACCTGCAAATACAACCCATCCCTACAAGCTCTCTCCGAAAGAGATGCTTGAGCATGTGAACAGTGGCATGCAGTACTTCTCTCCCGACGAGGTGGCCCACATGATCGTCAGCAAGGATCCATCCCTGGTGTTGATCGATGTGCGTGCCGAAACCGAATATGAGAAATTCCACCTCCCCGGGGCCATCAACATTCCGCTATCCTCATTGCTGGAAGAGCAGTGGAAGGATTATCTGAACCAGGACCTGAGGTATAACGTGTTCTATTCAAACAGTACAGTCAATGCCAACCAGGCTTGGATGTTAACCAGGCAGCTGGGATATGAGTACAATTACGTACTCCGGGGCGGTCTTAACTACTGGGTGGAGACCATTATGAATCCCACAGCACCCGGACCTACCAGTCCCGACGAGGAGATTGCCAAATATGATTTCCGCAAAGGTGCCGGGCAGGCGCTTGGAGGAGGTGCTGCTATTGAGTCCTCAGGTCAGATAGCTCCCGAACTACCCAAAATTGCCCCACGGCCCAAGAAAAAGAGGGCCCAGGGAGGTTGTTAGAAGGTCCATCCTACACTGTTTTGGACAGAATTAAAAGTTGACACGGATCACCCCCGCCGGAATGATCCCGATCTGTGAGACCTGTTCGATCTCACCGGTGTCAGGATTGTACTCCTTAAAGAAGGGGTTAATGTGGTTGGTCAGATTCTGGATATCGGCCGAAAAGGTCCAGGTTGCTTTCGGCCTGTTCCATTTATAGGCGATACGCAGGTCGATGCGAAAGTAATCACGATCCCTTGATTCATATGCCCGCGAGTTGTCCCAGATGGTTCGTCCCACCTCGCGTGAAGCCTCCAGGTCAATGGGAACCATCCGCAATCCTCCGGCCCAGCTCAGCCGCCCGTCGACCGAAATGGCATCGTGGCTGCCCAGCGGCCACTCATACCCCCCCAGCAGGTTCGCAATGAAGTTCCCGTTAAAGACACTGTTTCGGATCTTCCCGTCGCTGGCCCTGTACTTGCTATCGAAAAGGGAGAGGGTAGCCAGGTAGTAGAAACGGTCGGCAAAAAAACGTTCCATGGTCAGTTCAATCCCCCTGTTCCAACCCTCACCTTCGCTGACCAGTGAATCGTGCACCCCACTGCTGAAACTGGCCCCATAGTTGATCATCGAAATGTGGGAGGGCGATGTGGTGACGGGTACATCGAAGAGTCTCTGGTAATAGACTTCGGCCTTCAGCCTGTGCTTCGGGTTGAACAGCAGCTGGTAGCCAAGCACTACCTGGTGACTCCGGGTAAATCCCAGCTCTTTGTTGGTCTGTTTGTAGACCAGGTTCATGGTGTCGATCAGTGTCTCCGAAAAATAGACCGTCCGCGGCTGTGCCTGGCTATGCAGTCCGTAACCCAGGCTGATCTCCTGCCTGCCGGTCACCTTCCAGTTCAGGCTGACCCTTGGTTCAATGGCATAATCATTGTTCAGAGTAACCTGCTGGGTTTGGATCCCTGTAACCAGTTGAATCTCTTCAGTGAATTTATGCTTCCAGTTGATGAAACTTCTCAACATGAATAGCGATCCTTCCGTATTGCTGAGTGTAAAGAAGAAGTTGTAACCGGGAACGTATGTACTGTCCTTGTAGTTGGCCTTGATGTAGCTTACCTCGAGGCCTCCCACCAGGTGGTCCCTCCTGGATAACTTCCTTCTGAGATCGGTCTGAAGGGTATACTTCTGTTCAGCAAATCGCTGTCCGTACAGACTCCCCAGTACACCATCGGTGCCGGATGAGTCGATTCCCCGGTTTCGGATCGCACCCCATGAGAGGATGGTCCTCAAGCGTGTTTTGCTATTAAAATAGTGCTTGTGCGAGATCCCCAATGCGCCGGTCTCCGCATAGGATTTAAAGGCAAAATAGTCACCTCCCTCCACCTCCTCCATTCCGATGTGGTTGGCTCCGCCAAGACCAAAGAGGGTCAGGCGGCTCTTCTCATTGACCGGGATATCAATTTTAAAGGTGAGATCCTGGTAGTAGGGAATGGCAGGCACCCCCAGATCCAGCCCCAGCTTACTGAAAAACGCCAGTGAAGAGTACCGGTAACTTACCAGGTAGGAGGCGTTGGACTCTTTTGAGAAGGGACCCTCCGCTCCAAACTCAAACCCATTGAAACCGACCTGGGCCGTAAGCTCTCTTTCGCGGTTGTTGCCACTGCGAAGGTTCAGGTCAAACACACCGGAGAGGGCATTTCCATATTCGGCAGGGAAGGCACCGGAGTAGAAATCTGAATTGGCCAGCATGTTGTTGTTGATCATGCTCACGGGCCCGCCGGTAGAGCCGATGGATCCAAAATGATTTGGGTTATAAATGGTGACCCCCTCCATCTTCCACAGCAATCCGGCTGGTGAGTTTCCCCTGATAATGATGTCGTTGGACTGGTCGGCCGGACTCTGCACACCTGCAAAATTGGCCACAAGCCGGGCCGGATCACCCCAGCTGCCCGCATACCGTTCAGCCTCCTCCATGTTAAAAGAGCGGGCACTGACCAGGGCCATCTCATTCAGAGCCTGACCCTTGCCTGATCTGGCCCTGACCACAGCCTCCTCTCCCATAATCACAGCCTCTTCCAACTCAATAGTGATCGTAAATGCTTTTCCGGAGGAAATCTCCAGGTTTTTTCTGACCACCGCATTGTACCCCATGTAGTGTACCCGGATACCCCGCCTTCCCACGGGGACCCCGGTAAGGCTGAAGTAGCCCTGGTGGTCGGTAATGGTTCCCAGCAACGGATCGTGATCGAGCAGCACCACCGTGGCCCCGATAAGTGGCACCCCGGTATGCTTATCGGTAACCGTACCCCTGATCGCCTGTGTGATCTGGGCCTGAAGTCCCGTAGCTGAAAAACTAAAAACCAGGAGGGTGAAAATAACGGAGTTGATGCTGAACCTCATTCCGGAAGCTTTTCGCTGACAATTCTCTGAATAGAAAAAGCTATCTCTTTATATTCAGATACTTCGTCTTCTGAAGGCTCATATAGGTCTCCGGGATATCGAACATCAACACCAAAGTCACTTAGGTTCTTAGGATCTATTCCTGAAAAGACAGAATCAATCTCAGCACATTCTGATAATAAAAACTCAATATTATGAGTCCTGTGAATATCAATCCCTCTACTTATCAAAAATGCCTTAAGGAATTTTTCAACCGCTTGCTGGCAATGAAAACAGACAGCTGATTTTGCAATGATCTGAAATTCCGTTAATTTATCTACAACCAATAAATCTTCATTTGCTTTTGCAATCCACTGTTTTACATACAGTTTTGTTTCATTGTTCATATGGCAACACCCTCTTTTAAAATTTGCCGAACAATATGACCCGGGATCTTTTCCTTAACAACTATTTCACTCTCACTCTGGATTAATACATCTGCAGGAATCTTAAACTTCGCGAGCCTCTTCCTTAACAAGGATTTATAGAATCGTTTTCGCTGAATATCAAGTGTATTCTTTGTTATAACTAAAAAATCATAATCACTTCTTTCGGAATGGTCCTCTCTGGCCCGGGAACCAAATAACAGAATACGGCAAGCAGGGAACAACTCCCTACAGGTGTTCTTTATTATTTCAAGCTTATTTTCATTAATACTCGTCATATCTCAAGCCTGTCAGAAAAGCATCTTTAAACAAAAATAGGGAATTGATTGCAAATGAATGACATCCCACAGAATTTTTGGTTGCATTGGGCTCCTATCCCAACAAAATTTCCGGATCGATATCCAGTTTCTGATACATGAGACGGGCCACCTTCAATGTGGGTTCCGATTTGCCGTTCAGGTATTCACTGATGCGTGGCGGGCTTACACCCAACAGTTCGGCAACATCCTTCTGGGAGAGTTTCATCTCCGACATTTGCTCCTGAACCATTTCAATAAGGGTGGGTGGTTCGATGGGATAGTGCTTCTCCTCATAGTCGGCCACCATCTCAGATATCAGATTCAGTTCGATCATAAAGCGATCGGTCATTGGCGTATCATTGTCTACTACTTTTAATAGCTCCTCAATTCTTTCAATGATCGCCTCGTACTGGGTTTCGTTCTTAATCTCTGCCATGGTTAAATCTCTTTACAATCAGTTTTATCATAGTCCGCATGGGTTCCAATGTACCTGATATAAGCCTTCTGAGGTCCGAATAGAATCAGAGCAACTACTCTGTAGTTATTCCCTTTAATATTGAATACAAACCTGTCGTTTCCAATATAGTCCACACCGGGGAACGCCCTCTTCAATTCATGTATATTGCCCGGTTTCTTCCTTTTCAGCTTCCTGTACCAGGACCTTAAGGCTATACTGCAATCAGGATACTTCTTGATATATTCTCTTACGGCACTGTATGATATCACACGCATATACTATTTCATTACAATATTAGTAATTTTCTTCCATATTTCAAAACTCAACCGGACCATCCCTCCCTGTCCAGGTTGCGGTAATGGACCGCCTCGGAGAGATGGGAAGGATGAATCCGCTCCTCCCCCTCCAGGTCGGCAATGGTGCGGGCCACCTTTAGAATCCGGTCGTATCCTCGGGCAGAGAGTCTCAAACTCTCCATTGCATTTCTAAGGATAGCATGTCCTCTGCTGTCCAGGGTGCAAAACTGTTTTCTAAGCGATGGCCCCATCTGGGCGTTTGAATAGACCTCCTGCACCGACCCGAACCGCTGTTGCTGAATTGTCCGGGCTGTAATCACCCGCTTGCGGATCACCTCGCTTCGTTCTGCATCGGCCCGTTTTGACAGCTCGCTGTAGGGTACCGGGACCACCTCCATATGCATATCGATCCTGTCAAGCAGCGGACCGGAGATTCGGGAGAGGTAGCGCTTGATGATACCCGGACCGCAGTTGCACTCCTTTTCCGGGTGACTGTAATAGCCGCATGGACAGGGGTTCATGGCAGTTACCAGTAGAAAGTTTGAAGGATAGACCACCCTGTATCCGGCCCTGCTCACGCGGATCTCACGCTCCTCCAACGGCTGCCTCAAAACCTCCAGCACATGCCTTTGAAACTCCGGCAGTTCGTCCAGGAACAGGATGCCGTTATGGGCCAGGGAGACCTCCCCGGGCTGTGGTGAGCTGCCACCACCGATCAGGGCGATATGCGAACTTGAATGGTGCGGAGTTCTGAAGGGGCGCTGCCTGACCAGTCCCTCATCGGGGTCCACCCTTCCCGCCACCGAGTGAATGATGGTGGTCTGCAACGATTCATCAAGCGTCATGGGCGGCATGATGGTGGGCAGTCTCCGGGCCAGCATGCTCTTTCCCGATCCCGGTGCTCCGATAAGAAGCAGGTTGTGATTCCCGGCTGCAGCGATCAGCATGGCCCGCTTCACCGCCTCCTGTCCCCTTACCTCGGCAAAATCAACATCATAAACCTCTTCACCCAAATCCACAAAACGACTGTTCACACTTGATCTGTCACGAACAACCTGCAGCTCTCCGTTCAGGAAAGAGACCGCGCTCCCCAGGTCCGCAACCGGAACCACCTCAATGCCATCCACCGCCGAGGCCTCGATTACATTCCTCTCGGGAACAAGTACACCTCTGAATCCCTCCTCCCTGGCCATCAACACCATGGGCAATACACCCCTGACCGGCATCACCTTGCCATCCAGTGAAAGCTCACCCAGGAGAAGGAACTCTTCCAACATTGAGACATTCACCTGCTTCGTGGCAGCCAGGATCCCGATGGCCAGGGGAAGATCGAAATGGGTCCCCTCCTTTTTAATATCTGCAGGTGCCAGGTTAATCACCACACGATAGCGCGGCCAGCCGAACTCATTATGGGTCAGTGCCGATTCAATCCGCTGCTGACTCTCCCTGATGGCATGGTCGGCCAGACCCACGATAAAGAACCTGATCCCCTGGGTTACGTTGACCTCAATGGTGATCTTTGTTGCCACAATACCCCGTACCGCACCACAATATGTCTTTACAAGCATAGACTCACATTTCCGTTTGTTTTAAATCCAATACAAACGTTAATGTGCCGGAAACGCAAAAATCGCCCTCCACCCGGAAGTTTATTCAAAAAAACATCCCGATAAAACCTACATCTGCAATAGATTAACTTGTTTTATAGTTATTCTACTGCTTTTATAGTTGGTTTACGTAAAAATAAGTTGTATACTTGCACAATCACAATACGAAACGCAATGGGTAGAAGACTAACACAGGCTGAGGAGGAGATCATGCTGATCCTCTGGAAGCTGAAAGAAGCGACCATCAGGGAGGTGATGACAGAGCTATCAACACCGGAAATCCCCTATACTACTGTATCCACCGTGGTAAGGGTGCTGGAGAAGAAAGAGTTTGTGGGACACAAGGCAGTGGGCACTACCTATCTTTACCGTCCGCTGGTGGCAAAAAGTGACTACCTGAGGGGACATCTCTCCGGTCTTGTTGCCAACTATTTCGATGGTTCATCTTCCAGGATGGCAGCTTTTTTTGCCAGGGAGAATGACCTGGATCTGGGCGACCTCCAGAAGCTGATCAGGGATATTGAATCCGAATTAAACGAAGAGAAAAACGACAACCATGAATGATCTCTATATATACCTTTTAAAGGTATCGGCCGGACTGGGAATTATCGCCATGCCCTACCTTCTCCTCTTCAGAGATGATCCAAACCTCCTGTTGAAACGGTTCTACCTGATGCTGGGACTTGCGGCCTCATGGATCGCTCCCCTTATGGCATTCAGCAGGCCCGAAATGATACTGAACCTGACACCAACGGTCTTTATCGACCCCGCCGCGGGTGAATCTATACCACTTCCCGTACCAGTTGCCGGCTCCGACACAGGGATCACCATCAACTGGATCGTGCTACTGATCATGGTCTATATTTCAGGACTGGCCTTTATGGTGATAAAAAACCTGGTGATCATTCTTAAGTGGAACCTTACATGGCAAAAAACAGAGACCGAACAGGGAGTCGTGTTTACACAATCGGACCAGGTATTTACCATATTCACACGGATCTTTGTCCCCGGTTCCCTCAGGGGCGGGCAGGATCTGGATAACATACTTCTCCATGAAAAAGCACATGTGGAGCAGCTTCATTTCATCGACCTTATCCTGATGGAGCTGACCCTTCTGCTTACATGGTTCAATCCCTTCTCATGGCTTATTTCCAGGATGATTAAAGAGAATCACGAGCATCTGGCTGACCGGCAGGTCCTGTCGGCCGGGGTCAATCCTGCTCGTTACAGGGCCCAGCTGCTCAATCACACCCTGGGTGTGAATGTATTCAGACTGGGCAATCAGTTTAATCATTCCTTAACATTAAAAAGATTCAAAATGATGAAAAAGCCAAGAAGGTCCCCCCGGGGGATTATTAAAATCGCCATGCTGATCCCGGCAGTCCTGGTCACAATGGGACTGGCCACCGGGATGACACCTCAACAAAAAACAGTCAAAGGGAAAGTCGTTTTTGCTGACACGGGCGAACCGGCAACTGGTGCCTCTGTGATCATTGCCGGGACCACCATGGGTACCGTAGCCGATCATGAAGGCACTTTCCATCTCAATGTGGATGGCGATCCCGAAATCGTCATCTCCTTTGTGGGATACACCAACCTCTCTGTTAAAGCCTCCGATATAGGGAAGAGGCCGTTGAAGATGAAAGTTGAACCTTTTTATGTGGAGCTGAAAGAGGTGCCCGTTGCCGGTGAAAGAAAATATATCAGTCTCCAAGAGACCCAGGCAACAGATCGTTCAGATCAACTGCCTGTATATGTTCTCGATGGCAAGGTTATCAAAGATATTGATGAGGTTGATCCGGAAACCATCGAAAAGATCGAAGTGGTAAAAGATCCGGATACAGAGATCGCTCAGCAATACAATGCCAAAAACGCTGTGGTCATCATTACCACGAAGCAGGGAACCAATGCAAAGGGTAAAAAGAACCAGCAAGGGGTTGAAGTGAAAGGGTATACCTCACAGGATGAAGAGGTATTTTTTGTGGTTGAAGATATGCCACAGTTTCCTGGTGGAAAGAGTGCGCTAAAAACCTATATCTACTCCAAACTGGATTATCCTGCTGATATGAAAAAGAGGGGGATCAGCGGGGAGGTTCAAGTGCAGTTCCTGGTCACCACCAGCGGGAAACTGGAAGATATCAAGGCCATCAGCAGTTCAGACAAAGCGTTTGAGGCTCCCGCCCTGGAGGTATTTGAAAGCATGCCTGACTGGAAACCCGGTATTCAAAGGGGAAAACCAGTGAAGGTTCAAGTTGTTGTTCCTGTCAGATTTAATGCTGGCGTGGAGTAATCCTGGATAAATAAGCCAATTCAGAAGAGGGGTTGTTTGCTGATGCAGGCAGCCCCTTATTGTTTCTGTTGACTTTGGCTCGGCCTTCAGCCTCACCGAGCTCACCGCTTTCACCGGTTCGGTTCGACTTTACAGACTAATTTCGCTAACTTTGCAATCTGAAACAAGTATGTATGGGAATACCCAGGTTCATAAAACTTCCGGGACACAAGCGGTTTGATTATTCACCCCGCTACTGGGACCCGGAGAAAGAGGAGAGGGAAGAGCGGATCAGGCAGATCAAGCAGGAGATGGGAGTGGATACATCCTCCTCATCAACCCGCACCCGCACCACCATCAAACGTGGCTCGTTCCGGCAAACCCGTCAAAAAACCAAGGTTAAGGCAAGCAGGGATTCCAACATCCGCCTGGTGATCATACTCGCTGTCTTGCTGCTTATCGCTTATTTTTTATTCCTGAGATAGATGTCGGATATCATCCACGTATTGAGTGATGCGGTTGCCAACCAGATCGCTGCCGGGGAGGTGATCCAGCGCCCCGCCTCTGTGGTGAAGGAGTTGATGGATAATGCTGTGGATGCAGGAGCCACTTCCATTACTGTTGAGGTGAAGGATGCAGGAAAAACCCTGATCCGGGTAACCGACAATGGGAAAGGGATGTCGGAAGGCGATGCAGTGCGCTGCTTTGACAGGCATGCCACCTCGAAGATCTCAGTTGCCGAAGAGCTGTTTGCCATCCGGACCAAGGGTTTCAGAGGTGAAGCCCTGGCATCCATTGCCGCTGTTTCTGAGGTGACTATGAAGACCCGCAGAGCGGATGATGAGGTGGGCAGGCTGATCAGGATCTCCGGTTCCAAACTCGAATCGAGTGAGCCGGTGCAGGCGACTCCGGGGACCAGCTTCCAGGTGAGAAACCTCTTCTTTAACATTCCCGCACGAAGAAAATTCCTGAAAAGCGACCATACCGAACTGCGTCACATCATCAATGAGTTTAACCACACGGCCATTACCCACCAGGAGATCCGGTGTACCCTTCTTCATAACGGCACTGAGCTTCTGAATCTTCCTCCGGGAAACCTGCGCCAGCGGATTGTGGGGGTATTCGGCAAGGCCACCAATGGCTACCTGATCCCCCTGGAGACAGAAACTTCCATCATCAAAATCAGCGGATTCATTGGCAAGGCAGAGCATGCAAGGAAAACTTACGGAGAGCAGTTTTTCTTTGTTAACAACCGGTTTATCAAACATCCCTACTTTCATAAGGCTGTAATGAGCGGTTATGATCAGATCCTCGCGGCTGACCATTTTCCCTCCTATTTTATCTTTTTTGAAACAGATCCCTCCTCCATCGATGTGAACATTCATCCTTCAAAAACGGAGGTTAAATTCGAGGACGAAAGATCGATCTGGCAAATCCTTCTGGCCACGGTAAGGGAGACGATCGGGAAAAACAACCTTGCTCCGTCACTGGATTTCAGTATAGAGGGGGTTATCGACATCCCGGTGCTTACAAAGGATTCTGAAATAAAAGCCCCTTCCATTGATACCAATCCGGGCTTTAATCCCTTCGAAGATGAAGCGAGCTACAAACGAACGAACCCCTTCGGGGCTGGCGCAGGCAAACCGGCAAAACCTTATGGGGATGGCCGGTTCGAAGGATGGGAACAGATGTTTGAGCCGGGACCGGCCACTGCACAGAACGGAACAAGGTACCTTCAAATCAGGAACAAATACATCCTCTCACCTGTTAAATCAGGACTGATGATGATTGACCAGCGACGGGCCCATGAACGGATTCTCTATGAGCGAATGATCGCCTCAAAAGAGGACCGGCAGCCCCTTGCACAGCAATCGCTCTTCCCTGAAACCGTAAAACTCAATGCCGGAGATTACCAGGTTTGCCTTGAGATGCTTAAAGAGCTGGAGCAGTGGGGTTTCGATATAAGGGATTTTGGAAACCAGAGCGTTGTAGTGCACGGCCTGCCTTCGGAGCTTAACCTGTCGGACAAAACTGCTGTTGATATGCTGGAGGTGATGATTGAGCAGTATAAATCCCTTCAGGGCAACATGGACCTTGGAATCACAGAAAAAATTGCACGTTCAGCTGCAAGATCATCAGCCATTGGTTATGGGCGAAAGCTGACAGATGTGGAGATGCAGGAGCTGACAGATCAGCTCTTCGCCTGTTCCTCTCCCAATTACACCCCATCGGGCAAACTTATCGTGAAGATCCTCCGGGAAGAGGAGCTTGACAATCATTTTAAAGTATAATTACTTATGAATCGTTTTAGTTCTGCAAGAATACTGGGTAATACCCCTCCGGTTGTAAGAAACCTGATCATTATCAATGTGGTTGTGTGGCTGGGAACCATGCTGTTTATCCGGATGTTCCAGACCAATCTCACTTTCAGGCTGGGGCTTTTTCCCTTCCCCTCTCCACTTTTCTACCCGTGGCAGATTGTAACCCATATGTTCATGCACAGTACCGACCGCATCTACCACATCCTTTTCAATATGTGGGCACTCTGGATGTTTGGGAAGGTGCTGGAGAGCGTCTGGGGAGGGAAGCGGTTCCTGATATACTACCTGGCCACAGGCCTGGGGGCCATGCTTTTGCATATGCTGGTAAACTACATTCAGCTTGCTCCCGATATTGCGGCACTTAAAGCAGCCTACTCGGTCGACCGGATCAATATCTCCCTGCTCAATGAGATCCTGAAGCCGGGAAATCCCTTTTATGAACTTGGCTGGGAACTGACCAGACCCACAGTCGGAGCCTCCGGGGCGGTATATGGTGTGCTGCTGGCCTTTGGCATGCTCTTCCCGAACACACCCCTGATCATTATTCCTATCCCGGTTCCCATCAAGGCGAAATGGATCGTTATTGCCGCCGCAGCCATATCGCTCTTCCTCGGATTGTCGGGACAGGCAGGGGGCGTTGCTCATTTCGCACACCTGGGTGGTATGATTTTTGGGTTTATGTTGATAAAATACTGGAACAAGTTTACCCGGAACTTCTATTAACAGGCTGATTATATGAATATTATTAACGATATAAAGGAGTCATTCAGGAAAGGAAATGCACTTCACAAGCTGATCTACCTTAACCTGGGACTGTTTTTGACAGTACAAATTGTCAGGATTGTCCTTCTTCTGTCCAACTCCTACGAACTTTATGATGCATTCATCAGGTTTCTGGCCATCCCTTCCAACCCGGAGGTACTTGGCATCAGGCCCTGGACCTTTGTAACCTACATGTTCCTGCACGAAGGTTTTATTCATATTCTATTTAACCTGCTGTGGCTCTATTGGTTCGGAATGGTATTTATCCAGGAGCTGGGCCTGAAGAAGTTACTGAGCACCTACCTGCTGGGAGGATTGGCGGGTGGACTGCTCTTCGTACTGTTCTACAACCTGTTCCCGGTTTTCGCTAGTGTAAAGGATCAGGCCATTGCCCTGGGCGCCTCTGCATCGGTCATGGCGGTGGTGGTTGCCACAGCAACCTACCGGCCCGGGAGAAGGATGCACCTGGTCTTCATTGGCCCTGTGAAGATTGGCTACCTGGCCCTGGCCATGTTTATCCTTACATCAATGGTCGATTTTTCAGTGAATACGGGTGGAAAGATTGCCCACATTGGCGGGGCTCTGATGGGTTTTCTTTTTGCTTACTATTACAGGCAGGGAACAGATATATCCCGTGGATTTGACCGCATGATGGATCGCATCTCCACATGGTTTAAACCGGGAAAACAGAAGATGAAGGTTACCCATAAACGGGCGGCCAACGACATTGAGTATAACAAGGAGAAGGCTACTGAACAGAAGGAGGTGGACAAAATCCTTGAGAAGATCTCCAAAGGGGGTTATGAAAGCCTGTCAGCCAAAGAGAAGGAGATACTCTTTAAGATGAGCAATAAAAGATAGTCCTGTGAGAAAGTTTACCGATAGAGTTATTCTGATCCTGAACATTGTTGCGGCATTGGGACTGCTCATTGGGTACTTTGCCCCACTTATCAACCCTTCAAAATTTTTTCTGCCTGCCCTTTTCGGACTGGCATACCCCTATCTTTTAATGGCCAACCTGGTGCTTCTGAGTTACTGGATGATCCGGCTTAAGAAGGAGATCCTGATCTCCCTGGTAGTGATACTGCTTGGCTGGAACCACCTGAATAACCTGTTGCCTTTGAGCGGAAAAAACAGAGAGATTCCGGAGGAGATCGATCAATCCAACCTCTTCAGTGTGCTCTCTTATAACGTGCGGGGTTTTGATCGATATCACTGGACCGGAGATCCGAATGCCCGAAATGAGATTATTCAATTTGTTGAAGGACAGTCGCCCGATATCATATGCTTCCAGGAGTACTATACCTCCTCCCGAAAAGGTGAAAGCCGGACCGAACTGTCCAGGCAGCTGAAAAGTTACCCCTACCCGGCTGTCTACTATATCTCCGACCCCTCCAACCGGACCGGATCCGGGATTGCCACCTACAGCAAATTCCCGGTCATCAAAAGAAGCCGCATCCCATTTAATTCATCCTTGAATGCAGCCATGTACACCGACCTGCTTGTCAGGCATGATACCCTCAGGGTATTCAATATTCACCTGCAGTCCATCAGGTTTCGTGAAGAGAACTATGCCTTCATTGATACCGTAAAACTCACCTACAGCACCGACCAGGTGAGGGAGATAAAAAACATTGGATCCCGCCTGAAAACCGCATATTGCCTGAGGGCAGAGCAGGCTACCATGATCTCCAATTATATCAAAGAATCACCTTACCCGGTCATCGTAATGGGCGATTTCAATGACACACCGCAATCTTTTGCCTACAGGAAGATCCGAAAAGGATTGCACGATGCTTTCAGAAAGGCGGGCCATGGATTCGGGAACACCTATGCCGGGGAACTCCCCTCTTTCAGGATCGACCACATCATGGTCAGCGACCCCCTGGTTCCCTATCAGTTTAAGAGGATCAAGAACAAATATTCGGATCACTTTCCGATCACAACGAAACTCTATTTCCGGGACCCCCTACATGAGGAGTGAAGGAAACTCAGGTTCAAAGAATTTTTCCAGAAGAAAGCGGGGAAGGTCTATGATGCGGCCTTTGTAGTGGTCGATGATCACTGAATCAGAGGTGCATATGGCATCGCTCTGCTCATGTTTCAGCATATAATCGGGAGATTTCACCGTAAAAGCCTCCCCGTCAATATCCATCTGAACCATATCCTTGGAAAGCTCGATGGAGAGCCTTCCACTATAAGGTATCGGTTCGTCCAGGTAGAGTATAAAGGTCGACCCGGTCCACAACTTCAACACATCCAATAAAAGGCCCACAGTCCGGGTAAACACCGGTTTATTAACGATCCTGCCCCGCATCTCGCCCGCATCCCGCAACAAACCGTCATTACAGATGAAAGTGTGTTTCCCCAGCAAATAATTGTTCACTGTGAACAGCACATTGTATGTGTCTATCAGCACAAGATCCCCTTTACAAATCTGGCTGATCCTGGTCATCCTTTCCGAAGCCAGTTCACCAGAGCTAATCCCCCTGTAAAGAACCTGCCTTATATCTCTGGATAACATGAATTTATCCCCAACCAGTTTCAGAGATGCCTTCTGAGGGTAACCCCTTGAAAGCATCCACAAATACTCCCTGGCTGCTGGCATAAGCGCATCCGGAAATCCTTCCTTCATATAATAAATATACAAACAATACTCTTATTAACTTGACATGCAACTATTTAGAGTTATTAACAATTTGATTTGTATTCAATCTCCTCCGTAAACTATTTTCTCTATCTTTAATCGTGAAGAACCAAAACATCAAGGCTATGAAGAATTTAATAGGTATTCTTTTTCTCTCGCTGATCGTCTCCTCGTGCAGTTTGTTCCAGAAGCCAACCATGAGCCAGGAGCAGATTGACGCCATGGTGGCTGAAAATGCTGCCCTTAAAGCGCAAAGTTCAGAATCAGGGGATATGGAAGATCAACTGGCACTTGTCAGAATGCAGCTGGATGAAGCAATGATAAAGCTTGCTGCTTGTGAAGATGGTGCAAAATCGAAAGTCCACATTATCGTAGGTGCATTTAAGACATCTTCCTACGCCGATGATTATTCAGCTGAAATGATCGGGCAGGGATATGGTGGAAAGATCATTGCCGGACCCTATAATTTCAACCTGGTTACGGCCAGCTCACACGAATCGGTACGGTCTGCTATCAATGCACTGGGTCCGATCCGGTCGGAGGTCATCGAAACAGCCTGGATCTACATTGAGTGATTGGTGACTACATTCCACTCATGATGAAGAGGGGCTGAAACTCAAAGCTCTTGAAGTGTGGACGTAAACGATCTGTGTTGTAGTGCTTTTTCACATCCACCAGCTTTTTTGTGCTGGTCACCACATCCACAGGTGCATTGTCGTATCTGCCGTTTCGCAGAACCACCAGCCGGCCGTGAATACCCTTGAGGATCAGGTCCAGGGCAAGGTTTCCATAGGCCATGGGGACAATTGAATCGATGGCATCAGGATCACCTCCCCGCACCAGGTAGCCAAGGTGCTGACTGATGATATTGATAGGTGTTCCATGATTGAATTGTGCTGATTCTTCCTTGATGAGATCTGCCACTGTTGCTCCGATGCCTCCCAGCTTCGCATGGCCATAGGCATCTTTTACACCATCCTTAAACATCATCTCCTTCATTCCCTTGAATTTGGCACCTTCCGAAATCAGAACCACAGAGTAGTTGCTGGGATTCTGGATTCTGTCTTCTACAAGCAGCTCTGTAAGCTGGGTGACATCGAACTGGTGTTCAGGAATTACACAGCGGTTGGCGGCGCCTGCCATGGTGGGGATCATGGCGGTGAACCCGGCATAACGGCCAAATACCTCCAGTACCAGGATCCGCTCATGTGATCCGGCTGAAGTCCGTAGTGTATTGGTCATATTGATGGTCCGTGTGACACATGTACTGAACCCGATGCAATAATCGGTTCCCGGCACATCATTGTCCATGGTTTTCGGAATGGCAATTACCTTGAATCCCTCCTTGTACAGCCTCACCCCGTAACTCAGGGTATCATCCCCGCCAATGGGGATCAGGAAATCGATTCCAAGGTATGCAAGATTCTCAAGTACCTCGGGAGTAAGGTCATTGATCTCTTTTTTATAGGATGACTGCAGGTGAACAGGCACATCAACCTTTTTTATCTTGCTGGGATTGACCCTTGAAGTATGCAGAAAAGTTCCCCCGGTTCGTCCCGCCTTATTCACGATCTGCTCTGTCAGGACAATAAAGTGATCCGAGTTGTCTGCACCCTTATCCCGGATAATCTCCGTGATACCCGACCATCCCTTTCTCAGACCAATCACCTGGTAACCCTCTCTCAGGGCACGAATGGTAACTGCCCGAATGGCCGGATTAAGTCCGGGTACATCCCCTCCCCCGGTTAGTATTCCAATGGTTCCTTTTTTTCTTGCCCCTTGTGCCATGCTTTTTTCTTTTAAAAATAGGACATTCCTGACCTATTCACAAATAGATCAGGTATTAATCCAAACAAATCAATGGCACCGGGAAAGGACTACTCATCCCATTTGAGAATCTTCAGGAAATCATACTCTTCCGGATTCTTCACATATTTTTTTGCTGCCCTGTAGTCCTCTTTGGTGATGTAATGAAGGTTGTTTCTGAAGATCACCTGAACCAGTTCAGATTCAATATTTACCAAACGTGGCTTCACCTTACCGTTTTCATCTTCCACATCCTTCAGGTAGAGAGGTACGATATTGCCCTCCTTGCCAATGGTGGTCATGCAGCCAGTCTCTCCCTTTGAAAACAGGGTGAACACGCCAAGACCAAGGCGGGTGGTGTATGCAAGATCAAAGGCGATGGGCCGGCAACAGCGCAACTCGTACCCGATCTCTTCCGGACGGCTCTTGACACTAATCCTCAGGTTCTTCATATGTTGCTGAGTAAGCATATTGAAGATGTGGGATTTACTTACATTTCCCAGCTCCGGGTGACCATGATCATCATAGGTGAAATTAATGCCTGTATCGATAATCTCCTCATCACTCATAAAGTGGAAAACACCTTCACTGACCATGGCCACACCATAATCAATTCCCAGTATCCTTCTTTTTACCATGGAAGAGATGATCATCCGGGTGATCTTATCAAAGGTGATTTTTGTTTTGTTGAACATCTCGGGGATGATGATCATCGGGTAGTGACAGGCGGTTCCGATACCAAAGGCAAGGTGACCGGCCTCACGACCCATGGCACTTACCACAAACCAGTTTCCGCTGGTACGTGCATCTTCATAAATGGTGTTTGAGATGCGTACACCCTCCTCTTTTGCTGAATGATATCCAAAAGTGGGGGTTCCCTCGGGCAATGGGAGATCGTTGTCAATGGTCTTTGGCACATGGATGTTCTTCACATCCAGTTTCTGCTTAACAAGAAATTTGGCAAGCCTGTTGGCAGTGGAAGCCGTATCATCACCACCTATGGTAACAAGCAGTTTGACATTGTTCTTCTTGAAGAAGTCGACTGTAAATTCGTCATCTTTTGGCTTGTACCGGCTCATTGTCAGTGCTGAACCTCCACGGCTGTAGATCTGGTCGGCATAGTCAAAATCGAGGTATTCGAAAGAGGGTTCAGTGGCAAAAAGGCTCTTATACCCTCCGTTGATTCCAAGTACATTGTACCCGTTGTTAAGAAAAATCTTTGTTACAGAACTTACTACAGTGTTTATTCCGGGTGCCGGTCCACCGGCACAAAGAATGGCTATGGCCTCTTTCATTGGTAATTATTTAGTTACGAATTGTTATCTAATTATTGAACTTTCTTATTCATTGTAAAATTAAGCCGCAAAAATACACAAAATTGAAAATATTTCATGCAAAAACGGATCGAAATTAGTGTGGTATTATTGTTAAATTTGCATCACTGAATTCAAACCCATGGAAGAGAGTCACAAATCAGACAGTGCTTTTTCAAAATTCTTCCTGATCAGGTGGATCAGGGCATTGCTGGTTTTTATCCTGATTCTGCCGGTACGGATCTACCAGTGGGTCATCTCACCCTGGCTTCCTAAAACATGCAGGTACCATCCCACCTGTTCAGAATATGCCATAGATTCCCTTCGGATTCACGGTCCTGTGATCGGATTGCTGCTGGGAACAAAACGCATTCTCAGTTGTCATCCATGGGGCGGTCACGGCCACGATCCGGTACCACAAAAAGGCACCCCGGTTATCAAACTCTTTACCACAAGGAAGCCATGAGAAATCTCTCCTTAACGGCACTTCTTCTTTTACTGCTTTCGGCCTGTCATCCGAAAACCGCTTCCAATCCGGAAACAGCAGTCGTTAGTGTAAGCATCCTTCCCCAGCACTATTTTATTGAGCGCCTGGCAGGAGACCTTGTGGAGGTAAATGTGATGATCCCGCCCGGTGCCAGCCCGGCTACCTATGAACCAACCCTTTCACAACTTAACAGCCTGAGGCAATCGGACCTCTATCTGAGGATCGGACACATAGGATTTGAGTTGAGCTGGATGGAGAAGATCCTGTCGGTGAACCCCGGTATGAGGGTGGTCGATCTCTCCAAAGGGATAGCGCTTATTGAGGGCACCGGAGATGACCAAGAACATGGCCACGGTCACCGTCACAGGGGAACCAATCCACACGTCTGGATGTCGGCCAGGAATGCCGGCGTAATTGCAACCAATATGCACGAAGCACTTTGCAGCCTCCTTCCCGGAGAAAAAGAGGTGCTCTCTTCCAATCTCGCTACCCTGCTGCTTGAGTTAGATTCTCTTGACCAGGCGATTTCAGAGATTGTCTCAGGGATGGATCACCGGAGTTTTATGATCTATCACCCCTCCCTCTCCTATTTTGCCAGGGATTATCAACTTGAACAATTGCCCCTGGAGGTGGAGGGTAAAACCCCCTCCCCGGCTCATATGAAACAGATGTCCGATCTTGGAAAGAGACATCATATCTCTGCCATATTTGTGCAAAAGCAGTTCGACCAGAAAAACGCTGAAGCACTTGCCCGGGAGATTGGGGCAAAGATCGTTCAGATCGATCCCCTGGATTATAATTGGCACAGCCAGATGCTATTTATTGCAACCCAATTAAGCAGATCCCTGTAATGGCACAACCTCTCCTTCAGATAAAAAACCTGGATGCTGCCTACCACGGGAAGGTGGTTCTGAACAACGTCTCCCTGACCGTTATGGAACATGACTTCATTGGGATTATAGGTCCAAACGGGGGAGGAAAAACCACCCTGCTGAAGGTGCTGATGGGGTTGATAAAACCGGTGAAGGGAGAGGTCAAGTATGCCATTGCCCGTTCAGAGATCGGGTACCTGCCCCAGGGCAACCAGGTGGATGAGCAATTCCCCATAACGGTCAGGGAGGTGGTTGCTTCCGGGCTTGGTAAAAAACAGCAACTGGAAGAGGTGCTGGAAAAGGTGGGGATCGCCTCACTTCATTCAAGACCCATTGGAGAGCTTTCCGGAGGTGAGCTTCAGCGTACCCTGCTGGCCAGGGCCATTGTCTCTTCGCCCCGTTTGCTGATCCTTGACGAACCCGACACCCATGTGGATAACCGTTTTGAAATGGAGCTGTACGCCCTGCTGGGGGAGCTCAATAAAACCATGACCATCCTGCTTGTTTCGCACGATATCGGGACCATCTCTCCCTATATCAAGAGCATTGCCTGTGTAAACCGCGATCTTCACTACCACGCCTCCAACGAAATCAGTGAAGAGCAACTGAAGGTCTATAACTGCCCCATTGAAATCATCTCCCATGGTACGATTCCCCACAGGGTAATGAAAAACCACAACCACTGACCCCATGGATATCCTGGAACTGTTCAGATACGGCTTTTTTCAGCACGCCTTTTTTTCGGCGATCCTCATGTCGGTAACCTGCGGGATCATCGGAACATACATCGTATCAAGAAGGATGGTTTTCATCAGTGGCGGAATAACCCACGCTTCATTCGGAGGGGTGGGCATCGGCTATTTTCTCGGATTTCCTCCCCTGGCCGGAGCTGCTCTGTTTGCAGTACTTGCCGCATTAACCACTGAAAACCTTACCCGACGAAAGGTGCTTCGCAATGATTCCATTATTGCCATTATGTGGTCACTGGGGATGGCTTTGGGAATCATCTTCATAACCATGACCCCCGGATATGCACCCAATTTAATGAGTTATCTTTTCGGCAGTATCCTCACTGTAACCGCCCTCGACCTCTGGCTGATGCTCTCCCTTGCTGTTGTGGTCACAGCCTTTTTCACCATCCTGTTCAAACCAATACTCTACATATCATTTGATGAGCAATTCGCAAAAACCAGGGGGATTCCTGTGATGCTGATGAACTATCTGTTGATTATCCTGGTGGCACTGACTGTGGTGTTGAGTATCCGGATCGCCGGGATTATCCTGGTGCTCTCCATTTTAACCATTCCACAAAACATTGCCAACCTCTTCACCAACCGGTTTGGAAAAATTATGGTTTGGTCTGTCCTCATTGGTTTCGTTGCCTCCCTCCTGGGACTGGTTTTCTCTTATTATATGGATATTCCTTCCGGTGCAACCATCATATTTACACTTGTTGTAATGTATTTGGCAGCAAGATTGTTGAAAGTTGTTACTTTTAGCAGGAGAAATATCATAAGCAGATGAACTTGAAAAAGACCATTGAATCCGCCTGGGAAAACAGGGAATTATTGAAAGAGAAGCGTGTACAGGATACCATTTTCGAGGTGGTTGATCTACTGGACAGAGGAGAGGTGCGTGTTGCAGAACAGGGAGCCTCAGGATGGCAGGTGAATGACTGGATCAAGAAGGCTGTAATCCTCTATTTTCCTATCCGCCAGATGGAGACTATTGAGGTGCCGCCTTTTGAATTTCATGATAAGATCCCTTTGAAAACAGGATACAAGCAGAAAGGAGTCAGGGTGGTGCCCCAGGCCATTGCCAGGTATGGTGCATACATCTCAAAAGGTGTGATTCTGATGCCCTCCTATGTAAACATCGGGGCCTATGTGGAGGAGGGGACCATGGTAGACACCTGGGCCACTGTAGGTTCGTGCGCTCAGATTGGGAAGAGTGTTCACCTCAGCGGCGGAGTGGGGATCGGAGGTGTCCTGGAGCCTGTCCAGGCGGCCCCTGTGATTATCGAAGACAACTGCTTTATTGGTTCCCGCTGCATCCTTGTTGAGGGTGTGAGGGTTGAAAAAGAGGCTGTGCTGGGTGCGAATGTGGTGATCACCAACTCAACCCGCATTATTGATGTCACCGGTTCATCACCAGTGGAGATGAAGGGTGTTGTTCCTCAGCGGTCCGTGGTGATCCCCGGATCCTATACCAAATCTTTCCCGGCAGGCGATTACCAGGTGCCATGTGCATTGATCATTGGAACCAGAAAGCCTTCCACAGATCTAAAGACTTCACTTAACGACGCCCTCAGGGAGTACCAGGTAGCTGTCTAATGCGGATCGGATTTGATGCAAAACAGGCCTTTAATAACTATGGTGGACTGGGCAACTATGGCAGGTATGTCATATCCAATATCCACCGCTTTTTTCCCGGGAATGAATGCCTCCTTTACACCCCTTCAATAGCCGATCCTGACCTGTTCCTCGAGCCTGAGGGAGCCATTATCAAAAGAGCGAAAACCCGGATCGGCAGACACTCCAGCTCCTACTGGCGAAGTTTTTGGCTCTCCAACCGTCTGGACAATGATGCTGTGGCTGTTTATCACGGCCTTTCCAATGAGATTCCCTATGGAATTCACCGGGCAGCCACCAGGTCAGTTATCACCATCCATGATCTGATCTTCCTGGAACATCCCGAATTATATAAGCCTTTTGACCGTTATCTCTACAGGAAAAAGGTGCTTTACGGGGTAAGAAATGCAACGAGGATCATCGCCGCGAGTGAACAGACCAAACAGGATATCATTCGCCACCTTGGGGTGGAAGAATCAAGGATCCGGGTTGTCTACCAGGGATGCAACAGGCAGTTCTATAACCGGGTCAGTGAAGAGACCCTGACATACACCCGGCAGCAGTTTGGACTTCCTGCAGAATACCTCCTCTATGTAGGGACCATCGAGGAGCGAAAAAATCTGCTCCGAATTGTAGAAGCCATCAATACGGGAGGCATCGATATCCCCCTGGTGGTGGTGGGTAGAAAGACCACCTATTTCAACCAGGTGAAAAATTACATCAGGAAGAACGGGATGCACAACATCCATTTTCTGGACCAGGTGCAGGTTGGAGATCTCCCGGCTATCTACCAGGGGTCAACCGGTTTTATCTACCCCTCGGCTTATGAAGGTTTCGGCATCCCGGTTCTGGAAGCGCTCAACTCCGGAATACCCGTCATCACCTCAGCTGGCGGATGCCTGGAAGAGACTGCCGGAAAGGGCGGTTTGCTGATTAATCCGGATGACCGTGAGCAGATGATCCATGCGATCCGCCAGGTTCTTGAGGACTCCGGGCTCCGGGACCGGCTGATCAGAGAGGGGGGTGCCCATGCCCTCAAATTCAGGGAAGAGGAGACCATTCCTTCCCTATATAATGTCTATCTTGAATGCCGGAATGATTGAATCTGAAGCCAGAAGAGCCGCTGAGATAATCTTATCAGGGGGAACCATCCTCTACCCTACCGACACCATCTGGGGTATCGGCTGCGATGCCACAAACCCTGAGGCAGTCAAACGGATCTACGAGATCAAACAGAGATCCGACAGCAAAAGCATGCTGGTACTGATGCCGGGAGCTGAAATGCTTGAGAGCTATCTGAAGGAAGTCCCTGAAAAAGCGGTTGAGATCATCAAAGTAGCCACAAAGCCAACCACCATTATCTATCCGGGAGCTAAAAACCTTGCGAGTGGACTGGTTGCAGAGGACGGATCGGTCGGTATCAGGATCACCTCCGATCCCTTCTGCATGCAGGTCATGGAGTTGACAGGCCTCCCCATTGTCTCCACCTCGGCAAACACCTCCGGCCATCCGTCTCCTGGCACTTTTGCAGCGATTGAATCCATCCTTCTTGAAGAGGTGGACTACGTGGTAAACTGGAGACAGGATGAGAAGAGACCAGCGGTCCCTTCATCCATTGTTAAGATAGACAGGCAGGGAGAGACCTTCCTGTTGCGTCCTTGAAAGAGAGAAAGTGTTACAATTCGGTGATTCCTTCAGGAAGGTTCAGGTGAAGGGTCCGTTTCCGATGGTTAATTTTCCTGTTTTCGTCATCGGAACACCCTGAACAAAAAAAACTAACCCCGGATGGACGATATATTCACTTTCATGACATAAAGGAGTAAATCCTTTTATGTTAAACAATATCCATGACTCATTTTTCAAAGGCATATTTTCCGTGAAGGAAAATCTCCAGGACCTGCTTCAGGGCACCCTGCCACCGGAGGTTATAAGCGACATACACCTCGATACACTGGAGTATGATCCTACCGAATATGTGGATAAGGAGCTGGGCTCCTATTTCAGAGACATCTCCTGTAACATGCGTTACGGGGATAAGAGGATCAAGATCTCCCTACTCTATGAACATAAGAGTTATCCTGCGAAGAACACTCATTTACAGCTCCTGCGCTACATATTAAATGTGTGGGAAAGCCAGCAGGATAACAAACAAGAGCTCACACCGGTGATTGCCATCGTGTTTTATCATGGCAAACTAAGGTGGAACCGCCAGGAGATTGTAAAGAATTTACCGGAGGAACTGAAACGTTTTGTTCCACTGTTCGACTATGTGCTGTTTAATACCAAAGATTTTGAGGACCACACAATTATTCAGCACTTCAAAAGGCCAAATGTAAAAATCGGGGTATGGGTTTTAAAACGAAGCGACAATTTTATTGAATTTATTCAGGACAACCCTCTTCTGGCCAGAGAGATATTGCGGGAGTTTAGAAACATTGAGAGAACAAATATTCAGAGAATAGTGCTATATTTATATCACGTATCAGGCATGACACCTGAAAAATTTAATCAAATCATGGAAAAAATATCACCAGAAGCAAAAGATGCATTTGATGAAATCCGCAACAGGTTAATGGAGCAGGGATTTGAGGAGGGAATGGAGAAGGGAATCCAACAAAATCTTAAGAAAATCGCCGTGAACATGATTACCAGGGGATACTCTGATGGGCAAATCGCAGAAATCACGAACCTGAGTATCATGCGCATTCAGGCCTTGCGCAAAGAGAGTTCTGTTTAAGTCCGCAGAAACTCCTGCTGGCAGCTCACTTCAAAAAAAGTTATAAGTCGGTAAGCCCTTCAGGAAGGTTCAGGTGAAGGGTCTGTTTGCGGTGGTTAATTCTCTTTATGAACTCTTCGGCGGCAGGAATCATCAACTCCTTACCTGAGTAATCGATGAGCCATACGGGATTCATCTCATTGGGCAGGTACTCCAATACCGGTCCCAGTGCACCAAGTTTTTCATCAATAGCCTGGTAGCCAACCACCTTTTGGCGGTTCTCCAGGTTCTCCGGGTCCTCCGAGCCATCCGGGTCCCCAGAAGATCCGAAGTGTTTGGCGGGATCCAGGTAGACATCGTGGCCACAGACCTTCCTGGCCTCCTCGACTGAGGTGATAAACTCAAACCCAACAATGGCCTGATTGTCCGATACAAGATCGGCCGACTCTATAAAAAAAGGAACCCGCTGTCCATCCAGATCGATGAACAACGGGTTTCCCTGTTCTATGTGCTTTGCTACAGAGGGGTTCAGTATGATGTGAACCTCACCCTGAAGTCCATACGGTTTAGAGATCTTTCCTGCTTTCGCACCTCCCTGAACCGCCATAGCGCATCTGTTTATTTGTCCTTCTTAGGCTCCTC